>NZ_JAYKGW010000054.1:0-19632 GCF_035285525.1 Okeania sp. | reverse complement strand
TTTATTAACTCCAACTTACCCAGAAATTTCTCAAGTGTTAATAGGTGAAAAAACCTAACCCCCCAACCCCCTTCCCTGCGAGGGAAGGGGGGGAAAGATTCTCCCCTCTCCTTGCAGGAGAGGGGTTGGGGGAGAGGTCTTTATTAACTCCAACTTACCCAGAAATTTCTCAAGTGTTAATAGGTGAAAAAACCTAACCCCCCAACCCCCTTCCCTGCGAGGGAAGGGGGGGAAAGATTCTCCCCTCTCCTTGCAGGAGAGGGGTCGGGGGAGAGGTCTTCATTAACTTCAACTTACCCATAATTTTCTCAACTGTTAATCCGTATATCCGTGCCATAACCCCTGCGAGCTATTCCCTCACAATAAACTATCCCCAAACTCCTCACTAAAAATATCTAACTGCTCCAAAGTTATCACCTCCTCTTTCACCTCTTCTTTCACCTCCTCTACCACCTCTTCCTCCTCCTTTTTCTCAACACCCTTCCTTAAACCAAGAGCTATCTTACTATGCTTCTCAATCTCCCCCATTACCTGTCTCGCTCGCGCAATAACCGAATCCGGCAAACCCGCTAACCTCCCCGCTTCAATACCATAAGACTTATCCGCTCCCCCTGGTTGTACTTGATGCAAAAAAACAATCTTATCCGGCAACTCCTTCACCGTTACCTGATAATTTGCCACATTATCCAAAATCGAAGAAAGTTCATTTAACTCGTGATAATGAGTAGCAAAAATTGTCCGAGATTTTATTTCCGTTGCCAAATACTCCGCCACAGACCAAGCAATAGAAATTCCATCAAAAGTTGCCGTTCCTCTACCAATTTCATCCAACAAAACTAAAGACTTTTCCGTAGCATGATTCAATATATTTGCCGTCTCATTCATCTCCACCATAAAAGTAGATTGACCAGTTGCTAAATCATCCACAGCTCCTACACGAGTAAATATCCGATCACTCACCCCTAAAACAGCAGAACTCGCCGGAACAAAACTCCCAGTTTGTGCCATTAATTGAATCAATCCTACCTGCCGTAAATAACAACTTTTTCCACTAGCATTCGGACCAGTTAATATTATTAAATCCGGTGCAGAATGAGCATTAATTCCCCCATCATTTTCCTCTAAATTTCCACTTCCTAAAATAGTAGTATTCGGCACAAAAAAACCAGCAGGTAAATACTTCTCTACCACCGGATGCCTACCCTCAATAATTTTCAATTCTCTACTATCAACCATCGCCGGACGAACATAATTTTGATAAATTGCCACCTCTGCCAAACCAGCCAAAACATCAATAGCAGCTACTGCTCTAGAAATATTTCTAATCTCCTCAGCGTATTCTCCAACCTCATTTCTCAAAGCAACAAAAATATCATATTCCAACTGATTCAAATCATCCCGCGCCGTTAAAATTCTCACCTCTCTTTCCTTTAATTCCTCAGTAATATAACGCTCCTCATTCGTCAAAGTTTGCTTCCGAGTATAATCATCCGGAGCCAAATTTGCCTTCGATTTAGAAATACTAATATAATAACCAAAAGCCTTATTATAACCAACCTTTAAATTAGCAATTCCCGTTCTTTCTCTCTCCGTAACTTCCAAATTAGCAATCCATTTTTGGTCCTCTTCAGCTAACTCCTTCATTTCATCTAATTGAACATTTACACCAGCACGAATCAACCCACCTTCCTTTAAATGTTGAGGAGGAGATTCAACTAAAAAACTATGAATTTTATCCCCCAACTTTGGTAAAATAGGAGGTAGACTTTGCAATACTTTTAAATAAGGAGAATTACCCTCAGATGCTAAAGTAGAAAGTTTCGGAAGTTTCGTCAAAGAATCAGCTAAAAAAACTAAATCTCTAGCATTAGCAGTACCAGCACCAGTCCGCCCCGTCAAACGTTCCAAATCATAAATTTGTCGCAATATTCTTTGGATATCTTGACGCAAATCATTATTACTGATTAATTCATCAATAGTATCATGTCTAGCACGAATACCCTTTAAACTCAAAAGTGGTTGCAACAACCACCGTCGCAAAGCACGACCCCCCATCGCAGTGCTAGTCTTATCGATCGCCGATAACAACGAACCATGATAACTACCATCTCTCACCGTTTGCGTAATTTCCAAATTCCGGCGAGTCTGGTGATCGAGAATCAAAAAATCTGCCAAAGTATAACTACGCAAACGTTGCAGAGGAACTTGATTTTCCTTTTGAGTTTCCTCCAAATATTCCAACAACCCCCCCGCTGCTCGCACCCCCAGAGGAATATGTTCACAACCAATACCTTCCAGAGATGTCAGTTGAAATTTTAGTAAAAGTCTTTCCTTTGCTTCCCCCAAAGTAAAAGGTTGTTGCGGACGCAGGGAATAACAAAAAGAATTAGGCAAAAATTCTGGCAAATGTTCTGACTTTTCCCCAGGTCGTAACATGCAACCAATATCCGGTGCGTTAGTAGGAAATAATACTTCCGACGGTTGCAAACGCATTAACTCTTGAGTAAGTAAGTCGAAACCTTGGGTTTGCGTAGTCAGAAACTCCCCCGTAGAAATATCAGTGTAAGCAAGACCCCAATAATTTTTGGCAACCACTACTGCTGCCAAATAATTATTGTAGCGAGGTTTCAACATTCCGTCGTCAGTCAAAGTACCCGGTGTGAGAATACGAGTAATTTCCCGCTTCACTTGACGGTTTTCTTTAGCAGCAATAGCAGAATCTTCTACTTGATCGCAAACTACCACTGGATAACCTTTTTCAACCAACATCGCTGCATATCTTTCCACCGCATGATGAGGTACTCCAGTCATCGGCACTCTACCAACTTCCTTACCAGCGTGTTTACTCGTTTGCACTAATTCTAATTCTTGAGCGATCGTGACAGCATCCTGAAAAAAACATTCAAAAAAATCACCTACTCGAAACAGCAAAAGAGCGTGGGGATATTGATGTTTAACTTCTACATAACGCTGCATCATTTCTGACAGTTTGCTAATCTCAATTTGACTGTAATCTTCATTAGCAGAGTGTGAATTTTCAGCTTTATTTTGTTTAGCTTTTAATGATTTTTTAGTAGATGTAGACGCGGAATATTTCATAGAGATTTAATCGTTTATAGTGCAAATTATAGATAATAAAAATATTCTAAATTTTTTTTAGAAATTTAACTAATAAAAGTTTTAATTATTAGAGATAAGGTAATTATCTTCTAACATAGAGTTTGAAAAAATGCAACTTACATATTACGGCACTTTTGAGGATTAATTTCTATCTAGTGTAACACAGCCTTCCAGGCTGTTACAAGCAGGATGCTTGTGTTACAGTAACACAGCCTTCTCGGCTGTTACAAGCAGGATGCTTGTGTTACAAATATTTACTATTCATTATCTATTAATGAAGATATAAGTCTATAGACTCATGTTCTTATCTTCCTCCTTCTTCCTTCCTCCTTCTTCCTTCCTCCTTCTTCCTTAAATATGAAACTAAAACTAGATCCATACAAACAAAAATTAGCTGAAGTTTATGACAACGATCGCAGCCAAAATTACGACCAAAATCAATGGCTTCCGCAAATTACCCATCGTTTAGTTGAATCTGTAGAAATTAAACCAGGAAATCAAGTTTTAGATATTGCCACTGGAACAGGTCATGTCGCTATTGAAGTTGCTCAATTATTAGGTAATTCTGGTTTAGTTGTGGGGGTAGATATTTCTACTAAAATGATTGAAAAAGCTAGAGAAAAAGCTACAGCATTAAAACTCAAAAATATTGAATTTCAGTTAGCAGATGGAGAAAATATAAACTTTCCAGATAACAGTTTCGATCTGATCTTGTGTGCTAATGCTTTTCCCCTAATGATAAATAAAGAAGCTACTTTACGTTTGTGGTCAAAATTTCTCAAACCTGGAGGTTTCATCGGTCTTCATAGTATAGCTGAAACAGGTTTTACAAATATAATTGTTTTGAAAAAAATTTTGGAAAATCATGGCATAAATATTGATTTTTTCCAATTATCAAATACAGTCAATACCATTGAAAAATACGATAATTTATTGAGACAGGCAAACTTAGAAGTAATTTTTGTTAAAACAGAAACTCATGGTAGTTATCGCAGTTTAGAAGAGGCGAAAAAAAAGTGGAATTTAGTTTATTATCCTTCTCCAGTAAATAATAATCCTCATCCATTTACAAAACTTTCTACAGAAAAAATAGAACAAATGAAAGCTGAATTTGAACTAGAATTAGAAAAGTTCACTACACCAGAAGGAATTTGGAATAATGGTACTACTTTTTTAGTATTAGGTCGCAAATCAGTTAGTCAATAACTCAAACAGGACTTACGCAGAAACTGGATTTATCAACAAAATCTCCTGGTTTAAACTGAACCCAGAAACCCGGTTTCTACGCTCGTACCGGGTTTCTTTGCGTAAGTCCTATAAAATTAGCTGGTCAGCATTCAGTCCTCAGATTCCCTACTCCCTAAAAAACATATAAAAAAAGAGGCCAATAAGACCTCTATCGAATGACTATGTTTGAAAATTCTAATTTTATAATAACCCAGTATTTACACCTTGCTTACCAGTAGCCAACTCTACCTTAACAATCTTACCACCCATTTTCATAATTCTTTGCTGTTCCCGGAACCAGCTATCATAAGGAACAAGCTTAGTAAAGAAAGTATTTTGTAATTCTCGTTGAGTACGAATCCGAGTTTGACTAGGAACGCAAGCAGTAATCTTAAACATTCTCATGTTACAAATTTCTCCTAAATATTGATGAGGATTTTACTGAAGTGCTTTGTAAAAAATTTAAACCAAACAGTTGAATTTAATTATTAAGCAATTTTGGTAGTGTTATAAAAGTTGTTATATTCACAGAATCAAGTTAACTAAAAAAGCAAAGAGTATTATAGTGAAACCCAACATTTGAAAGTTTCCCCTCTTCCCTGTTCCCAGTTAAGTCTTCCCTGTTCCCTACCGTAACTTAAAATCTAAATTATTTAATTGCGCGATCGCTTTAGTTTCAAATCTCAAATTAAAAAATTTCTAAGGCCGGGAGCCGTAGAATCAATGCTAGTTCACTAAAACTTATCAATTAAATTTATTCAATAAGCCCTTGGTAATCTAACACTCACTCTCGGTTTCCCTGGCCTCGAAATACAAAATCAGTTCAAACAAAAGAGAAAACTTACTCTTTTATTCTCTTGTTACTGATTGCCAAATTAGCTTAAACCGGAGCAGATGTAGTCGAAGTAAACACCCATTTCCTTACCAGCATCAGGGCCAACTAAACCAGCAGTAACTTCCTTCATTGCTTGGATAGCTTGTACAGTTGCACCGATAGGTACACCTAAAGAATTGTAAGTTTCTTTCAAACCATTTAATACGCGCTCATCTAAGATAGAAGCATCGCCTGCTAACATTGCATAGGTAGCATAACGGAGATAATAATCTAAGTCGCGGATGCAAGCAGCATAACGACGAGTAGTGTACATATTACCACCAGGACGAGTAATATCAGAATAAAGTAGAGCCTTAGCTACAGCTTCTTTAACAATAGTTGCAGCATTAGCACTAATAGCAGTTGCAGCTCCAACTCTTAGTTCACCTGTAGCAAAGTAAGCACTGAGTTTGTCTAGAGCGCTAGCATCAAGGTATTTACCTTGAACGTCAGAAGAATTGATTACGGCAGTAATTGCGTCTTGCATTTTTGATTGATTTCCTTAAAAATTGCTGAATCTTGAAAATTATTGGATAAGTAAAGGCAATAGCTTTAGATGTTAAATCATAGATTTAAACTTGATATTTGACAAAGTTCTAAATTATTAAAACCTTCTAGTCTCATCAAATTTTATCTAACACCCAAAAAATATTTAGCCTTAACCCATAACACCGATAACATAGTCAAAGTAAGTAGCAGCTTCGGCAGCATCTTCACCAGTTAAAAGACTAGCAGCTACATTCTTCATGCAACGAACACCTTCAGCTACAGCTTCAATAGGAGTTCCTAAAGACTTGTACATTTCACGAACACCTACAAGTCCAATCTCCTCAATAGGAGTAACATCACCAGCTACGATACCGTAAGAAATTAGACGTAAATAATAATCAAGGTCGCGTAAGCAAGTAGCAGTCATTTCTTCACCGTAAGCATTACCACCTGGAGAAACAACATCAGGACGCTTTTGGAATAGTTGATTACCAGCTTCCTTAATGATTCGCTCGCGAGATTCACTCATAATTTGAGCAATCTTCACACGACGCGCTCCAGTAGTAACAAAAGATTTGATTCGGTCTAATTCACCGGGACTCAAATAACGAGCCTCAGCATCTGCATTAACAATTGATTTAGTAACAATACTCATGTTTGATTCCCACAGAGTTAAGGTAAAAGGTTGTTTGACATATTCCCAACGTTGTCCATAGTGAACAACATCAGATTCTTCGACTCAATATATTATATTGAAATCGTTTTTCACACAGAGGTCATGTCGTCCCCCTGTATTTTTTTTATTATGGCTTTCATTCTGACATTCTTTTTTGACAAAAGAAAAGAATGTAGAATTTCTGACCGGACTTTAAAAAATGAGTTAGTGATAGAAAGGACTTATGCCTTCTAACATAACTACCTCTTGCAAGTATTTTGAGGCATTTTGTTCACTTTCTCATTATTTCCTTAATAGTTTGTAATATTTCGAGAGAAATTTCTACTTTTTCTGGCCCAAAGTTCTCAAAAATCCTCAAAAATGACAAACAATTAAGGGGCAAATGGCCATTCACCCCTATTGACTTGAGAAAATTTGCCCCTTAATAATTAGGAAACTGCTGCTGCTACTTTTCCATCTACATTTGTAGAAGTCAAACGCTCATAAGTGGCACGCATTTTCAGACCGACTAAAACTTGGAACAATCCACTACCATTATTAGAACCTGGATAATCTTGGTGGTTCATCATTGCATGGGTCATTTCACCATAGTATTTAGTAGAAGTATTGCTGAGATGTCCTTCAACGTAAATCATTTCTTCGAGGTTATCAAAGTTACCATCTACTTCTAATATGGAAACTTCATTGCCATAATATGCGTCTGGGCCATAATACATCTTAATTCCTGGATAAGAACAAGTGAGTTTACGTCCACAAGGAATCCAGTTAATAGTAGACCCTTCGTCAAATAGATAAACTGGCTCAAAACCTTCAACACCTTCACGTTGAATCAAGCGAACCCTTAGAACCTTATGTTCTTTGTCATCAGGAATTAGTTGAGTAGGCAAAATTTGAATTACCACATCTGCATGAGCCTTTTGTGGGTCAATATAGGCTTCAAAATCTGGACGACGGGCATTAATAGAAGCAAGTACATCCTCATAACGGTGGCCTCTTTCTGCCATATCGCGCTTGATTTTCCAAGCAATTTTAACTTCGTCACTAATATCTAGATAGACGCTAAAATCAAGTAATTCTCGTACACGCTCGTCATATAGAGGATGAAGGCCCTCAATCACAATAATATGATTAGGGTGAATTTTTTCTGGTGGGTCAATTTCCCCAGTTTCGTGGTTATAAATTGGCTTATCAATAGATTCACCTTCCTTGAGAGCTTTAATTTGCTCATACATGAGGTCAAAATTATTGGCCCTGGGGTCGAGAGCAGTAATTCCTGTTGCTTTACGTTGCTTACGGTCTAGACTATGGTAGTCGTCCAGGCAGATAACTGTAACGAAATCTTCTCCAAATACATCTGTAATTCGGCGCAAAAAAGTAGATTTTCCGCATCCAGAATCTCCAGCAACTCCAATTAATACTACTTTATCTGGTTTTTTCACAATAGGTTTCCTCTAATACAAAACTAAAGTTGACTGACCCTATCCCATAGTTTTTTTTGGGTAAGTCTAGCTTCTTAGTAAGTCCAGGACAAATTCCTCAGCATATCTCGAGTCTTTTAAGTTTTCTCACTCTTAAACCCAGACTATATCTATAATTTAAAAATCAATTTCAGCCACTTTTGCCAACACATCTCTATAAATCAGAGAATTAAGGCTTTCTAGGGAAGTTAGCTAAATCAATAGATAAGTCTCACAAATTTGGTCCAAATAAAACGAGTTGGCTGGAGAGGATTGATTTGCTACATTATAATAATGTGGGAACAACCTCTTCACCTTGGAGTCTTGGACAAACCTTGAAGCTATTGACTCTAAGTCTTTATTACTAACTTTTGTAAAATATCATATCAGAGTGGGATATTCCCTACAAGGATCAAAGAAAATAAAAGCTTCATCTATATATATTGATTGTGTAAAAATAAAGTCTTTTTGCCCTTGGCAGGGAGTAGGGAGTAGGGAGTAGTGAAGAATCAAGAATAATAGGGAGTTATAGAGAAGGTACTCAGAAAAATTATCCTTTGCCCAAATCTTACCGAAATACTTCACTCTTTGAGCATTTGGGACTCAAAATCAGGTACTTTTTTCGGCATAAAAAGGCTAAAACCTCTATTTATCAACGCTTTTAGGTTTTATCAACAAACCCTAATTAACATACTAAGCGTATTAATACTGAATAGCTCAACTCAAGAGGGAAAAAATAATTCTGTATTGGCCAATAGTAAAAATCATTTAAAGAAATACTTAAATGCCGACGAGACAGTATACTCTATCTAATATGTAGAAGCAAACAATAAGAACTAAGATGGGATTTGGTGTAAAAACAAACACAGAATACGGTAGTCGTACTTTTGTTTATGAAGTAAAAGGTCTATGTCAGACTGAAGCTACTGACAAGTTAAATAACCCTATCCGTAACAGTGGGACTGTTTATATTACAGTACCTTATACTAGCATGAATCAAGAAATGCGAAGAATTTCACGGATGGGAGGCAAAATTATCAGCATCAAAACTTTGGGTGAACATCCTGAAGCTCAAGCTGAAACAACTAACACAGGAGAACAAACTAAATCCATGACTCAGGCTAAACCTCATATAGATAAGAAGGATGTTCCTGTCAATACTTATCGCCCTAAAAATCCTTTCATGGGTAAGTGTCTCTCTAATGAAGAATTGGTGCGTGAGGGTGGTGATGGTACAGTCCGTCACTTAAAATTTGACCTTTCTGGTAGCGATCTAAAGTATTTAGAAGGTCAAAGTATTGGTATTATTCCACCAGGAACAGATGCTAAGGGTAAACCTCATAAGTTAAGACTTTATTCTATCGCTTCTACTCGCCACGGTGACGATCTGAACGATCAAACAGTGTCTTTGTGTGTACGTCGTTTAGAATATAATCACCCAGAAACAGGTGAGAGAATTTATGGTGTATGTTCTTCTTATTTATGTGCTTTGGAAGAAGGTGCTGATGTAGCTATTACTGGTCCTGTAGGTAAGGAAATGTTGTTACCTAATGATGAAGATGCAACTATTATTATGATTGCTACAGGTACTGGAATTGCTCCTTTCCGTGCTTTCATCTGGCGGATGTTTAAGGAAAGAGAACAAAATCCTGATTATCAATTCAAAGGTTTAGCTTGGCTATTCTTCGGTTGTCCTTATACTCCTAATATTCTTTACTATGAAGAGTTAGAAGAGTTGCAACGTCAATTCCCTGACAACTTCCGTGTAACTTATGCGATTAGTCGGGAACAAAAGAATAAAGACGGTGGCAAAATGTATATTCAGCATAGAATTCAAGAAGAAGCTGAAGAGTTGTGGAAAGAGATTCAAAAGCCAAGTACTCACACTTACATTTGTGGTTTAAAAGGTATGGAAGGTGGCATTGATGAAGGAATGTCTGCTGTTACCAGTCAGTTTGATGTTAATTGGGATGAGTATCGGAAGCAGTTGAAGAAGGAAGATCGTTGGCACGTTGAAACTTATTAATACTTTGGTATTTATCAATACATCAAAAGTATGATAAAATTATGGCTTACCCAGAAACTGGGTTTATCAACTAAACTTGGCCGTTTGCCAGACAATAATTAGGTCAATAAATCCGGAATAGGTTGTAAGATTATTATCGTAGGGGTTTAGTTTCCGAACCAAGCAAAAAATTGGATTGGGAAACCAAACCCCTACTGTTTTTTTTGACAAATTATTTACAGCGCTTTTCACTCTCGATGAACCACTGGAGCCATAACCAACATTGCAGCTAAAATTGTGTAGGAAATCAGGCTTTGTAGGGGCGGGTTTCATAAGTTAGTTAACGAGTCTTCACCGATAAGTTGGGTAAACCCGCCCCCCAGAGGAATAGGGATTTGTAGAACTGTTGGGTTTCCTGCCTCAACCCAACCTACAAACTTCTTTATTCTTCACGACTTCATAAATTCTACTGTTGGGTTTCCTGCCTCAACCCAACCTACAAACTTCTTTTTTATTTACGACACAGCAAAACCTGAATATTGTCGTTTGTAAGGTGCAAGAAAAGCTAGAATAATATCTGATTTTGGTACTCCTAAATCTAATAATTCATTAGCAATACCAATTTCTGTACCATCATGTTGTATCCAGATTTTTTCATTTTTAATATCTATTTGCAATACACAACCCCGTACTCGTCTATTGCCATGCCAACCTACATTTAGAAGTTGATAATGGTCTCTTTCTTCATCAAAAACAACTTGTACTTCGATATCTCCATAAGATGGTTTATATTGACTATATTCATTAATAATATTTTTGATATAATTCCTATATTTGATTAATTTTTCCATTGCACAATTACCTCATTTACAGGATTATATACAATTAATTTTATCTGATTTTCTGTAACTGCTACTTGAGTAAATACAAGGGTAAAAAAAGCTTCATAAGTATCTTCAGAAACAGCTAAATACAGAACTCTTTCCGGTTCAATTCTTTTTAATATCATTCGGTAGTTAATAAATTGCCCCAAAGCATTATGAAACTCTGAAATTAGAGATCGTCGAATAAAACTTTTAATTTCAACAGCAATTTTTCTTCCATCTTTTTCAGCGCCAACAATTCTTTCAGCTCCTAAATCGACATACAAATCAACTCCACCAAATTCTAAGTAAAGAGGATCGTTAGTGATAGTCCAATTTTCTTTAATTAAAGCATTTTTGACAGCATCATGGAAAATATCTTTAGCAGGCATAATTTATTACAATCTTATTGATTTTTCGGCTCTGGAAATACACACTATAGCAGAAGGCAGAAGGCAGAAGGCAGAAGGAAAAATCAGGCTTTGTCTATGTTTTAGGCTTTTGATACGTCCTAACTGCCTTAAGGGTTGCTATTACTTTGCAATGACTTATACAAAGATTCTAACTTGGCCGCAACATCTGGCGGTTTAGCTGTAAATTTAATATAAAAATTACCATTTTCTCCTTTTTTCTCTAAAACTTTACCATAAACATCTTCACTTTCTTTTCCATCCCACAACAAATTTAATTTAATATTCATCAAAGCTCCTGGTATATCTTCCTCCCCTTTTTCACCATGAATTTCTGCCTCTTTTGCTGATAGTTTGACTAAACTTCCATTCTGGACCAAATTACCAACATTTTTCCCATCTAAAACTATATAATGTAACAATATTTCTTCTTTTAGTGGTAAATATATTTCCTCTTCTTTCCTCAAAAATAAATTATATTTACCACGAATACCACCAACATCGTAAATAGTAATTTGCTTTTTAACTCCCTTTGGCATTACCTCTTTTTCACCATTAATTTCTATTATTGACCCTACCTCTTTTAAAGTCGTTCCCGATATTAAAATTTGCCCCCCAGTAGTATAAGATTCTATTCGATAAGTTAAATTTACTTGACTACCAACAACACCATATTTTGTCCGCTTCAAAGAACCAATATTACCAACAACAACCTCCCCTGTATTAATCCCAATTCCCATTTCTAAAGGTGGTAAACCCCACTCTTTCATTTGTTTATTTACAGGTGCCATTGCTAACTGCATATCAACTGCACAAGCAACTGCTCTGGTGGGATCGTTGTTTCTAGTAATAGGGGCACCAAATAAAACTAATATTCCATCTCCCATAAACTCATCAATTGTTCCCTGATGCTTAGTAATAACATCTGCCATATATCCCAAATAAAAGTTAAGAATTTTCACAACTTCTTCTGGTGGTAAACGTTCTGAGGTGGCAGTAAAACCTCTTAAATCAGAAGTTAAAATAGTTATTTTTCGACGCTCCCCTCCTAATTTTAATCCTTCGGGACTTTCTAATAAAGTAGCCACTACTTCATCAGTTAAATAACGACCGAAAGTTTGGCGAATATTTTGAGCAGTGCGAGCAATGTAAGCTGTAATCACAACTGCTGATGTTGTCATACCTAAAAACGCGGGAACAATAGGCAACCACCAACTCCACAAAAAAGCAATATAAGTGCTAGCAAGTAAAACTCCACCCGCAACAAACATAGCAACTACTTTCCAGATAGAAAAATAACTCACTCCACCAGTAGTTCGCCATCTCCAAGTTGTTGCTGCTCCTATTCCAGACCAAAATAAAATCCATATCCACTCTAATGGTTCCCCCCAACTCCTAATCATGGAACGACCATCAATAGCAGAGTTAATTAGTTGACTGATGAGGTTAGCATGAATTTCAACTCCACTCATCGGTTCCAATATTTTGGTTAAGGTACTACTGTAGGGAGTAGGGAATAAATCATTAAAACTTTCACTGACCGCACCAATCAAAATAATGCGATCGCGTCCCCAATCATTAGGCACTCTATCTTCAAGAATATCCATGAGGGAAACAGTTTCAAAATAGCGACTAGGACCCCGGTAGTTTAAAAAAATTTGATAACCACCTGCATCTGCGTGTACATATCCACCATCATTAGCTTCAAATGGTTCTAGTATAGTCTTCCCTAGTTGAAATTTGTCATCATCAATTTTCTCTAGACTAATATCAAAATTTTCTAAATATCGCACAACAATATGAGAAGCAAAACTCCAGACATTTTCCCCATTTTCCAGGGTGACAAATAAATAACCTCGTCGAACTCTTTCATCTGAGTCTACTTTTAAATCGTTAGAACCTGCCTGATTATTATTTTCTAAAGTTGGTGCTGCTTCTATCACATCTTTTTGTCTTTCTCCGACTACCTTTTTAATCCCAACTAAATTGGAGGTAGACTCAAAAACTTCTAATAGTTCCTGATGACCAGGTTCTACAGGTAAATCTCGATAAATATCTAAACCAATAACTTTCGGCTCCATTGCTTTCAATTTTTTCAGCAATTTAGCATAAATAGCATCGGGAAAAATTGGTTGTCCAATTGCTCTGACATCATCTTCATTAATACCGACAATAGCAATTCTATTGTCTGGATTTTCTAAGGGTCGCATTCGCATATAGACATCATAAGCTCCCCATTCCCAAAATTGTAGCAACCCCATAAAACGTATTAGGATTACCAAACCTGTAATGCTAGGTGCCGTAATCCAAACACCATACCATTGATTAAAAAAATAAGTCAATTTATTCCATAGCATCGGTTATTAACCACTTTCAAAAAAAAACAAGTAGACATCTCCAAAAAAGAGGGAACAGGGAAGAGGGAACAGAGGGTCATTTCAGTTATCAGTTATCAGTTAACCTCCGACTAAAGTCGGAGGCTTGAAATATTGAGTTAAAATTTTTTCATCCCCGAACAAGGGGAGGCTTTATACCTCTTTTTTTGATAATTAACAGCAGTAATTGATTATTTCTGGATAATAATTGATTATATTTTGATTTTTTGGAGATGTCTAATAGTTAATCCAACTTTACCATCAAGTCAAAGTTATACTGCTCTCAATCAATTTACTAGCTTATGACAGCTAATTCTATTTATTCTTCTTCTAGTTGACAGCAGGATGCAAATGGTTCAGAAGCAAGTTTTTGTAGTCCTACTGATGTCAATAATTCTTCCCATTCTCCAGGGTGACAATTTCGTAACTCAGCCAAAGTAGCTATTGTCTCATTCCAAATTC
Source organism: Okeania sp. (assembly GCF_035285525.1). GTDB lineage: Bacteria > Cyanobacteriota > Cyanobacteriia > Cyanobacteriales > Microcoleaceae > Trichodesmium. Next base: position 5,674 of record NZ_JAYKGW010000054.1, on the reverse strand, counting down.
TGGCTTTTGCATATATTGCTGCTTGTTCTAAGGGAGTGGCATTTTTTAAGCTTTTTTCTAACTCTGGACTTATTTCTACCTTGGTGATAGTTCCCTCAACGTATCTGTTAGCACTGCTATCACCTGTATCACTATCGCAAATTACGGAAAATGACCAAGAATATTCTTGGTTTGTTTTCAGACTGACATTTTCTGGTAAACTCAGTTTCACAATACCAGAAGTGTTAGAAATATCTAAGTCTTTAGAATAGACACTTTCACCTGATTTATACTTTATTTCAAATTGTGCTGATTTGACTTGATGTTGAGGAAGATACACAAAAAATTTCGGATTACTAACAGTTGTGGTGCCAGCATTATCATCTCCTGGCATTAGAGCTGTCAAGTTGGTTATAACAGAAGCACAGTCTCCAGGACCACGACTACCTCCACCACTGGTTTGACCTGAAGGTTCTCTTGTCCCTGATTGCGGAAAGTTTACACTGATGAGCATTTCTGGGGTTAACTGTGCTTTTGCCAACTGCCACCCTGAAAAAGTTACTATTATTGGAGATATTGCTAAAGCTAAAAGTCCCCAAGACTTAAAATTTTGCCTATTCATAATCAATCACATCTCCCTTTAACTAGATGATTTAACTATATCCGCCATCTTAACATATCATTTAATTAGTGTCTTTGCATACTTTTAATTTAGAGTTTTACTTAAAACTATGAAAATGGTTTGTAGATTTATTTAGTAGACCCCTTTTAAGCTCACTTTTTCTGCTCTATCAACCAAAAAATCTGGTACTTTTTCAGTACCTAAAATTGTTCAAATCTTTATCTATAAATACTTTGATAAATAATTCAGCAAACCCTAATTATAATTGATAACTAAAATGACAAATCCAGAGAACAAAATTACCGTAACTTATGCTCAAGATGATGTTCAGCAAATTCTGCAACTTGCTTTAGCAAATCGCTCTGAAGCTGGCGAACTTACAAAAGCGCAAGTATTAGAAATTGCCCAGGAAATGGGTATTTCTCCTGAAGAATTATTAGCAGCAGAACAGAAATGGCTAGCTCAACGGAACGAGCTGGAAGAAAAACTTGTTTTTAATCAAGTTCGCCAAGAAAAGTTAAAGGAAAGTGCTATTAAATATGCCATTGTTAATTCATTTTTAGTGCTGCTTAATTTAGTTACTACTCATAGTCTTTCTTGGTCTTTACCAATTTTATTATTGTGGGGATTATGGTTAGCTTTGGATGCTTGGAAAACTTTTCAAGTTAAAGGAGAAGATTATGAAAAAGCTTTTCAAAGATGGCGTTTAAAGAAGCAGGTAGGGAAATCTATTGGCTTTTTGGCAGATAAAATTTTCAAGAATTTACAGTCTTAAATTAGTTATTAGCTATTCGTATTCAGCTATCAGCTTTTAAGTATAGAACCCCTAACCGGATATATAAAATTAGGTGGCGGAATAGGGAGATGGGGAGATAGAACTATCTTTATATTTATCGTTCTCCTGACTTTCCCTCTTGGGAAAGATTAGGGGTGGCTTAATACCTGACTTCTTTGCCAAAAATCCGCACCGTTTCCAAAGATACGGTTAGGGCTTCTAAATAGTAGAATTTGGTTACAGTTTCTAGAATAGTTATTAAAAGTAAAAAACTAGGAAAGATATTGGATAATTTTTATTTCTTAATATTTGAGATTTTATACCAATTCCCATGCTTTAATGCTATATTTGGGCAATACTTCAGTTATTAACTAAATTATCAAAAATCAAATTATTTTTTGCCAATTTTAGCTAAGTTAATGTGAATTTTTCTTGTTTTTACTTCTCCCTCTCTCCCTTACTCCCGTACGAAAGTTGCATAAAAAAAATGCTAACCTCCCTACCCTGCTCAATCAAATGTAGAAAACTTTTTGAGAAATGGTATTAGTTATTAGCTATTAGTATTCAGCTTTTCACTATAGGGGTTAAGAGACTATTCTTACTTCTACCTCCTCTATAACTCAGTAAGTTTCAGTTAAGGATTTTTTGGGCAGTTTTGTAGTCTGAAAAGCTGATAGAATGGTTCCATATCATTAAGAGTTTTCGTCTTAACTCAACCGTATTGCTCTATAACTCCTATTTCTCCTGACTTCCCCTCCTGGGAGGGGTTAGGGGTGGGTTAACTCCCTACTCCCTACTCCCTACCTTAAAAAAAGCGATCGCTTATCTAAACTAATTTAAGAAAGCGATCATACCAAATTTGCAATTAATTTTTTCAGGACTTACGCAGAAACTGTGTTTATCAACAACATCTTGTGGTTTGAACTGAACCCAGAAACCCGGTTTTTCGTAGAAACCGGGTTTCTTTGCGTACATCCCCATAATCAAAATCCAGTAGGGACGTTGCATAAGGGCGTCCCTACTGTGGTTCACCGAAATGAAAACTGCTGTAATGTGGTAAGAGCATTCAGGTATTAGCTGATTGCGAACAGCTAAATGCTTACCAAAATATTTTTATTAATTTGTATGTATATTTTTAAACTAAATTCTCTCAATCATTCGTGCTTCTGCTGATAATTTCGCTTCTTTTTGACCCCTAAATCTGGCTCTACCATTTAGCAAACTAATAGGAGTATTAAATAACTCTACTAATTCTGCTTTACCTGACATTAATTTGACCGTAGTTAAGGGTAATTCTTTCAATAACCACCTACTTAAACGATAAACATATTCTTTAGTTTTTAACTCTTTCATTAAATCAACACCGTGGAGTTCATGTAAATATTTATTCGACTTTCCATACCTATGCCATTGACTTTGTAAATCTTTCCAAGTTGAACGATGTCTATGTTTAACTATCGCTTTTTCGGCAAATTTAAACTGATAAGATGTTTCTCTTAAAATTCGCCAACAAATATCAGCATCTCCACCTGTTGTTAAGTAAGGACGAAATAATCCTACTTCTACAAATGCTTGTTTTCTAATAGCTACATTAGCAGTTTGACCATAAGGAAAAAATGGATGAGCTAAAGTATGTTTTTGGGAAAGAGTCTCTTGTTTATCGGCGTATTTTTCTAATATACTATTACCAGGTAAAGCCAGTATTTCTCCGACTACAATACCAACATTAGGGTCAATAAATGGCTGAATTAAATTTTCTAACCATTGGGGTTGAGGGCGACAGTCTCCATCAGTAAAAGCAAGTATTTCGCTATGAGCTACTCGAATACCAGCATTACGAGCAGCATAAGAACTTTGAATCTGATTTTCTGTCAGTGGGCGAATCATAATTTCCTTTGACTCTGCTGCTTTTTGAATAATAGAAATGCTACGATCGCTGCTCTTATTATCTACTAATAAATATTCTACTTCTTCGGTAGGATAGGTTTGCGCTTGCAGACATTCTATCAAGTCTGGTAAGTCTTTTTCACCATTATAAATTGGTATAATTACTGAAACTTTTGTCATTTTTCCAATTTAAGAAATTCGTAAATTTCAACGACTATTAAATATCTTCCATTATAAGTAGTCGTATCAAATTAATTTCTTAGTTAATAGAGGGAATAGGGAAAGGATAAAAGAGAATCAACAGAATATATAATTAATTTTGCTTATGCACTGAAAAAATCAAATCAATTATCGGAGATAAATCATCAATTAATTAATTATTTATTTCTCCCTATTCCTTATCAAAAAATTAGGTATGCGCCTCCCCTTTCAAGAAGATGAAAAAAAATTAAATTCAGCATCTCAAGCCTCTGGGTTTCCTGCGGAATGCTGCGCAAATAGCCAGAGGTATTGATAACTGAAATGACTTCCTTCTTTATTAGACATTTCCAAAAATGAAAAATCAAATCAATTCTTATCCATAAATTATCAATTTTTTCTTCCTGTTTCCACATATCTAGTGTTCCCTGTTCCCTCATTTGGAGGAGATGTCTATTGTAATAAGCACAACCCAGTCAAAATTGAAGTAACTAAATAAAAAGTTCCTACTACTTGAGTTTCTAACCAACCCGATAATTCCAAATGATGGTGAAAAGGAGCCATTTTAAATAACCGTTTCCCTACTCCATCAGTTCCTTTTGTTGCTTTGTAGTAACTTACTTGAGCAATAACAGAAAGAGTTTCAATTAAGAAAACTCCACTAATCAGAAAAAGCACCCAGAGAGAATTAGTTAATAAACCAACTGCTCCTAGACCACCACCCAAAGCTAAAGAACCTGTATCACCCATAAACACTTTAGCCGGATTACGATTATGAACCACAAAACCTAGACAACTACCACTCATACAAGCACAGAAAATCATTAGCTCTGGAGAAGTAGGGGCCAAATAAGCTCCTAATCCGAAAAAAGCGATCGCTCCTAACCCCCCCATTAACCCATCAACACCATCAGTAAGATTTGTCGCATTACTTTCAGCAACCAAAACAAAACCTGCCAAAGGCCAAAATAACAATCCCAAAGGTAGCTGTAGACCAAAAGGTAAAGCAATATTAGTAATAGTGCTAGGTTGACTCCATGCTAACCACCCACAGAATAAACTAGCAAAAGTAATCTGCAAGACCAGTTTCATTCTTGGGGATATTCCTTTATTTGACTTGCGTCGTAAAATTTGCCAATCATCTAACCAACCAATAAAACCATAAGCTAGGGTAAGTAAAGATACAGCTACTACATCTGGAGAAAATCTCGATAATACCAGAGCGATCGCTACTCCCACTGGTACAAAAAATATACCTCCCATAGTTGGAGTCCCTGCTTTTTTCAGATGAGCTTGAGGGCCATCCTCTCGGATTATTTGTCCAGCTTTTAAGTTTCTAAGTATAGGTATAGTCCAATATCCTAAGCTTACAGTTAATAAACCACAAATAATTAAGGGTAAACTCAGAGACTTGATAGCAAAAACCCTATTAGCCATACCATCTAAAATCAGGGCAAAGGAAATTAACCCTACACCCAAACCCAATAATAAGTTTTGTCCAGATAAGCTTATAGAATTCCTTAATGTCAATTTATTTTCCATAAAAAACTTCCTCCACACACACACTTTTTTCAAGTTTAAATTTAATAGATAAATTAGGAAAAATCAGCTAGTAACTGAAGTTTTTTTTCATTTATCAAAAATCTTTATTAACCTGACTCGTCTGCATTGTCATCCAATACATCATCATCATTAAAATTGTCATCTACAGCTATCAAATCTGAGATTTCTTCTTCCTCTTCTGTATATTTTTCTGATTCAACAGGATCTCTAGGTAACATTCTGCCTGATGATTCCAACCAATCAACTAATGATGAATCTCGTTCCGCAGAAATTACATCCGCAGGTTCATAGCGAGGTCTCATCAGCAGAGAGGGATTATAAAGTTTCACTGTTTGTGGTTGGGGTTGATTATTTCTACGGTTAGTAATTACTACTGCTTTTTCTACTGTTTTTCCTGCCATTTCTTCCACAATACTTGTGGATACTGTTGTTTGTGGAACTGTTTCCTGGACTACAGGTTGTGGAACTGCTGTTTCCTGGACTACAGGTTGTGGAACTGCTGTTTCCTGGACTACAGGTTGTGGAACTGTTTCCTGGACTACAGGTTGTGGAACTGCTGTTTCCTGGACTACAGGTTGTGGAACTGCTGTTTCCTGGACTACAGGTTGTGGAACTGCTGTTTCCTGGACTACAGGTTGTGGAACTGCTGT
>NZ_JAYKGW010000053.1:0-2901 GCF_035285525.1 Okeania sp. | reverse complement strand
TACCAATGGGTAAAGTATTTGAGGAGGAATAAGGAGAATTTTCAGAGTGGCAAAGTATTCCCAGATTTTGCCGAGATTTTTAAGTTCATATTTTCTCATTTCTACAAAGAATTAAGTTGAGAATATTCAATTCATTAGAAGTTAAAAGATAGCGCTCGCTATAATTTTTTTCTCAACAGAAGGGAAAACTTAATGGGGAACATAGAAGAAAAAGAAAGTAGGGAATTTAAAAATTATACTTCCTCATTTCTACAAAGAATTAAGTTGAGAATATTTAGTTTATTGGAAGTTAAAAGATAGCGCTCGCTATAATTTTTTTCTCAACAGAAGGGAAAACTTAATGGGGAATTTCAAAAGTAGGGATGTTTTATGGAACTTCCCTACTTTGATATATCTAATAAATTATACTTCCTCATTTCTACAAAGAATTAAGTTGAGAATATTTAGTTTATTGGAAGTTAAAAGATAGCGCTCGCTATAAATTTTTTCTCAACAGAAGGGAAAACTTAATGGGGAACATAGAAGAAAAAGAAAGTAGGGAATTTCCAAATTATACTTCCTCATTTCTACAAAGAATTAAATTGAGAATATTTAATTCATTAGAAGTTAAAAGATAGCGATCGCTATAAATTTTTTCTCGCATTTCTCCTAAACTATAAGAGCGAAAAACAACAAACGGAAATTCTCGATATTGTCTACCAATGGGTAGGGTATTATAAGCGGGATAAAGGTAATGAACATATTTAGATAATAGGGTTCTAAATTCTGTTTCTTCTTCTTCTTCAGGTTCCCCCCCCTTCCAAAGGGGGGTTAGGGGGGATTCAAAATATTCATTCATTAATTCTCTACTCATAAATACAAACAATGGTAGAGCATAATATTGGTCTAAGTTTTGACTATTTTGTTCAAACCATTGAGTTCTATTAATATCGCCACTAAGCAATTTAACAAATTCTAAAACACTACCTTTCATTGCGGAGATAATATTAGGTGGATAATCTTTATTCCAGCTAATTTTCTTCATTTTATCAATTAAATCTTGATTAGCAAATTGTCTAATTTGTGATTCTAATTTCATTAGGTAAGTTTCTTCTAATTTGTGTTTGGAAATAGGAACTACTAATAAGTTTCCGGTGAGATAACCTGTTTCGATATTGCCAAAATTTAGTAATTTATCGAGTCGCTGACAATAGTTGGAAAATTGTTGGTTAAAAGATTCCATAAGTGAAAGATAAGAACGATATAGAGAATCAGATTGTTCGGATCTATTCTCATCTTTAAGTAAGACAAAATCTGCACTACTAAAAATATTTGTCAAACTTGTATAAACATCTTTAAGAGTTTGTTTTTTAGGGTGGCGACGATGTTCATTTTTTAACTCTCTAATCAGATTTGTTATTTGACTACTAAATGTATTTCCAGCAGCAGAAACAGATTTTCCACCAATAGGAATCATCATAAATTTTTTCATTCCTAAATTACCTGCACCAGTTATTCTTGTCATTATTGACAATTTGAGAATTAATAAAATATCCCATATATTTAACAAACTTTCTGCTAAGGATAATTTTTTTTCTTCAGCATATTCTTCTGGAGATGTATTTTCTTCTTGAGGGTAATAAATAGAGCGATCTCTCAAATAAAAGGTTATCTTTTTTGCTTGATTATCTAAACTTTTTTCTGTATTATTTTCCCAATAATTTCCCCTCGCTCTATAGATAACTTGTATGATTTCCATTAAATTTCTTTCTATTTGAAATTTAGGAATTTCTACTAAGATAATTTTGGCTTTAGGAAAGGATAAACCGCGACTTGCTGAAGATGTCATAAATACAATTTTGACGTCTTGTTTAGATTCTTCTATTTTGTTCTTTTTTTCACCGGATAAATTAGCATGTATTTCTAGATAGTCTTTATATTGTTCAAATTTTCGAGACTTACTAATTTTTTCTATTAATTCTTGTAGTTTTCTTTTGTCTTGAATATAAACTAAGATTTGACTAGATTCGGGATTATCTAAATAGGAGTTTATATCGGATAAAATATTGGTTTGAACTGTTTTGATTAACTCTTTATTATCATCTTTAAATCTAGCTTCATTAAATTTATAAGATTGGAGGAAAATTTTATAAGTTATATCTAAACTACTAGCAGGATAAGAATTAGCATTAATAGAAATTGCTGGTTGTTTATTAAATTCAAAAGTATCTACTGAAAGGGGTTTTGCTTTATCTTTAGCTAACCGAAAATAAATTTTATCTGGTTCGGGAGAAGTCTGAAATAAGTGTTGTTTAATAACTTCTTTTTCGACAATAGAAGCATCAGCAACAATGACTTTTGTATTAAATCCAAATTCAGGATTAGTTAGCTCATAATCTTTCAAAAACTTTTTAATTCCATCCAAAAAATTTACTCCACTATCATCTCCAGTTACCTCATCTATCATTATAAATATATGCTTTATTTTCTGAGAAATTTCTTTCATTTTTTCAGGCATCACACCTGTATCTCGGTTATAAGCATCTTTAAATATTTTCTGGAGATGGTTCATAGTATCTCCACCATTTGGTGTTTTTCTTAAAGATTGAATCGAGACTGTAGCCACAATATTATTAGAGATATTTTGATTAATAGTAGTATGTATTCCTTGGCAGATGCTATCAAGAACTCCTGTATTTGTTTCCCCAATATCTCTAATACTATCCTCGGTTTCTCTATAAAATCGTGAATTTCTAGAAGTAGGTTTTTTTTGAGACTTGGAAACTAAACCCATAGGGATAAAATTGACAGTATTTTTAGTGAAATTATCTTGATGAATATTAGAACGATAACTAACCGTAGGTTTGCCATGATTTTCTTTAATAAGAATAGAATTTGTAGTAAGACCAAATATTTTATCGC
>NZ_JAYKGW010000052.1:0-51524 GCF_035285525.1 Okeania sp. | reverse complement strand
GCTTCTATAACTTGGTAAACATGATTGAGATTAGCATCATAATTAACATTAACACTGACAACTGCTTCACTATATCTAGAATAGTTAATAATGCTACCAATTTCACCATTACGAATAATATAGTCCTTATCCTCAAAACTAATACGAGTAGTTTTCAACTCAATAGCAGTAACATAACCTTTGATATCATCAAGCTCCACAAAATCACCAACTAAGTAGTAACCTTCAAACAAATTAAATAAACCAGCTACCACATCTTCAACAATACTTTGCGCTCCCATACTCACACCCAAACCCAGAATACCAGCACCTGCAAGTACAGGAGTAGGATCGATCCCGACGACACCAAGAATACCAATCATTGCACCAAGATAGACTATATATTTGAGGGTGCTATCAAACAATGGCAAAAGAGTCTCTCTTCTCTTCCTGCTAGTTTCGTCTGACTCTTCGTCATCACTGAGTAACAGTTTTCTCGCTAAAAGTTTCCCTACCTCCTCAATGACACGACTGGTATAAAATATAGCCACAATTTGTATGATTTTAGGACCAATTTTGGCTAAGTAGGAAATGAACTCCAGTTGCTGAAATACTAGACTTGCCATCGACAGGTATATTACATACTCTAGACAACGCTTTGACAAAGGGATGAGATGACTCAAGCTATTATATAAATTTAGTAGTCTGCTAGGACCAGAGTATTTTTCACTTAGAGCTTTTAAGGTCTCAATAATTACAATATTACCTTTAACCAAAAGTATGCCAACTGTAATAATGACATATATTCTGAGACCAATAAACATATACTGGGTAATTAGTTCTGGAAGTTGGATAAATTGAGTGCATAAAGCTAAACTCGATAACCAGAGAATGTTAATTAAGTTCAGACTGAGAAAATCATAAAATGATTCTATACTGTCATCGTTCGCTGTAATATGTTCAAATCTTTTGGTGCGATCGCAGAGATTATCTATTAAACGTTGGAGCAAAGGTTGAGTTCCAGCTAATAAGAATAGCAACAACAAACTTCTACCTGCTCCCATACCCAAATTCACCCAAAATTCTTCAGGTATACTGTTAATAAATGACTTTGTGTATTCTAATAAGTTTTCTCCCTGATATATGAGCCAACTATTGAGTCCTAATATGAGTATACCGAATAATGCACTACCTATAGTTAATGCAGCTCGGGTACTCATTTGGATTTTCTGCATTGTGATTTTAATTTTCTTGCTAGAAGTAGCTTTAATTAGTTGTGCAAAAATTTGTTTAACTAACCAATTAACTGCCACAAAAATCAAGAGTATTAGACCAATTTCTCCTATAATAACTAAAAAGTTTTGTACTGCTAACATTTTTTAAGTCTCCTAAAATAATGAATAATGAATAATGAATAATTAAACCATCTCTAATTAGGGTTTGCTGATTAAAGATGAAAGTATTTACATTCTAATAGTTATAGCATTTTTAGGTATGGAAAAAGTGCAAGCTTTTAGGTCTTAATTCTCAAAATTATAGGATTTTTAGCTAATTATTTCCAAAAAATCAAGGGATAATTCTGACCACTAACTTCTCACTCACTCCAGCTAAATTATGACTTCTGACTTCCCCTCCTGGGAGGGGTTATGGGTGGGTTTAATCCTGACTTATCCCCCTTTCTAAAAGACTTTTTTAGTAAGCCCTAATTATCAATTATCTATGGATAAAACAGGATACTTTAATGCTGATTATTAGACGACTCCCAAAATCAAAAATAAAATCAACGACTTATCTCTATTGCCTATTGCTTATTCCCTGCTCCTTGTTCCTTGTTCCCTCTTTCCAATTGAGTAGTAACTGCCCGATAGTTAATTCGATAAAGGTCTAATTTTTCTAAAGCTTCAGGAGCAACAAAAGCATCTGGAGGTATTTGTTGAAGTAAATTTATAGCCTCTTGCCATTTAGTTTGAGCTTCTTGCCAAACATCTAAAGGATGAGGTGGATTTTGCACAATTGTACTTGCTTCTATAGCTGACTTTTTAGCAGTAAATAATTTAGAAGTTGCCGTTTTTTCAAGAATTAGTTTTTCGCGGAGATTCTGATAATCTTGACGGTAAATTGCCAAGAGTTTATTAGCTTCTTTTTTGACAGTAGTATCTTTAGGAATTTCTTCTAATAATTTAATTGATTCTAATAAGTCTGTTTCTGCTTCTTCCCAAGTAGCTAAAGGTAGTGGAGGATATCTAATTGTTCTTTTAGATGTGGCAGATAGTCTTTTTGCTTCTTTGATATCTTTTTCAGCTTGCTGTTGTTCTAAAAGAGCTTTTTCTTCTGGAGAAACAATAACTATTTTTTGACTTGCTTGTAGAGCATATACAACTATTCCTACCTCTATCATTAAAATAGATGTTAACAAGATGATAAAGAGCTTCTGGGAAAACATTTTTTCCTCATAAATTTCTTCTTCTTGTTGTTCTGCTTTGATTTTTTCTAGTAATTCTTCCGAATCTAAACTTTTTTCAAATTCATGTAAAAATTGATTTTTTTCCATAGCTAATTAGTTATCAATTATCAGTATTTTCTATAACTATACCATTCCTAAATAAGTTCTAACATTTTATCCAACGGGGTTTGGTATCCCAATCTGATTTATATTAGAGTTGGGAGACCAAACCCCTACAATTTTCTGTCACAAATTATTTATAATTATCATAATAACTTATCAATTCTCAGAAATTTATTCTTCTGGTACTGCTTTGATTTTTCCTAGTAATTCTTCCCAATCTAAACTTTTTTCAAATTCATCTAAAAGTTGATTTTTTTACATAGCTAATCAATTATCAGTTATCAGTATTTTCTATAACTATACCATTCCTAAATAAGTTCTAACATTTGCTCCAACGGGGTTGGGTTTCCCAATCTCATTTATGTTAGGGTTGGGAGACCAAACCCCTACAATTTTTCTGTCACAAATTATTTATAATTATCATAATAACTTATCAATTCTCAGAAATTTATTCTTCTAGTTCTGCTTTGATTTTTCCTAGTAATTCTTCCCAATCTAAACTTTTTTCAAATTCATCTAAAAATTGATTTTTTTCCATATCTTTTACAGCTATACCAGTCCTAAATAATTTTTAATATTTGAACCAACGGGGTTGGGTTTCCCAATCTCATTTATGTTAGGGTTGGGAGACCAAACCCCTACAATTTTTCTGTCACAAATCATTTAATATCACTATAATCAGCGATTAATTTTTAGTACCTTTTACTTAATTTTTACTGAATTAGGAGGCAAGAAAATGACGGATTTTTTCCCAGACTTCCCACACTCCCCAAACTTCCTATTTTTTAACTAGAAACACTTGTATAATAGCGCAAAGCCAGTCGCAAAAATTGAATAGAAGCAAAAAATAATCCACCTGCTAAAACAAAAGAACCTAATATCCAACTACCTCCAACCCTCCCTAATATAGCTTGAGCTGGTACAGTAGTTAAAAATGCCACTGGTACAAGAAAAGTAAAAAAGAAACGATAAGCATTAGGGTAAGCACCCATTCGATATCTTCCTGCTTCTAATAAACCTCTGAGGACTTCTGTTACATTATAAATTTTGACGAACCAAATACTGGTAGAACCCAACATAAACCAGAGACTATAAAGAATAATTATTCCACAGAACAGTGGCATTATACTGAATAAATAATCGCTTAATCTTAACCCTAGTTTATTACCAGTATATCCTAACAGAAAAGTACCAAAAATTATATCTGGTATTCCCCAGGGAGAAACTGTTCGAGTAGAAAGCCAAAATTGACTACTAATAGGTTTAAGGAGAACAAAATCTAGAGTACCTTCTTGTACCTGTTCCACTATTCGATTCAAATTAGGAATTAAAAAAGTTGCGGAAAGACCTTGTAAAATAGTAAAAATTGCGAGAATAATTAAAGCTTCTTCCCAACTCCAACCTTCAAATTTGTAGCCAGTTCTATAAAATAGAAATAAACCAAATAAGCTACCAAATAAACTGCCAATACTACTAATAGCTGCAATAATAAAATTGAAGCGATATTCTAATTCAGCAGCGATCGCTGCCCCCAAAATAATTTTAATATTTGTAAGTATCGTTTCATTTTGATTTGACTTTACTTTTCAATTTACTAATATTTTCAATCATATAGCAATCCTATTTTATTTGTGTCAAAAATTTAGTTATTTTTAGGGAACAGGGAACAGGTAAGAGTTTCAGTTTTCTATCCCCCCTGCCCCCCTTTCAAAGGGGGGATAATTAACAATAAAGTCTTCTTTTCAAAGGAAAATATCTCAAAAAAAGCCCCCTTTCCAAAGGGAAACATCTCAAAAAAAACTCCCCCTTTCAAAGGGGGATTTAAGGGGATAAAGGGTTGGGAAACCCCACCCCTACATATTTACTTTTAATTATTTATCCAACAAAACAGTGGGAGTATTTTGCTCCCTTACTCTTAAAAAAGCCCCAAAGGAAAATATCTCAAAAAAAGCCCCCCTTCCAAAGAGAAACATCTCAAAAAAAACTCCCCCTTTCAAAGGGGGATTTAGGGGTATTTTCAAAGGGTTTGGAGACCCAACCCCTACATATATTTTATCCAACAAAACAGTGGGAGTATTTTCTTTCTTCCTCCTTCCTTCTTGCTTCCTAACTTGAAGTTAAAAGTACAAAATCTGTCACCTTACCTCCACAATAGCTTCGCCAATGTTCTGATATTTGAAAAAACCGTTCATTTGGCTGAATTTGATTTATAAATGGTAAACTTTCTAAACAATAACTTTTCTGTGGACCAGGTTGATTTTTTCTCAGATTAGCAACTAAATTTTCCATAAATTCATAACCATCACAAAAAGCATTTGGTGGATTACCTATCTCTCCATCACCATAAGCTTTTCCAGCCAGATAGATTACATTGTGATAAAAAGAATGTGAGTCCATTCTATCTAAATGTCTGCGTAATTTTAAAGGTGATGGTGCAATTAAATATACATTTTCACAGTCAGGTTCAGCATACATTAATTCATCCCAATTTTTATAAGACTTTAGGGTTTCTCTTGATTCTAATTCATAACCTAAAGCAAACTGTATTTCATCTAATAATTCTCCTTCCCAAGAATCTTGAGCTATTCTATCAAGCCAGTCTTCAATAATATTATAAAATTCTATATCAGACAAAGAAAGCAATGCTTCCTTAACGGCATCAGTATGTAGTTTGGTTTTGATTTTCATGGTCTTACTTCCTTTTTTGTTGGTTCGATTGATTTTGATTTCGATTTAGTTTAGTTAATTAGCTTTTCTTAGGGATATATCCTTCAGGATTCATTAATCAATATTTGACAGTATTCTACTTGTATAGAAAGCAAAAAATAATGATTTTATAACTTTTCTATATGATTGAGTTATATTCTGGATATTTGGTCTATAATTTTGAGGCACGTCCTTTGAGTCCGGCCTCTTACTTTCCTCTAGTCTATTGTTGTGATACAATGACTATGGATTTTTTTGATCCCTATTAGTAAATCGCTTAAGATTTCTGTATGACTTTCTAGTAAGTTGGGAAATTGTATCAGTAATTATGCAATTACTCCAATTTTCCACTCTCATCTACTCGGAACCCATCAACTACTTTTTGTTGATAAAAGGGTTGTCGAGGAAGTTACTTATGTGTCAAAACTCTAAATATAGTATATAAACAAATTTTTGTAAATCCAAACCTTTGAGTAGATTTTCAACTGCCTTAACATTTTGTTACATAGTGACGTTTATTTGCATCTACCTACTTAACGATCAATGATTCCTAGTATTTTCATTTGAAATGCGAAAACCGAGTTCCCTTATCTTTAATCAGCAGAGCAATAATTATGAATTATCCATTATTAATTATTAATTAATACAGGAGTTATGCAAAGAAACCAGGTTTCTACAGTAAATCATTGTTTTTGACAATAAATATCCACGCTCGTACCGGGTTTCTGGGTTCGCCTGCGTAAGTTGTATATTAATCATATCCCCAAATTGGAATAATATTAGTAATTTATCTGCTATTGCTGGGATCCGTACTTTTCTTAACTTTTTTCTGGAAAAAGAAATAGAAGAGTTAGAAGAAAAAAATAAATCCGATGAATAATTATAGATGGTTGTGCATCAGTCCCTATCATCAAAAATCCGTTGTATAAACCCCCATTGTCCAAATCCAATCCAGGCATGGGGGAATAAATTTTGTCAAAGTTGTGGAACTCCGCTTCTACTAAACGATCGCTATATACCCTTGCGACGAATCAGTACAGGTGGATTTGCTAAAATATACACTGTTTGGGACAAAAAAAACCAAACCGAGCGTATTCTCAAAGTATTAGTCGAAACTTCCCCTAAAGCTCTGGAACTATTCGACCAAGAAGCTTCAGTGTTAGCTAGCTTAAATCATTCAGGTATTCCCAAAGTAGAACCAGACAACTATTTTTACCTCCGCAGGCGAAATAGTCACTCAGCAAATGGCCATTCTAACCAACTATTTTTACCCTGCCTGGTTATGGAAAAAATAGATGGTTGTACCCTAGAAGATATAGTAGAAAAACACCCCCAAGGATGTCCTGATATTTTTGTCATTGACTGGCTTTTTCAAGCTGTACAAATTTTATTGGAACTGCACCGCCGGAAAATTATCCACAGAGATATTAAACCATCTAATTTAATGTTGCGAGGAGTGGAAGTTTCTTCCCTAACAAAATTATCCCGGAGCTTTTTTCATCATCAAAGAAAAAATCAAGGTCAATTAGTAATTATTGACTTTGGCGGAGTCAAACAAATAGATAATTATAAAATTCAACCTAGAGAAACTGTGGCCCAACGCAGTACAACTCGGTTAATTTCTCCTGGATATAGTCCCCCAGAACAAATTACTGGAGAGGAAATAGGTCCTTTTACAGATTTTTATGCTTTAGGTCGCACTTTTATTCATTTATTAACTGGTCAATATCCAGCGGAACTGGAAGACCCCTCTACTGGTGAACTGAAATGGCGAGAGTTAAAACCTGTTAATCCAGCTTTGGCTGACTTGTTAGATGATATGGTTCGTTTAGATGCCGCCCAACGACCAGCTACCGCAGCAGAAGTTCAAGTCCGTTTGGCTAAAATTTATCGACAGGAAAGGAGGTCTCTGGGAATATCTGCTGTTTGGGCAAAAGTGCAAAATTTATTGCAGCCTCAGTTGCTCACTTTGGGGGAGAATATTGGTAGACTTTATCGCATTTTCTTCCAAGTTGTTAATCAAATAGTTGCAGGTTCTGTTGATACAACTTGGGGAATGATCGTGGGAGGAGTTGGGGGCGGTGTGGGAGCGATATTTGGGTTAATTTTAGCTTATTGGTCTGGAGTTGGCGATCGCTTTTCTGATATATTTACTAATTATTGGTTGGTGGTATCAGATGTTCCTTTGAGCATTAGTCGGGAAATCATAGTTTTTGGTTTAGCAGGTTTGGGAATGGGAGTTGGTTTAACTGATGTGGGAAGTTTTGGTCAGCGTCGTCATTATTTGCCAGCTGCATTGATGGGAATGACAGGTTATGTTTTGGGTAGGTTATGTTGGCAATTTTCTCAAGCTGCTAGCAGTGTTTACACGACAACAGAGGATTTAATTATTTTAGAAGTGATGGGTAAGTTGTCTGTGGGGATCGCAACTGGTTTTACTACTTTGGGTTTGGGTTTAAAGAAGGATCGTTTGGTTTATGGGTTGTTGGTTACTGGTTTGACAGCGATCATTTTTGTTGGTTTGGAACAATTAGATATATTTCCCAAGTTATTTTTAAGGTTTATTTTTCTGAATCAAAATCAACCTAATTTATTACAGTTTTTTGGGAGTATCGCTTTTTTCAGTTTGTTAGGTTGTGTTAGTGGTTTTTGTCTGGGTGTGAGTCACTATATTGTGATTCCTATTTTGCGCAGGTTGGGTTTCTAGGAGAAGGCAGAAGTTGTTTTTGTAAACGTAGTGGCGTGTCAAGCTTAGAATGGTAGGTTAGGAGCGAGCAACAAGTGAAGACCTCTCCCCCAAAGCGCTTCTGGGAAGCGGGTTGGGGGGTTAGGTTTTGCGCCTCACATTTTCAAGCTGGACGCGCCACTACCAGATTTTTTTCTTCTTTTGCTCCTGCTTTAGTGGAGGTTTTGCCAGAAATTGAAGAAATGTTGGTGTAGCGATCGCTTGCCCAATAAGAAGCAGAAGGTTTCATTCCATTTCTATGGAGGAGGTGGGACAACAACTAGGACTTGATTGAGTTTTTTGAGTTAATAAAGAAGTTTCTTTAGAAATTTTCACAAAAGAAAAATTTCCGAAAGAGTGGACAAAAAGTCAAAATACTTTAGGGTTTATTTACTCTGAAAGACTGCGTGGCGATCACCAAGAAAACTTGGAAAAATCAATTGAATATTATCAAAGAGCTTGGCAAATTTTTACTCCCCATAATTACTCATAATTTTATGGGAACACTAAAATGAATTTAGCCAATACTTATCGCGATCGCATCAAAGGTAATCCTGTTAAAAATTTAGAAATAGCTATTGCCACTTACTATAATGTTTTAGAAGTTTTTACTAAAGAAGCATTTCCTGAAAAATGAGCTTCTACCCAAAATAATTTGGGTATGGTATATTCTAAGCTAATACTAGGAAATCCCTACTGGACTGACACAGCTCAAACTGTGCATGATTATTTGTCATTGCCAACGGTGGCGGGTTTGGAGACCAAACCCCTACGGTCTTCAATTCTACCGATACTACCTCCTTCTTCCTTACTGATAACTGATAACTAAAAAAAGAGTTTGTTAAAATATGAATTAGAAGTATTCAGGATTGGAATTTATGTTAAATCTCAAAAATTTGATGAAACTAAGTTTTGTGGGAATTACAGGAGCTACTGTCACCTGTTTCCACCTTTTATTAACTACTTCCCCAGCATTAGCAGATAGTCCATTAACTTCTACGTTTTTTGGTGAAGCTTATCAAGATGTGGAAATTGTGCAACACGTTATTAAAGATGGCTTTGATATCAAAACGATAAACGCTTTAGGCGATCCCGATCTTTCTAATGATGTTAGAGTGGCAATTATTAATCAGTTAATTATGACATCTGTGAAAAAAAATGGTTGGTTTCATAATAATTATTATACGGAAATTTATTTGGGCTACCTATCTATTAAATATGGAATTAAATACACAGAAATTACTCCCTCTATTCTGACAGCAGAAGAGGCATTATCATTAGGTTATTTATTGGCATTTAGACAAAGATTTGCCATTGAAGAAAATTTCCAAATCAGGGATAAAGAACTAGAAATAAATGCCTTAAATTTAACAGATAAAGCATTAACTGAGAACGAAAAAGATTTTGCCGTTGCTGTAATAAATAGCTTAGTTGTGGCGCAAAAGTATTTTCGTGGTGGTATGAATAGTTGGTGTCAGGTTTATCAAACTTTTAATTCTGTAGAACAAGAGTTTAGTTCCGAAAACAGAAATATGCGCCCAGGAGCTGTAGATATTATCAGAAATTACATCAATATTTATCAGAAGTATTGCCAAAATTAAATAAAATGTAAGCATTCAGCTTTTAACTGTTAGCTGACGGCTGAATGCTGGCAACAAAATGATGATCAGAAAACTATTACAAATTAGAAAAATTCTTCTAAATTAATATCATTGTTAAATCCTGATTCTAAATTTTTATCTTCTTTGATTTCTGACTGATTTTCCCTACTATTTACATTATTTTTTTTCTCATTTCCATATTTTGCTCCTGGTTCGGCAGCCAGTTTAGCAGCCGGATTATTAATTCCATAATTAAGTTCTGGTTTGATAATTTTTAACTGTTTAATTTCTGATTTTTCCGTTTTTTTATCTTCAGATTTAACAGATTTTTTGACATTATTTGTTTTCCCATTTCTGTATTTTGCTCCTGGTTCAGCAGCCAGTTTAGCCGCCGGATTATTAACTCCATAATCCGGTTCCGGCCTCACAATTTCTAACTGCTGAAATGCCGATTTTTCCGGTTTTTTATCTTCAGCTTGAGGCGACTTTCTTCGCCTAATTCCACCTCTCCGTCTGCGAGAAGTTTGCTCCTCCGTGGTATTTTCAGTCACAACTTCATACAAAATTGCTAACTTATTTTTATCGCTACCTCGACGCAAAACTCGACCCAATCTTTGAATATATTCTCGTTCGCTACCCGTACCAGACAAAATAATTGCTACCCTCGCATCTGGCACATCAACACCTTCATTTAAAACATGAGAAGCAACAATAGTTTTATATTCCCCAGTCCGAAATTTACTTAAAACTTCATGGCGTTCTTTCACAGGAGTTTGATGAGTAATTGCTGGAATTAAAAAGTCACGAGAAATTCGATAAACCGTAGCATTATCTGCTGTAAAAATTAAAGTCCGTTCTGGGAAATGTTGAGCCAATAAATTAGCAAGAGTTCGTAACTTTCCCTCAGTCCCAAGAGCAATTTCTTTAGCTTGACGATGAGCTAACATCGCTCGACGACCAGCAGCAGAACGAGCACTAGCTATAACAAAATGTTTCCAACCATTCATCCCTCCTAATTTAATATTTGCCTGTTTTAAAAAGTCGTTTCTAATTGTCATTAAATTGTTATATTCTTGCCGTTCCTGTTCCGAAAGTTTAACCATTATTTGTACAATTTTATGGTCAGCTAAAGCAGCACCCGCTAACTCTTCCGGAGTTTTGCTGAAAACAGTAGGTCCGATTAAATGATCTAGGTCCGAATGACGACCATCAGAACGGTTAGGAGTTGCCGTCAAACCCAGACGATAAGGAGCGATCGCATATTCAGCAATGACCCGATAAAAATCAGTAGGTAAGTGGTGACATTCATCGAAAACTAAGAGAGCATATTTATTGCCGATCGCTTCCGCATGAATAGTCGCACTATCATAAGTCGCGACTAAAATGGGGGTTTTATCCCTAGAACCCCCTCCCAGTAACCCCACCTCCACGTCAGGAAAAGCAGCGTTTAAATGAGCATACCATTGGTGCATCAAGTCGAGAGTTGGTACAACCACCAGGGTACTGCGGGGAGTCGCTTGCATTGCCAGTTGTGCCAAATATGTTTTCCCAGAAGCAGTGGGGAGAACCACAACTCCATTTCTACCCGACTGTTTCCAAGCTTTCAAAGCAGCTTCCTGATGAGGATAGGGTGGCATCTCGAAACTAGGAATAAGTTCTAGGGGTGCAAACTCTTTAGCTTTGTCAACAAAATTGATGTTTTCTGCTTTTAAGAGTTCCACTAAAGGGCGATAGTCTATGGCTCGGACTCGGAATTTTTCTACTCTGTCATCCCAGGTAGCGTAGTCTATCCAAGCTTTTCCCTGGGGTGGGGGATGGAGAATGAGAGTGCCGCGATCGAATGAGATAGTTGGTTGACGATACATTATACCTTTTTAATAAAAAAAACAAATCTTAATTCTTAAGCCCTCCTTACCAAGGGGGGTTGGGGGGATAAACTCAGTATA
Organism: Okeania sp.; assembly: GCF_035285525.1. Classification (GTDB taxonomy): domain Bacteria; phylum Cyanobacteriota; class Cyanobacteriia; order Cyanobacteriales; family Microcoleaceae; genus Trichodesmium. The sequence goes on along the minus strand of NZ_JAYKGW010000052.1, from coordinate 40,001 downwards.
AAGCTTTAACAAATTGGTATTACACTTACTTAAAAATACCCTTGATTTAAAACTTTATTTAGAGATGGATTACTATTATCAATTAATACTTGAATTTTATCAATCATCCTTTGAAAAACATCAGGATAATATTTTGAAGCATCTAAAAATTCTGCATATTCTTGTCTATGAATATGTCTTGCCTCCGGTGTTTTATGTTCTTGTCTAATATTAGCAGAAAGACGCTTTGATTTACGCACTATTAAAACATCATCAATCTGAGTTGATACAATAGAAACTGGTGTCATATCTAGAAATTCACAAATCAAAAAGTATAGAGAACCAGGAACAGCTATTTTTAAATCTTTGCTAGTAGCAACTGCTTCTTGAAACATGGTTTTATCTAAATTAGTTTTGCATTCTGCACATATATAACCAAGGTGGGATTCGATTAGTTTATAATCTTGAAAATTTGCGTCTAAAGATGTTTTTAAGTATAATTTTTTGCCTAAAATAAAGTCTTGATCTTTAGACCTAATAGATGGTTGACCACCTATACCAGAATTAGTTAAAGATGACAAAAACTCAGCCCAGAAAATGTATTTCTCGGACCTAACTCAAAAGAATCATCTATTCCTTGCAAGCTTCGGAATACAAGTTGAGGTAAAAACTCTTCTAAAATTGTATTATCTAATTTTAATTGTCCTTTCTGTCTGTAAAGAAAATTTTCTGAGCTATCAAATATTAAATCTAGTTCAATAAAACGTTTGTATTTATTTGTAGCTGCTACTAATTTTTAGACAGTATTAGTTTGACCACTTTTAACCAATTTTAATTCATCTATCCAGTGATGGTATTTCCTGATAGCTTCTTCTAATCTATCTCGGTCAGAATCAGGTAAGCGAGGATTATTTAAACAAGCTATTAACTTTGAATAATGTGGTTGGGTAAATTCAGGCATAATTTTATTTTTTACTGTTTTTTTGGTAATAATTTTTTTGATCTTTTCAGGTACATCTCTCACAGGCAAGATGCCTGTATTACAAAGATTTTATCGTGGGAATCTGCTGTAAATTTAACTTCGGCGTTCTTTCTAAATATGGAACTTTTCCAATAGAATTTTCTAACAACTTATAATTTTGGCTTGAAACTACAGATATAGCATTTTTTAAAGCATCTATCGCAACTTCTCTCGCTACATTATCTATAAACTCTATCGTTAATTCTGGTTTTAAATTGTAGAAGTTAATTAAATCTTCCCTAATAATTTTTCCAAACTTATTTTTAAAACTGCGCTTTTGTCTTAAAACTTTCCTATACAAACCAGACTCAATAGCAATCCTCTCAATAATATCAGCATTATAAAAAGGAACTCCTAATACATTTGATTCATACCCAACAACAAAAACTAAACGAGCATCTTTTTTGCATACTCTTGAAAGCTCTTTTAAAGTCTCTGCTATATCCAGACAATATTGAACCACAGTATAAAAACGATTTCCTCTATTTGCCCTATTTGAACCAATTTCTGATTTAGCAATTTTGAGCAAATCCCATCCTAACATTTCCGCAGCTTTTCTATAATTTTGATGATAATTAAACACATTAATATAAGGTGGTGAAGTTACAACAAAATCTATTTTATTATCTGAAATCGGGAGTAATCTGGCATCAGATAAATAAGCTTTTATCGTTTTACTGGAGTTTGGTAAATTTTGAATCAGTTTTACTAATTCATAAAATTTACTTTGAATTAACTCATTAGTAATATTAGATTTTTCTCCATCAACTAAAATTATCAAAATATCAAATATTTCCTTGGCATTTTTATCTAATTTATCCCTAACATTTGAAACTTTTTCTGGTAAACATTCAACCTCTTTTTCATGGTCAAATAATATTCTTATGGGAAACTCTTTATCTAAAATTTTTCTTACTTGACTTAAAAGTTCTTTTTTCTGAGGTTGATTAATCAACTCATAAATTTTCCCAAAAATCCAAGCGACAGGATTAATATCACATCCATAAGCTTCTAGAGAAAAAGAGCCAGCTTCTAATAAAACAGTTCCACTACCAGCAAAAGGATCGAGAACAACTGAATTTGGTAAACAATAAACTTTGAGAATAGTCTCGATTAGCTCTGGAGAAAATTGACCTCTCCAGGTAAATAAATTACTTCTTTTTTTATTAGTAATATCTAGAATTTTTTGGGAAATAGGTCGGTCAAATTCTGCCAATTATTACTATCCTTTTAATTAAAGATAAGACTTATGTAGAAACCATGTAGATTGACTAAATTTCGTGAGAACGAATAATAATTAGGTCAATAAACCAGGTTTCTCTTTTGGGTCCATGAGTAATGCCTTTCACAGTCTAAATTTTATCATAAAATACGGATTTTGATATTTGTAAAGCTTTATAATCAAGAGCGATCACTATCTTTCCACCAGTTATAAGTTAAAATAACAAAAACAGGACTTACGCATGAACGCTATTGGTAGGGTGCGTTAGCCGTAGACTAACAGACCAAAACTCTATATATAGTGCCTCCCGTGTAAGTCCTAAAAAAAATTTATGGCTGGGAATATTTACTCTTATTAGTAATGAATCTACAAAATACTTGCACTACTAACAAACAAACCACATACGATATTGTGGGAAAATATAACCAGGATCGGATTAACGGTTTTGATGAGGACTTTCTACAATCATTTGTTAAGCTTCTAAATTTAGAAAATGCAGAGAATGTACTAGATGCAATGGGTGGAAATGGAAACTTGACTCATCGCATGGTTGACTACTGTTTACGTCAGAATATCAATCTTCCTGGCATTACTTTGCTTGAATATTCTTCTGTACAGACTGACTTAGCACGTTCTTATATTGATGTAGACGGAGTTAATATCATCAACGGAGATGTACTTTCCATGAGAGATATCCAGTCTGGAGAGAAATTACCAATAAATTGCTTTGATCGTGTTGTTATTAAGAGTGGAACTCACGAAATTTCTGCCCAAAAACAGCATCAGCTATATACTAATTTGTTTCAAGCGCTTAAACCTAGTGGGATGTTTATTAATCCTGGTTTTCTTTTCGATGATATTCAAGAAAGGGATGAATTTCGAGAAATAACTAGGGTAAAGGATAGTTTAATAGGAGCGATGGATGCTGTTGCAAATCGACATTTTTTGATGCGCCAAGAATTTTATCAGTTTCTTCAGGATGCAGGATTCAAAAATGTGGAAGGAAAGATTTCTTTTGAATATCTTATCTCTTCAGAAGTAGTTGATCGAGAGTATTTATCGCCAAGGAAATTAGAGGGAGCGATCGCTAAAATTCTAGATGCACAAACTCAGGCAATAGTTCTACAACAACACGGACGCATATTATTTGATGGCAATAAAAGTATTATGCGTCTTCCTGGAGAAATAACTGTTGCGCTAAAGTCTTAAGAGGAAAACGTTACTACCGTAATAATTATTTACACTCTCAAAAATTAACATTTTCTATCATATTGTATGATGGTAGTGGCAGTCAAAAATTAAAAATGGAACATTAAACTATGTCTGATATAGAACAAGATTCTAAGTTGTGGTTGGTTGATGAAATGTATGGCTTCAAAAGTGTCCCATCACCTAAAGACCATGAAACTATTATCAAATCAGTTCTTATTTGTTCTAAAGCAGATGGGGTACTAGCACCAGAAGAAAGAAATTGGATTGTTGGTCGTGCTGCTGCACTCCGCAGTAATGGATATGAATTAGCTCAAACTTACCAAGCGGATGAGGATGTAATTGATGTTTTAAGTCAAGCAGATGCTGTCAATAATGCTGGTCGTCGTACAGTTATTTATCTGGCGATTAAGACTTGTAGCGCTGATGGAGAATTACACCCAGATGAAATGGCTAAAATTTACCAAATAGCAGAAAAACTAGGGTTGGAAAAAGAAGTTGTGGATTCTCTCAAGGAAATTTGTGTTGAAGAAGCTCAGGTGCGAGAAAAACGGATAGGTCTGTTGTTCCCTGATGGCGCTCCTTACTAAACTCAAGCGTTAGTTCCTGAATCTAGAGTTTCCTGTCTCAACTACAACTAATCTGAGAATGGAAACCGACTCTAATATTTACATAAACCCCAACCTCATACACAAAAGTAGGGGCGGGTTTCATTGAGAATTTTCATGCTGACTCCAAGATTTACATAAACCCAACCTCATACACAAAATTATTTGTGTCAGTCTAGTAAAATTGAGAATTAAAGGTAAATTTACCAATTCTGATCCCTTTAATTCCGTAGAAAAAAGAAAAAAAATGTTCTATTTTCAACCATTACCAAATCTCCCGACACCTCCCACACTCAAACTCCTCACAACCTATTTAGGATTGCGATATATTTATAATATTAAAAAGAAAATATACAGAGGGGCCACGAAAATGTGGCTGAATGCCTATCGAAACTATTTACGGAAATCTACAAGGTCTAAAATCTAACCAACTTAAACAATTGCAAAAATTGTACCATCAGCGACTACCAGGCGATCGCCTAACTACTTCGGAATTTGCCCAAAGAGTCGCTGCCATCAGCACAGAAGTTGGCCAACCAGTCTGCGTATACATTAACCGCAGGGGACAAATTATTCGGGTGGGAATAGGTACACCCCACCAAACCCAAATTCCACCATTGGAATTACCTCGTTATGGTGCAAGTCGTCTCAGTGGTATTCGTTGTATTGCGACTAACCTCAAACCAGAAGTACCTTCGGAAGTTGCTCTGACAGCAATGGTAATTCAACGACTAGATGCTCTAGTAATGCTGACTCTAACTGGTGAAGGATTTAAACGTCGCGGTGGAGGAGCTACAGGTTACATAAAACAAGCTTATTTAGCTCACCTGTTACCCATTCCCACAAACGAACGTGCAAATACCAATCTTCAAGATATGAATTTTTGGAGTGTGTCACCTCCTCTCAGTCTGGATATGGTGGCCAAACAAGATTTTATCGACTTAATTGATGGACTAGAAGCCGAATTTGAACGGGAATTTATTGCTCAAGAAGTTGATTCTGACCAAGACTTAGTATTGCTGGTGGGGATAAAAACTGATAAAATGACAAATCAGCAATTTGAAGATGGATTGTTAGAATTAACTAGATTAGTAGATACTGCTGGAGGTCAAGTCTTAAACACAGTACATCAGAAGCGATCGCATCCCCATCCCCAAACTGTTGTTGGAGATGGTAAAGTTCAAGAAATTGCTCTGAGCGTTCAAACTGTGGGAGCTAATCTGGTTGTATTTGACCGCGACCTTTCCCCTGCTCAGGTACGGAACCTAGAAACCAGAATTGGTGTGAGAGTTGTAGACCGCACCGAAGTTATTCTGGATATTTTTGCCCAACGGGCTCAGTCTCGTGCTGGAAAATTACAAGTGGAACTTGCTCAACTAGAATATACTATTCCCCGTCTCACAGGTAGAGGTGAAGCGATGTCTCGTCTTGGTGGTGGTATCGGAACTAGGGGACCTGGTGAAACTAAGTTGGAAACAGAACGTCGGGCAATTAATGCTAGAATTTCTCGGTTACAGAAAGAAGTCAATCAGTTACAAGCGCACCGTTCCCGTCTCCGGCAACATCGTCAGCGTCAGGAAGTACCAACAGTAGCAATAGTTGGATATACGAATGCTGGTAAGTCTACATTATTAAATACATTGACAAATTCAGAAGTTTATGCAGCAGACAAATTGTTTGCTACTCTCGATCCTATTACTCGTCGTTTGAATGTTCCTGATACGGTTACAGGTAAACCAACTACAATTGTGATTACTGACACAGTAGGGTTCATTCACGAACTGCCTCCTACTTTGATGGATGCTTTTCGAGCAACTTTGGAAGAAGTAACAGATGCAGATGCTTTGCTTCATGTGGTTGATTTGTCTCATCCTGCTTGGCAAAGTCAAATACGTTCTGTGATGAATATTTTGGCAGAAATGCCAGAAACTCCAGGACCTGCTTTAGTTGCTTTTAATAAAATTGATGAAGTAGATGGAGAGACTTTAAGACTTGCTCACGAAGAATATCCAATGGCAGTATTTATTTCTGCTGCGAAAGCGCTTGGTTTAGAAACTTTGCGTCAGCGACTAGGGCAACTTATTGATTATGCGATCGCTTCTTGAAGGAAGAAGGCAGGAGGCAGAAGGCAGAAGGCAGAAAGTATTTTGTTTACGAGTATATCAAATCCACTGGCTACGATTCCCCATAAATCGGATTTTTTGGGAACTGTATGTTATATTAAATCTGCTGGCGTAGCTGGCGTAGGTTGGGTTTCGTGCCTCAACCCAACACCAAAACTACCATGTTCTGAAGGGTTTGGAGACCAAACCCCTACGGTTTTCAGCATATTTCGGGTATTTGATATTAAAGCTTCTTCCTTCTTCCTTAAATACCGATACTACCGGATTTGATATCAAAGATTACTTCTGACTTCCGCGTAATGCTGTAATTGTAGCGATCGCCTGTTCGGCCACTATATCTATCTCTTCCGCAGTATTAAACCGCCCAATACCAAAACGCACAGAAGCATAAGCTAACTTTTCTGAACGGCCTAAAGCTTGCAATACATGGGAAGGGGCAACCTTAGCAGAAGAGCAAGCGGAACCTGAAGAAACCGCCACTACAGATCGTAATCCCAATAATAACGCTTGTCCATCGACACCCTCCACACTAATATTAAAATTTCCTGGCAAACGCTGAGTCGGATGTCCGTTAAGAAAAATATTTTCTAATATTTGCAACTTATTCCATAATCTTTGTCGCAAAATGGTTAACCGTTTTGCTTCGGAGTCCATTTCTGCTAATGCGACTGCCACCGCTTTCCCAAACCCGACTATTTGAGGCGTACACAAAGTACCAGAACGCATCCCCCGTTCATGTCCTCCCCCATGTATTTGAGAGGCTAATTTTACTCTCGGAGAACGACGACGTACATAGATAGCACCAATACCTTTTGGTCCATAAATTTTATGGGCAGTTAATGACATTAAATCAATATTCATTGCCTGCACATCTAAAGGAATTTTACCAATAGCTTGGGCAGCATCAGTATGAAAAATTATGGAATTTTCTTTGCATATTTCTCCTATTTTTGCCAAAGGTTGTAAGACACCAATTTCATTATTTGCTGCCATAACAGATACAATAATTGTATCTTTTCGCAAAGCTGTTTGGAGAACATTCAAATCAATAATTCCATCTGTATTTACAGGCAAATAACTAACTTCAAATCCCAAATTTTGTAAGTATTGACAAGGGTCGAGAACAGCATTATGTTCGGTGACAATAGTAATAATATGTTTGCCTTTATTGAAGTAAGCTTCAGCTATTCCTTTAATAGCTAAATTATTAGCTTCGGTTGCACCACTGGTAAAGATAATTTCTTCAGGAGTAGCATTAATAGCTGAAGCTAAAATTTCTCTAGCTTTTTTCACTGCTGCTTCTGCTTCCCAACCATATTGATGAGTGATACTAGCAGGGTTGCCAAAATGTTCGGTGAAGTAAGGCAACATTGTTTTTAATACTCGTTCATCAACGGGGGTAGTAGCATTGTAGTCAAGATATATAGGATGTTTTAACATAGCTTTTTCAGTTATCAGTTATCAGTTATCAGTTATTAGCGTTAGGCTCCTGGGTCGGAGCTGTGCAATATGAACAGCCCAGCGAAACAGTGAGGCTCCTTCCTGGGAACAAACCCGGTTTCTTGAAGAAACCGGGTTTGTGGAAGGTGAGATTAGTCCCAGGGACTTTAGCTTTGAGCCAAGGAATAAATTCCTTGGCAAGCCATCACCCCATCACCCCATCACCCCATCTCCTGACTTAACTCTTCTTGAACTTTTTCCCATTCATTTTCACTTTCTGACAAGATTTTCATAGCTTTTTCCATATTAAAATCTGCTCCCAACTCAATCACCTCACGAGCCATGTATTCTAACTCTTCACAGAATTTAGAAAAATTAATTGCTCCTAATAAAGAACTACTAGACTTAAATGTATGAGCAGCTCCTTTTAGTGCTTTATAATCATGTTTTTTGATAGACTTCCTAATTGTACTTATATGTTTCTCCCCGTCAAGAAGATAGTCTTGTATTAAAATAGCTAGAGTATCTGGTTCATCATCATAAAGAGAGCGAAAGTCTTCTATAACTTTGGGATCGAGTGCTGATTTTTGATCATCGTTTGATTCTAAAATCTTGTCTAAGAAATCTAAATTTAACGCTGTAGTTTCTTCAGTAAGTTGCATATCCTTTGCATCCACATCAATTAAATTATCAACTTCTACTAATTTCTGTGAATCTTTTTCTGTATTCTTAGGTACAAGAACAGGTAATGCACTTTTTGCCGATATTATTTTCTCCAATGGAGCCGTTGACTTGACTTTACCATTAGTAGGTTCCTCTTTTTGAGGAATTGTTTTTTGATTTTCCCTCTCTCCGCCTCTCCCCCTCGGAGCGTCTCCCCTTTGAGGAGAGGGAGGAGCTATCTTCACTAATGTCGAACTTGCAAATGATGAATCACTACCGACTCCATTTGTTGAATCAGTGGTAGATTGGGATGTTTTGTTTCGTTTTGGTTTGAACCTGCTTAATGCTTGTGCTAATTTTTCGCGATGAATAGGTTTAGTCACATAATCATCCATACCAGCATTTAGACATTTCTCGCGATCGCCCTGCATCGCATTAGCTGTCATCGCAATAATCCAAGGACGTTTTTCTTCAGAGTAAATCTCACATATTTTTTGAGTTGCTTCTATTCCATCCATATTAGGCATTTGCACATCCATCAATACCACATCGTAGGGGACTCGTTTGAGAGCATCCAAGACTTCTATTCCATTCGCCACCACATCTGCACGATAACCTATTCTTTCTAGTAAATGAACTGCTACTTTTTGATTGACAACATTGTCTTCTGCTAACAATATACGGATATTACCGCGATCGCTACTTTTATCGCTCAAGTCTTGGAAATATTTCACACCTGCACTGGGAGTTTTGGCATCAACTTCTCCTGTTTCTGTAGTTCCAAATACTTGCAGTAAAACATTATAAAACTGAGATTGTTTGACTGGTTTATTCACAAATCCAACTAGACTCACTGTGGCATCCTGCAATTCTCGTAAAACTTCTGCTTTGTCAATATAGGTGAACATTATTAACGGTAAAAATGCCTCAGAATTGCTACTTTGTTTTGAATTTTGTTTAGTTTCCAATTTCCGAATTTTTCTAGCTAATGTCAACCCATCCATATCTGGAAGATTCATCGCAATAATCCCAATATCAAAAGTTTTTCCTTGTTCCAACCAACCTAAAGCTTGAATAGCAGAACTAGCAACTACAGGTGTCATTTCCCATGACTGAACCTGTTGTTTTATTACCTCTTGATTAACCGGATGATTTTCTACAATTAATATCTCCTTACCTTTTAAGAAACTATCATTTTCTTCATGGACTGGCATTGTAATTGCTTTAGCTTTAATAGTAAAATAAAAGGTTGAACCTTTCTTTCCTGGTTTTGGTTTAACAAAATGAGATGGTGGATTTCCAGCAATATTCACCATAAAATCATTAGTCTCAATATGCTCGCCAGTCTCTTGATTTATTCTGCCATTAGTGTTGCCATTGCCATTTTTATGATTAACTTTTAACAGTGAGTTGGGTTTTTTCTGTCCTAGCAAATTGTTTATTTCTACTGATTGAGAAACCACCCACATTTGACCATCCATCATCTCACTCAATCTTTGACTAATTGCTAATCCTAAACCTGTACCACCATATTGTCTAGTTGTAGAAGCATCTACTTGAGAAAAAGCTTTAAACAATCTATCCATTCGGTCTCTAGGAATACCAATACCTGTATCCTTAACTGCAAATTCTATTTCATAATTACCTGTGATTTTACCAGGAGCAATAAAGTTAGATATTTCTTCGTAATTTATTTCTACATTGTTTTCTTGATAAATATCACTCATTTTTCTAGCACTAACATAAACAACTACTTCTCCTGTTTCTGTGAATTTAACAGCATTTCCTAGTAAGTTTACCAACACTTGTCGTAGCCTAGTCACATCTCCTACAATCATTTCTGGCACTGCATCATCAATCAAACAAGCCAGTTCTAATTTTTTATGTGCTGCCCTTGGTGCTAATAATTCTAGAGCTTCTTCAACACAGTTTCTAATATCTAAAGGATTTTGTTCTAATTCCAGTTTTCCAGACTCAATTTTAGTAAAGTCAAGAATGTCATTAATAATAGTTAATAGTGCATCTCCACTGGTGCGAATAGTCTCCACAAAATCTCGTTGTTCAATAGTTAAATCCATATCTAATAACAAACTTGTCATCCCAATTACACCATTCATTGGAGTTCTAATTTCGTGACTCATCATTGCCAAAAATTCGCTTTTAGCACGGTTAGCTACTTCTGCTGCTTGTCGAGCTTGTTCTAAAGCTTTATTATGAGCTTCTAATTCTTGTTTATGATTAACTTCTGACTCTAAAATTTGGGCTTGAGCTAATGTTAATCCTACCTGGGATGCCACCTCTTCTAACAAGTCTATTTCATCCTGTTTCCACTGACGCATATAATCACATTGATGAAGATTAATAATGCCATTTGGTTGTCCTTGATAAGAGGTCCGAACTGCCAACATCGACCTAACTTTTAACCTCCGATACATTGGTGCAGATGACTTTAAAAGCAAGTCTGAAAATACATCTGGAGAAGCGATCGCTTTATCTTCTGCTAATAATTTTTCCGTATGAGAATTGTAAGTAACAGCAATATCTAAATCCAGTGTTGATTCATAATTTGCTTCCAAATATTCTGCCACACAAGGAAGGTGTGGGTAGGGATCAGTAACATAACCATGAATAGAACAACGATTAACTCCAAATACTCGTCCAATTTGGATAGCAGTAGTCTGAACAATCTCTTTAGTATCTAACTTAGAACGAATTTCTTGGGTAATTTGTTTCAGTAATAAGAAGTGCTGATATTTTGTTCTCAATGCTTCTGTCTCATCTTGTCGCAACAACTCACTACCAATATAAGTTGCCATTAGTTTTAAAACCTCTATATCCGTTGAATTCCATTTCTTCTTGGCAACGCGACTGGTAAAACTGAGAGTCCCATAAACTCTTCCTGAGACAAAAACTTTTGTACCCATATAAGATGCCACGCGACGCACCGTATAAGCTGGATGATGTCGCCACTGAGAGTCTTTAGCTGATTCAATCACGAGTGGATCATTGTGTCGCAATACTTCTCGATCAAAGATTTGTTCTAAGGTGAAAGCATCTCCCTTAGCTATCCCAAATAAGAAGTTGTCTGGTAAATGAGCTGCAATAACTTCATAACGTTCTCCTAGAACTTGCCCTAATAAACCTATTTCCATATCAAACCGACGGCATCCCATTTCTAATAATGCAACTATTCGACCTTCAAAAGAACTATCTCCAACTGAAGTAACTTCATAAAGTTCTCTGATTGCTTTTTCACTTGATTGCAAAAGTTCTTTACTAGCAATATTTGCAGAAATATCAGTTAGGGTACTGATCATACCATTAATATTATTTTCGCTATCAATCACCAATGTACTTTTCATTTCTATTGGACAATATTCGCCATTTTTGGTTAACAATTTTAATTGATAGCAACCTGCAACTAATTTGTTTGAACCTGTATTTTCTACATGATCTTCTGTTGGATAACTTAACTTATATATATCTTCTGGATGAATATAATCTAAAAAACTTTTCCCTAAGCTATTTTCAGTTGTAAAACCTGTAATTTTTTCCCATTTATCATTTAAAAAAATCAACTTCCCTTGCCCATCGGTTTGCCACACTATTTCCGGAAAATTATTAATTACTTCCCTATGATTTTTTGTTTGCAACCGTTGTTGTATTTCTCTTTCTTTTACCTTAGTAATATTAACAAAAGTACCCACCATTCTCACAGGGCCTCCTAATTTCCATAATGCTTTTCCCCTGTCAAGAACCCAGATAAAATTATTATCTTTGCATTTAATTCGATATTCTATTCGATAAGCAGGATTTTTTTTAGATAAATGTTCTTGAATAGCAGCACTAACTTTTTCTATATCCTCTGGATGAACTCTATTCAACCATTCATCAATATTATGGGAAATTTCATCCTCTTCATAACCCAACATTTTTTTCCACTGAGAAGAGTAAAATATTTCATTAGTTTTGATGTTCCAATCCCAAATTCCATCTTGATTTCCTTCAATAGCTAGAGCTGAAATATCTTGTATTTTTGAGTAAGTTTCTTGTAATTTTTTCCGTTGAATAGCAGATTGCTTAAGTTTTTCATCGGCTTGATGTAATTGAATAGATACTTGTTCTATATAATTATGTAAGCGAATTAATGATTGATATAATGATTTACTTAAAAATATTTTTTGAATAATTTTCCCAGGAGTTATCAAATCAACTATTTTTCCTGTAGAACCTTGCACAATTAGAGGTACTAGGAAATATCTTTTTTGCATTAATCCTAAAGCTACTTCTATACTTGCCTGGGAGCGTATTAAAACTGGTAAATTATTACAAACTACTTCCGCTTTAGTTATATTAAAGTCTATATTTAATGCCTGTAATTGTACTATATCTTTGGTACTAATTGTACCTATAAGTTTGCTGGATTTTTGAGGCTGTGAATTTGGTTTTTTGGGATGACTATCTGTCTGAATTCTAGACTTGTTTTCTGTAATCAAAATATAATTAACATTATGGGCAAACATTAATTGAGTAATGTGCCTAATTGAAGCAGATGATGTAGCTTGAACAACTTGAGATTTATAGCTTTGTTCAAGCTGACTAATTTGGATTAAGCTCCCTGGTAATTGTAAAGATGAGTTGAAACTTGTTTTTAAATATAATGGTGAATTATTCTGATCTTTTAAGATTTTTTTCTCAGTTTCCAATTCTTGATTTACGATACCATTCTGGTCAAGATGTGGTCTTTTTTCATTTTTAGTTATTGATTTTTTAGTTTTGTTATTTATCTCAAGCTGATTGAGAATAAAACTATGACCAGTAACTAGACCAATTAGTTCCTCTGAGTCATTAACAATTGGTAAATGGCTAATTTGATGTTTTTCCAATAGTGCAAAGAGAGCAAAAATATCTTGAATTTCCGATAGTCGAGCTGTTATGATGGAGCGAATCATAATTTTAGAAATTGGGAATCCACTCAGAGGAGCGCCAATAGAGGCTAACTGTACCAAATCTCGCTCAGTAAATATACCAATGACTGGCCCTATAGATTTTGCTTTTCTATCGGAACAGTTAAAATTATCACTTGGCTTGAGGTCTGAGGGTTCCGTACTATTATTGGCTGATTCTGCTGTCTTTATAGCATCAGCAGAATCAGATTTTTCTATAATAAGTGCACAACTTGAACCTGTACTACTCATAGAGACAATTACATCTTCTACAGGAGTTTCAGGTAAAGTGGTAAGGGGATGATAATCAATAGCTTGACTGATGGAGGGAATAAACATCTTGCAGTTACTATGATGGTGTTTACTAAAAATTGTCAATGTGGGCTTTTGTCCCAAATAATGAAATTTTGGAGATTTCCTTTGGTGAGAGAAATATAACTTCTTGGTCATACCGACCTCTATTCCCAAAATATTTTTTAAATTAATGTTAATCCCCACATTTTGCAGCTAATCATTTTAAATATTAATTAGGGAGGTCATTATTAACAAGCAATATATAAATTGAAACATAGACTTCCTTAATTAATCATAAGGGTCTGAAACTTAGTTAATGTAATAGTCTGCACCTGATCGTTTGATTCTTTTTTAGACCAGTCTTTGAAGTTAATGGTAAAAGTATGGTGAAACTTTACACAAAGATTAAGCCTAAAAAGAACATATAAAAATACTAATATTTTTTAACGTTTTATCCTATCATTTAACATGAATTTAGTCAATGTATATTCTTTATAGTATATTAGATTTTAATATAGCAATTTCCATAAGCTGTTAAACATTTAAACCACATATTTTTTGTGTGTCTAGTCAAGAACAACCCTTATTACTTCATGTATGTCACTAATCTCAGGGCTTCCTGATCTGACGTCCTAAGACACATTTTAAATACGTCTTCAGCTTAGTTGTGAAAAAATTTAGGTTTGAGGGAACAGGAAGCAGGGAACAAAAAGAGAAAAACAGATAATCTACCTCAAGAGCTGGAGAAACGCTATAGTTATGAGGAACTTAGTAAAAAGTAAATAGGGTTTGCATATGGAAAGTCTTTTTGTCAGGGTATAAGCCAGAATTTCCGTTTGTCATGCTTCCCTACGGGATGCTACACAAACCCAAACAGAATCCAGAATCAGTATGGGAATGAGAATCATAGAAGAGGTCGCTAGAAGAACCTTACCTTGATTTTCTACTCATATCTTGCCCAAAATCCTAGAATAGAATGCATGATTTTTTGGGAACCGTACTGGAATTACCTAAAAGCTGGTACTTTATTAGTCTTTGTAAATGCTGAAACCAATGCCCATAAACACTTTGATAAATAATTCACCAAACCCTAAATAGACAATAGACAAGTATCAAGTAAATAATCAGTTAGAAAGTGCTGGAGTGAACATATTGTGACTTTTGAAGAGTTGATTCAAAAAGGAGGCCCTGCTATGTGGCCTCTGTTAGTTTTATCAATTTTATCCCTAAGTACCATAATCGATCGACTATGGTTCTGGACAAACCTGTTAATTAGGGAAAAACGAACGGTTAACCGAGTATTAGAAGCGGCACGCCGTGACTGGAGTATAGCAACGGAAATGGCAAGACGTGCCATTAAACAACCTATTGGTCGTTTTCTCTATTCACCTTTGAGATTACAAAAACCAGAGCCAGAAGTGTTTAAATTGGCACTGGAGTCTGCTGCTGAGGATGAGTTGGCCTCCATGCGCAAGGGAGATAAGTTACTAGAAGGAGTAATTGCTTTAGCTCCTATGCTAGGATTATTAGGGACGGTTTTGGGTCTGATTGGTTCCCTGGGTTCTATTCGCTTGGGTGATTTGGGTACTTCTTCGACAGCAGGAGTAACAGTAGGTATTGGAGAAGCTTTAATTAGTACGGCTGCTGGTTTGATAGTGGCTATTTTTAGTTTGGTATTTTATCGATTATTTCAAAGTTTGTTATTTAATCAAATGAAGGTTTTTCGGAAAGCGGGTAATGAGTTAGAATTGCTCTACCGACAACATTGGCAACAGGTATCTTTAAATCAATACAATACACCAAAAAACAATCCTTATTTTTCTGCATTAGTGCCAATTTCTCAGCAACATTCTGATCAATTAGAACCGGATAAAAAGACTACAGATTTTGCTCCGAAAATTGATGTAGAAAAACCTCCAGAAAAAATGCATAATTATCAAAATTCTGTTGATAAAAAATTAGAACAGGAGCCAAAGAATACAGATTTTTCTCCGAAAATTGATGTTGATAAGTCTCCCGAAAATACAAATAATTCTCAGCATGTTTCTAACACTCTTAAACCAGAGAAAGAAAATACAGATTTTGCTCCGAAAACTGATGTTGATAAATCTTCAGAATAGCTCAATAATAACTGAATAAAAATCTAGCAATTAGATGATTTGTAAGTTGGAAGTCAGATAAAAATCTGTTGTTATTAGAGAATTAATAATTAGTCATTTTTAGTTATCATTTATCAGTAATGCCATTTTGAAAAAAGAATGTTGTCAAAAGCTAGATGCTGATTGGAAATGCTTAAAAATAGCTGCTAGAATTAATTTAGATAGTTATATCTATCATTCATTTATCCTTTTTTGTTTTGTTAAAGGTTTCTTCCTTCTTCCTGACTAAAAAATAAGGTCTAAAGCCTCCCCTTTCAAGGACATGAAAAAGTTTCAATTCAGTATTTAAAGCCTCTGGTTTAAGCTGAGAGGTACTGATACAGCAAATTCCAGCAAGGGTGATGTACGTCCGCGCGGGCAAGATGCTAAAAACATTTAATTAATTATTAATATCTGTACTTCTGATGCTGGGAATCTACTGTAACTGATAACCGATAACTGAAATAACCTCTACCATTTGTAACAAACATTTATCATGCTTGGCATAATTTCCATTTCTCACAACTAAAAAATTATGAAACTTAATCAAGAATTGGCTAGTGAAGAAGTTAGAATTGAACTAATACCTCTAATTGACGTAATTTTTTGTATTCTAACTTTCTTTCTTTTAGCTGCTTTACAGTTAACCCGTCAACAAGCAATTAATGTCAATTTACCTAAAGCTAGCACAGGTAAAGCTCAATCACAAGACATGCTACTTGTAAGTGTCAATGATGTGGGAAAAACTTTTATTGAACAACAAGAAGTAAATGCAGTGGAACTGGAAAAGTTTGTCCGTAGATATAATAAATTTAATCCTACAGGAATTGTTGTTTTATATGCTCCGAAAGAAGCAAAATACAATGATGTTGTACAAGTTTTAGATTTATTACGAGAGGTGGGAGGTGATCGTGTAGCTCTAGCAACTTTACCTAGTTCACCTCAAACTCGAACTGGGAATACTTCTGAGAAGTCGGTTACTCCCTCTGAGTCTGACCCACAACCTACTCCCACAACAACTACTGAAACTGGGAATACTTCTGAGAAGTCGGTTACTCCCTCCGAGTCAAACCAACGACCTACTCCTGCAAAAACAGTCGATCCTAATCAATATCAGTTACCTCCGGCTCCGGAAACATCCACACAATAGCGTCATCTTAGTATTTTTCACTTTTCAAAAAAATAGGGAATAGGAAGTTCTGTTTCCTATTCCCTACTTTTTACTCCCTACTTACATTTGAACCTATTTCCAATAATTTTTCCAATCTTGCCGTTGACCAGTATTCTGTAGGGTAGGCGATCGCAAAGATAGACGAAAGTCGAATTAACCATGTCACTTGTTTAAAAGAATCATCTTCTTCGTCATATTCGTCTGGTGGCACTAAGACCATAATTTCTACAAAATCTTTTGTTAAAGTAATAGGGAAACCGTAATAACTCTCCTCAGCTTCAATGCGGACTTTACTGCCATTTTCTAATGCTTCTTTTAGTCTTTGGTAGAGAAGATTAGACTTTTTTATGTTGTCTTTTTTGGCCACAATTATTCTCCCTAAGTCTGATCTGGCAACCTAGCACTTTTAAATGCACATAAGTACAACTTGGCAATTAACTCAGGACCAATGCCAAAAATTGGAACTGACCAAAGTTAATTGTGTATAATTTTATTTTAACTTAATTGGGAGCTTTTTTAACTATTTCATCCGTTAATCCCACTTATCAGTTATCAGTTATCAGTTTTTCATGTCCCGTATTGAAAGGGGAGTCTTTAGACCTTAATTTTTTGGTAAAAGTATTCTTTATGTCAATACCAATTAGAAAAAAGTTTGCGACATATAGCGCTACACGCAATTCATGCATTCAAAAATAATCTCTGACTGAGTTTGAGAATTTATAAACGTCCTAACCTATTTGCGTAGTGGTATACCAGAGAATTGGGAGTTATTTTTCAACTCATTATGATTGATTGTTAGTTTATTGATTTCCTGTAAAATCTTACAATTAGTCTAGTTATAATTACGGAATTTTTGATAAGTTGGATAGTTTGTTTCTGGGTATCTAATGTTTCTTGATTTAGAGGGGCAAAATAAGTTAATAGGGTAATTATAATTGCTGTTCGTATTTGGAATAATTTATCCCATTTATTTTTGGGTTGGTTTGTCAAATATTTTCGACTGCATTGAAGACAAATATAATAGTTTTTATTATTCTTATATCGCACCAATAAACAGCCATATTATTAACATTAATTTTGTCTATCCATGATTTTTTATCCTCAATCAATCTACAATTTCAGAATATGAAATATTTCTTGATTCTGTAAGAACCAAAAACTTACACCTAAAGAATTTAACTAAGTGGAATTAGGGGAATATTATTTCCCCCTTTTGTGATAAAGCAGATTTTCAACTATACTAAATACGGCTAGAAGTTGAGGTTATGGCAAATTGGAATGGAGTAATTTTCTGCATAAAATTTCTCGCGAATATGAATTGGAGCGAAAGGAACAAAAGTTCTTTTTCGCGAGGTTTGAAAAAGGAAATTGGGAGAAAGATGATAATGAAATTATTCCTCTTGTAGTGAGTAATGAAAATTTGAAGAATGAGGAAGCTACTTATAAAAAATGAAAATCGCAAGTATATCGTAAATTTAAAAAAGAGATAAATAATACTGGAAATAATAAGTTTCCGATCTTATTATAATGGTTAAAAACAGAATATAAGAATCGCTATACGGAAAAACAAAATTCCAATATTCCAACTGAATCTTCAGAAAAATTTCCTAATCCTTTTATTCCCTTAAATGGAATTATAGATAATCCAAAGTTATTTTTTAATAGGGAAAAAGAAATTACCAAAATTTTTGAGGTACTTAATAGTGGCGGTAGTATTGCTATTATTGGCAAGAGTGGAGTGGGAAAATCTTCTCTGTTGAAAGCGATCGCTCAAAAAGCCAGTTAATATCTCAATGAAGCTCGAAAACCAATATATATAGATTTACAAAATATTCAATGGGAAAAACATCAATTCTACGGAATGTTGCCAAATCTTCCGGTGCAGATACACAAGTTGTTTATGTGAACCTCCAACCTTTAGGAGCTATTTCCCAGGGAATCGGTGAGCTATTTTTAGCGATCGCTGATGAAATTTCAGATGCTATTCACCTTCCCCCACCAGACACAGACGAACTCCTGAAACTTCCCCAACAAACTTTTAAACTCTACTTACAACAGGCAATTGAAAAATTAGAAAACAAACGCTTAATTATTGCCCTGGATGAATTTGAAGAAATTGAAAAACTAATTAATATCTAACAACTCCCAGTTAACTTCATGGCAGTATTGCGGGGGTTCGTGCAGATGAGTCCGAAAATTGCTTTTGCCTTTGCCGGGTTGCACACTCTTGAAGAAATGACAGAAGATTACTTTCAGCCATTTTTTGCCAGCGTCATTCCCATCCGCGTCGGTTTTTTGAATAGAGCAACAACCAGACAACTCCTTGCTAACCCCAAGCCAGAGTTCCTGCTCATCTACGAAGCAGAAGCAATGGATCGCATTTATGACCTCACATTCGGACAACCCTACCTAGTACAACTATTGGGATTTTTACTTGTCGGTCGCTACAACGAGGAAACCTTCGAGGAAGGAAAACCAAGGGAACCTGTTTTTAAGGTTGCCGATGTGGATGCCATCATTGCCCAAAACGAACTATTCCAAAATGGGAGCTATTATTTCACGGGAGTTTGGCAGCAAGCAGGGCAAGATGCATCAGGGCAACAAGATATCCTGAAGGTTTTAGCTAAATATTCGGAAGGTTGTAGCTATCTGTAGGGTGCGTTTCGCTACGCGACATGAAAAGCGTATCTCTACAGATAGGGTCCATGGGTAAGTCCTAATATATTAGACTGAACTTCAAAATCTACTTGAATAATCGTCATTGCTTCCTATTAGACGAAGTGAGCGTCGCAATGACTCGGATATAATAATTGTCCAAATGTGATAGTCTCCTGTTCCCTGTTTCCTGGCGCGACTGATTATCCGGAGATGATATTAAGTATTCTGAAAAATAATTCCTGTATCATTAAATAATAGAAAAATAACCAAAGCAAAGGAATGGTCAATCTCACAAAAAAACTACTTGAGGCAAAAGACTGGGTAAAAGTCCGTGCGAGTACAGATGCTCAACAATCTTTTCTAACTTGGTATGGTTCAGTTTTTGCCTTTATTCCAGGAGAAGCAAAACAGCATTTGTTTGATATTGTAGGAATGAGTGTGGCCAGATGTATTCCTAAGTCTGAGGGAGGTTGGGACTTTACTTCTAGGGAACTGACCTTTTATCTTGACCCTGAAACAGGCAAAAAGTTGGATATTTGGAAAAATCCCTGGACTGATGAAACTTTGCCTGTGGTTCATGTGGCCAATAATCCCGTACAGGGATTATTTAAAAGGCCAATGCCAGCATTAGTGAATGAGGAGTTAACTACTTTTAAGTTTGACCTATTTTCTAACTATCCTAACCCTCTGGTGGATGACCCGCAGTTTGCAGAATATAGTCCTCAACCTCTCTATCAAGCGACCGAACTGTTTAAGTTGACAGTATCAACGGCAGATTTGCAAAATCCTGAGACTACTTCTGTTTCTAAAATTATGTTGGCATGGGATAGAGTTGGTCCGTGGTTGCCCTGGATGAAAATGGGCGATCGCTCTGGTCATCTTATTTATAGTGCTTGGGGTGGAAAGGTGAATAATGTGACAGAATTACCTTTATTAATTCAAAATGAAATTAATACTCGTGTTCCTTTATTTAAGAATGCTGCTATGTCTATTTTGGAGCAGGATAATATGACTTCTTGGGTTTATTTTCAACAAAATTTTGATGCTTATTTAAAAGGAGAAAAGTTTCCAATTTTTGCACCGGAAGTTGAATAATAGCAATTTGACAGGACTAAAGCCATGGGAACCCAGAAACCCGGTTTCTCCTAGATGTTTATTGTCAAAAACAATGATTTACCCTAGAAACCTAGTTTCGCATGGGTAAGTCCTGTTTGATAAAATGTTGCGACATTAGGTTGATAGGTCTTGTACCATTTCTTGACAAAGCTGCAAATATAGCTGAGTCAAGAAGTAGGTTTTTTTCTATAGGACTAAAGCCATGAACGCTATTGGTAGGGTAGGTTTTGCGTTCCGCAAAGCTACGCTTTATATGTCGGCTCAAGCGCCGAAACGCTGGGCGACATGAAAAGCGCACAACGCACAACGCACCAGTACTCTATATATAGTATTGGTGCGTTACGCTACCGCTAACGCACCCTACTGGAATAAAAATATTACTACAGTGCTTTGGTGTGCTAGTGGAAGTCTCGGCCCACCGCTCTATATGATCTGCGTGCCAATTTCTAGGTAGATCGCATCCACATTTCTGGCACTTACCATTAGCAGCATACCAAAGGGCTGCTCGTAGGCGTTTTGAGCGAAGAAATCGGCTTTGACTGGACATCTAGAGAGATTAATTGAGCTTATATGGTGGACATAACTGTACCTAAAGTTAAGTTTAACCTAGTTTGATTTTTTCGTCAATACAAAAAAATAATCACATCAAACTTATATTTTTGCATAAATAAATATAAATACATATAGATATAAAACTATGATATTATAAAATTTGTTATGTTTTCTTAGCAAATATATCTCAATCGAAGATTTTATACTAGCTTAGGCATCGACTATGACTTCTCAAATTTTAATAGTTGAAGATGAAGTAAAATTAGCTCAATTTATAGAACTAGAACTTAAATATGAAGGTTATCAAGTAACTGTAACTAATGATGGATTTACTGGATTAACAACGGCACGGGAAATTAAGCCAGATTTGATAATTCTTGACTGGATGTTACCTGGTTTATCGGGGTTAGAATTATGTCGTCGTCTCCGAACTACTGGGGATAAAGTACCAGTTATTTTATTAACAGCTAAGGATGATGTGAGCGATCGCGTGGCTGGTTTAGATGCTGGAGCTGATGATTATGTTTTAAAGCCTTTTAGTGTGGAAGAGTTATTAGCTAGAGTTAGGGCACATCTCCGCAGAACTCAAGAACCTAATCCTGATTTATTAATGTTTGAAGACCTCAGTTTAAACAGAAGTACAAGAGAAGTTTATCGGAATAATAGGGAAATAGAATTAACTGCAAAAGAGTTTGATTTATTAGAGTATTTAATGGCTCATCCTCGGCAAGTTTTGACCAGAGATAGAATTTTAGAAACTGTCTGGGGTTATGATTTTATGGGAGATTCAAATATTATTGAAGTTTATGTTCGTTATTTACGTTTGAAGTTAGAAGCTAATCAGGAAAAACGTTTAATTCAAACTGTCCGAGGAGTGGGTTATGTTTTACGAAATTTATAAGTAAGGAATAATTAATAATTAATAATAAAAGAGTATTATACAGCAGATTCCAAGTATATGAAGTAAAGATATTAATCAATTAAATATTTTTAGTGCGGGCATCTTGCTCCCGCGATTATATCTCACCAAGGTAGAATCTGCTGTATATTATAATTCAATATTTAACTGATTATATATATAGTAATCCTAAATAGGTTAGAACAATTCAAAAACTAGAAATAAATTCTAAAACTCTTACCAAAAAATGAGTTATAAAGCCTCCCCTTTTAAGGGTATGAAAAATATTTAACTCAGTACTTCAAGCCTCCGACTTTAGTCGAAGGTTCACTCTATACTGATAACTCAAATGACCCATTGCCCATTGCCAACCTACCTATTCCCGCAAAAATGCTTATATTTATTTTAATCTTATCTAATTTTTGAACTTTTCTCAGGAAATACTCATTTATTAATGTTTTAAATAGAATTATAAATCAATAGTAAGCATTCCCCAGAAAATGCTGACAAGCAATATAATTTCAGCAAATGAAACAAAGTTTATACAGTCTAATCTAAACTTTTGCTTAATATTTGCCTATTTAGTTTAATTATTTGGTAGACATAATGAATTGGGAAAACTTTGAAGAAAATTTATCAATGAACGATACAACTACAAATGAACAATCGACTGCTAACTATAACATAGAAAGTGCAGTTTTAGAACGTTATCAAGCAGGCGCTCAACAGGTACAACCTAGCTTATGTTGTCCAACTGATTATCAAGGAAATTATCTTGATATTTTACCTCTAGAAATTATTGAAAAAGATTATGGTTGTGGAGACCCTACTCGCTACATATCTGCTGGAGAAACAGTTGTAGATTTAGGTTCTGGTGCTGGAAAAAATTGTTATATGATTGCTCAAAAAGTTGGTGCCCAAGGGCAAGTTATTGGAGTAGATTTTAATGATGATATGTTGGCATTAGCTAGGAAATATCAAACTGAAATTGCTGCCAAAATTGGATATCAAAATACTAAGTTTGTCAAGGGAAAAATTCAAGATTTAGCTTTAGATTTAGACTTGGTGCAAAACTGGTTAACTGCTAATCCAATTACATCTATTGATGCTTTAGCTGCTTTTGAATATGAATGTAATGCTTTGCGCCAAGAACAACCTTTAATTGCAGATAATAGTGTAGATGTTGTGATTTCTAATTGTGTGTTGAACTTGGTTCGTCCTGAAGATAAACAAAAGTTATTTCAGGAAATTTATAGAGTTTTAAATCGAGGCGGTCGAGCAGTTATTTCGGATATTGTCTGTGATGAAATTCCGACTCCAAAAATTATGAATGACCCGGAATTATGGAGTGGTTGTATTGCTGGAGCATTTCGAGAAGATGTTTTTTTAGAAATGTTTGAAGAAGCTGGTTTTTATGGGATTGAAATTCTGAAACGCGAGGAAAAACCTTGGCAAGTCATTGATGGGATAGAGTTTCGTTCTATGACAGTTCGTGCTTTTAAAGGGAAGGAAGGAGAATGTTTAGACCGGAATCAAGCTGTGATTTACCAAGGTCCGTGGAAACAGGTAGTTGATGATGATGGTCATATTTTAGATAGAGGAAAAAGAATGGCTGTTTGTGATAAAACTTTCCAGATTTATACAGATAAAAACGGTCCTTACTATCAGGATTTTTTGGCGATTGAACCTTATACAAATATTCCTTTAGATTTGGCAGAAAACTTTGATTGTAGAGATAATAAAATTCGTCATCCTAGAGAAACTAAAGGCTTAGATTATCAAGCAACAAATATTAAAAATAATAGTGATTGTTGTACTCCTTCTGATTGTTGTTAAGTAAGGATTTAGCTATCAGTTATTGCTTTTGGTTTTAGATACAGAGGATTCAATTTTGGTGAGGTAAACCTACGGGAGCTTTCCGGCTCACACTGATAAGATTTAATTAGGGTTTGCTGATTAAATCTAAAAAATTGATATATAAAGGTTTTAGCCTTTTTATGTCTGAAAAAAGTACCTAGTTTTCAGCTCTTTCTTTATGGTCAAAAAGGAGTGCATTTTGGGCAAGAAAGGGGCAGAAAGTCAAGGGAGAATTATTCTGACTACCTCCTTTATAATTCCCCTGATTTCTGGATTCTGACTTCTATTCTTAACTAAAAGACTGATTCAGCAAGCCCTAATTATTAATGTCTGTACTTCTATGTACTTGGAATTTGTTTTTGAGTAAAAATCTATATTGATGAAAACCTCTTCCTTGAAAAAAAGGGTGGGGTATTTATTTTGTTGAAAGGTGAAAATTAATAAGGCGGATTACACTTTGGTGAGGTATTTTTGTCTAGAGAAATTTAATTCTGAATATCTTTATTTCATATATCTAGAATATGCTGTATCTGAAATTATTTATTCGTGAAAAAACTGTAGGGGTTTGGTCTCCAAACCCCTATTATTAAATATTATTTAGGGTTTGTGATTAAATCGAAAAGTATTTACATTAATCATGGTTTGGAAAACTTTGGGTCTGGAAAAAGTACCAGCTTTTTAGTTGATAAAACTGAAAAATTAAGTGGTTATTATAAATGACTACCTCTTTGATAATTCCCCTTTGTTCCTAATTATTAACTACTCCCTACTCTCTACTCCCTACCTCAACAAAAATACTTTCTATAAACAAACCCTATTTAATATTGCCATTGAGGCTCAAAAATTACTTGTATAGATTATAATGAATCTGAGTATAAGCATTCAGCAGTCAGAATTTAGCGGTCAGCTATTGTTTTTAGTGGAACTTCAAAAGGGAAAAAGATGTTTGTAGAGCATAGCCTGAGAAGCAGATTACTATTAATGCTTATTACTGAATGCTGACTGCTAATAGCTTAATTCTTAGTATTTTTGTATCTCAAATAAACACACTATAGTTAAATATTAAATACCAATGAATAGAATCCCTAATTCTCATTCCGAACCTTTTGATAATGATACAATTAACTCAGAAGAAAATGACAAAATGGAAGTAATAGAAGCCTATAATCCTGAAACTAAAGTAGCGCTAGAAAAGTTTGTTTTAATATTAATAGCAGTTGGATTATTAGTGGGAGCAATTTTATCAGTTGGAGTTGTCTATGTTCTGGAAAAAACTGGATTGACAACTCCTCCAAATCAACAGCAAATAGAATTAAGAAAATAAAATTTAATCAACATATTTATTCCTTTAGGGGAGGAGTTAAGAGTCAGAATAAATGATATTAAATTGTTGGTTTTGACTTGGAAATGCTCCCTACTCTCTGCCTTGATAAAAAGACTTTTTCAACACGCTCTAATTTCTAATTATAGAGTTATCTATTCAATAAATCTAGGAAATATTTAATTATTATTTGTTTTTTAGTTGTTTCTCAGGTTAGATTCAGTTTGCCTAGTTTTAATGATAAGTGTTAGGTAAGGATTTAGGGGTCAGCTCTCAGCTTTTTTTTTAATATGAAGTTAGCTTAAATTATACTAAATTTTTAACTTACACTTCTTACGAAAAAGCAATGAATTAATAACTGATAGTTCAGAGGTATAGCCATAAGAAATCATTTGTGAGAAAAAACAGTAGGGGTTTGGTTTCCAAATCCCTTTGCGTTTAGGGTTTAGAAACCAAACTCTTACTATAAAATCTGAGAATATATATGTCTTTGCGTTTAGGGTTTAGAAACCAAACTCTTACCATAAAATCTGACAATCTATTTAGGATTGCTATAAATGTTTAGATTCTTTTCTTCAACTCTTTAATTAAAACTTATTACAATGATTCAAACAGCTTTTAAACCTTTCTCAACCAAACTAGACACAACTTTAACCAAGAAAAAAATCACTGTTTTACAGATTAATCTTGGTAAACGTTGTAACCTAGCTTGTAGTCATTGTCATGTAGAAGCTAGCCCCAAAAGAACAGAAGAACTTACTCCAGAAATTTGTGAACAATTAATTGAATTAATTCAAAAATTTCCCCAAATTGAAACAATTGATTTAACTGGGGGAGCGCCAGAAATGAATTATGGTTTTAAGCAATTAGTTGAAGCTGCACGAGCTAAAAATAAAGAAGTAATTGTTCGTTCTAATTTGACAATTTATCTTCTGCCAGGATATGAATATATTCCACAATATTGTGCGGAAAATAAAGTCAGAATTATTGCATCTTTGCCTTGTTATTTAGAAGATAATGTAGATAAAATGCGTGGTAATGGTGTTTACAATAAATCTATTTTGGCATTGCAATGGTTGAATGTATTAGGGTACGCCAAAAATCCAAGTTTAGTCTTAGATTTAGTTTATAATCCTCCAATTCCTAGTGGAGATAAATTTATACTTCCTCCCAATCAAAAAAAATTAGAAAAAGATTATAAGAGTTATTTAAGAGAATATTTTAACATTGAATTTAATCAACTGTTTACGATTACTAATTTACCCATAGGTAGAACTAAAATTTTCCTAGAAAACTACAAGATATATCAACCTTATCTAGAATTTTTAGAGTCTAATTTTAATAGGGAAACTGTAGGAAACTTAATGTGTCGAAATGAGTTATCAGTTGATTATTTAGGTAATGTTTATGACTGTGACTTTAATCAAATGGAAAATATTTCCGCTCAGACAAAAAAAGGTGAAAAAATTACAGTCGCGAAGTTATTAGAAGCTAATAGTTTAGACATTATTGAACAAGTACAAACAGCAAATTATTGTTATGGTTGTACCGCAGGTTGTGGTTCTAGTTGTGGTGGTGCATTAGTCTAACATTAGGGCGAAAAAATTGTTTGATATTATGTCCGGTAGTATCGGTAAAATTTAAAACCGTAGGGGTTCCCTTTGCGTCAGTCCTGATTCTGCTATTCCCTAATTTCATGAAACCAATACCAGGTTCATCTCCAACATCTGAAGCATAATAGCCCTGTGATTTTTACAATAGACATCTCCAGAAAAGAGGGAACCCTTAACTAAGAACAGGGAACAGGGAAGAAGAGTTGATTTTACTTTTTATTTTTGGAGATGTCTAATATAGCAATCCTAAATACCTTGTAACTGACTATGCACAAAATCAAGAATAATGCAACCCCAAGACCTGAATGCTTACATTAAAACTAAGATTCTGTTGATAACTTTTGCCCAACACGAGGTTCTGTACCAGCTAAGAGTCGTTCAATATTGCTGCTGTGTCGCCAAATCACATATATTCCACCCACAATAGCAAATATAATATAAGGAAGTGGTTGCCCTGTCACAAACATTAAACCAGAAACGGCAACAGCAGCAATCATAGAACTCAAAGAAACAATACGGCTAATACTAATAACCAGAACAAATATCCCAAGCGTTTCTAAGCCAACAATCCAAGACATTGCTAATAAAATACCTAGACTAGAAGCAACAGATTTTCCACCTTTAAAACCAATCCAAATAGATTTAGTATGACCTACTATTGCTATTAATCCTGCTAAAATAACCATCCATTCTTTGACTAAATAACTATCAGGTATTGCAGCATCAATAGTTAGGTTTTGTACAAAAATAAGGGAATAAAGATAACGAACTAGAGCGATCGCGAAAACTCCCTTTAAAATATCAATAACTAACACAATTAAAGCCGGTAACTTACCCAAAGTTCTTAATACATTAGTCGCACCTGTGGAACCAGAACCTTGTTCGCGAATATCTATACCGTAGAACCAAGAACTTAGCCAATAGCCAGTAGGAGTAGCACCCAATAAATAGGCAATTATTAATATTAATCCATTTAATAGTAACCAATTAATCATTGATTTTTTCCTTTAAAAAAAGCAGTAAGTACATAATGAATAATGAATAATGAAAACTATAGCAATTACCACAATCAGGTACACTCACGCCGACTTTTCGGCCTGCACTGGATAGGTTGAATTATTAATTGGTAAAAACCTTTAAAGATTAATTATCCATTATTAATTATTAATTAT
The DNA here is from genome assembly GCF_035285525.1 of Okeania sp. Classification (GTDB taxonomy): domain Bacteria; phylum Cyanobacteriota; class Cyanobacteriia; order Cyanobacteriales; family Microcoleaceae; genus Trichodesmium. The sequence continues at coordinate 12,000 of NZ_JAYKGW010000052.1, read as the reverse complement.
TAATTATTAGTTATTTTGAGAATTAGGTTCAGGGGCAAAGGCCAACCATAAAGGAAACTGTAACATAGAAAGACTAATTCTATCTTCCGTATCATCAATTACAATAATTGGTAACTTACCCTGCTTTACTAATCGATCTGCTTTTTGGGCCAAAATCTCCGCATCGTCAAATAAAGCCACACCCCTTTCTGGACTAAAGTCACGGCGATCTATCCCCAGACAATCTTGTAAACCACGACGCCATTCTCCCATATGTTCAGGAGAATTAGCTAGTACCAGAGCGCGTACCCTGGTATCATATAAATCTCTAAGTACAGAAATAATCGCAGAAGCAACCAAAATATTTTGCAGACGACTACCCAGAGTTCGGAGGGCACCACGGCCACCCTGAGAAAAAAACCAATTAGATACCCGTTGTGAATGAACTGGCTCAAATGTACGTCTTAATCTCCAAGGTGGACCATAATAATCAGGCATATTCCGATATTCATCCAGAATCTCCCTAATTTCTCTGGTTTGTTCCTCAAAACCCATTTCGGCAAATTTGGGATTGTCTAATTTTTTTGGAGATTTGGGAGTATCTTCTGTTACAGAAGTAGAATATTCTTCTGGTTGTGGAACTAATTCTAATTGTTCAGCAGCAACAGCTAAATCCTGCAAACTTCCTACTAAATAATCTTTAAATCCTTGAATCCTAATTGCTAAATCTTGAGAAGCACCAGCAAAAGTAGTCCGCATTTCTTTTTGAATACGTTCTTTACGTTTCTCTAGTTTTTCTACTTCTATTTGTAATGTTTGTTTCCGTTGTTCTAAATGACTTAAAGCTTCTGGTACTAAATTGCTTATGGCTTGAGTTTGGGAGATTATTTCTTGTTGTAATTTAGTCTTAGTTTCTTGTAGGGTAGCTATTTCTGATTCTAAGTTTTGTTTTTGTTCTTGGAAGTTAGGAACTTCTAATGTTATTTTTTTTTCGATTTTATTAACTGTTGGAATTGTTTGTTCTTCCATCAGATTAGTAGTATCTGTAGAAATATTTTCAACTGATTGATTTATATCAGGTGTAAATGATTCAGCAACTTGTTGGTTTTTAGGAGTTTCAGTTTCTATTTTTTTCTCTAAGTCCGAAGGTGAAGTAGTTATTTCATTGATGTTATTAGGTTGTTCTTTTTGTTCTTGTCGTTGTATTTCGTCTGAGTGCATGATAGGAAGAAATATAAAAGATTTATGAAAAAAAACTTTAGGGGTTTGGTTTCCAAATCCCATTTTTGTTAGGGTTTGGAGACCAAACCCCTACGATACAATATCTATTATAACTAATTTGGGGTTACTCTATTAATTTAGAATTTAGAGGAAAAAATATGTAAGCATCTCCGAAAAGCTAGAAACCCGGTTTCTTTGCATAGTTCCTGATCGCTCTATCTAATTTTAATAATTTTAATGCTGCGCAAACAGCTATTAGCATTGAGCATTTCCTGTTGAAAATTTATTGATTTGGTTTGGAGACCAAACCCCTATAGTAAAATATTTATTATCACCAATTTTAGGTTACTTTTTCCCTCTACTTTTCAATTGAATTATTATTTAAAGGAATGTATTTTTCTAGGCAAGTTTTTAACATTTTAGGATCGAAAATAATTGGGAGAAAGTGAATGCTTTGAACTTCTCTAAAATAGAACAAAATAGGTACAGGAAACCAATATATTTCCCAGTTCAGCCAATCTTGGTAAGGAAAATTTCGGATGAGTCTTTCTGAACGATATACTTCTAAAGAAGTCTCAGTAAATTTTAGACGAATAGTTAGGGTTTGAACTAATAGAAAAACTCCGAAAATAGCGATCGCTAAACTTACCCACTTTTCTAGAAATGCTAAAGGTAATGCACCAATTATTAGCACTAAAGGTATTTTATAATTAGGAGCAAGCTCAATAGTTTCTTTTGCTTCTGAAGTAGAAATAGTAGTCATAGTTTTATATAGTCAAAGAGGGAGTAGGGAATAGTCAACCAGTAGGTTAGGTTGTTTGCCTTAGCGGACGAAACCCAACCATAATAGCACCAGTAGGTTGGGTTTCGTACCTCAACCCAACCATAGTCTAAAAAATTCCTTAATTTAAAAATTCTGCTTCATCGCTCCACCCATACCTTGGAACATTGCCCAAGATAGAAAGAAATTAAAAATAAAAATAGATATTAAAGACGTTACAACAGCCGTAGTAGTAGATTTTCCTACACCCTTAGCTCCACCAGTAGTAGTTAAACCCCAACTTGTACCAATGACAGCGATTAAAACCCCAAATACAATTGATTTTGTTAACCCACTACACATATCCCAAAGAGTTAGAAAACTTTGGACAGAATCTAAATATACACCTTGGGGAATATCATATAAATTAACCGCAATAATTAGTCCACCAAGTATAGCAGTAATTAAACATAACAAAGTTAAGATTGGCATCATTACACCACAAGCAATAACTCTGGGAATAACCAAATAATCTACTGGGTCAGTTTTTAGGATATACAGAGCATCTATTTGCTCCGTCACTTTCATCGTCCCTATTTCTGCTGCAAATGCTGAACCTACTCGCCCTGCAACCACAACTGCTGTTAAAACTGGACCTAGTTCTCTGGTTAAAGTTAGAGCTAACATCCCCCCAACCATATTAGCTGTCCCAAAAGCCACAAGTTCTCTGGCCACCTGAATCGTAAATACCATTCCCACAAAGGTAGATGTCAATAAGACAATTAATAAAGATTCGGGACCAACTATTGCCATTTGCTCAATAGTATTCCGACGATTAATTTTACCTTGTAGCAAATGAACCACTACTTGGCCAGCTAAATAGGTCGCAGCTAATATCCGTTGTCCCCACATACCAAAAGTTAATTAAAAAGTAATGTTACTCAATAGAAGTTAATAAATGAGAATCATAAATATCTTCAAAAATTAAAAAGATAATCAATTATTATCCATAAATTGTCAATTACTCCTCACTATTTCCTGTTTCCTGTTATCTATTCCCTCTTTTATGAAGATGTGTAATAAGTCACAGAATGAGAAAAATTTACCAATCTTCAACAAGATTTTTAAACCAAAATTGAAGTTTTCTGACAGGTTGACTGATTTTGAGCGATCGCTATCTATCTTAGTAATAAGTTAGCTTATTTAGTTAACTTGCTGCTGAGGTGGCAATATAGCTGGACTTATTATTATGAATATTTTAATTGATTTGCTACGTTCTTTATTACTGACAAGTATTTTTAGCTTTATTACTCCAATGATTGTAATTGGGGTTAGTTGGATGAGCTTTGCTTTAATTAGTCATCTTCCAATTGTACAGGGAATTGGTCAATTTGGTGTTACCCAAATTTGGCAATTCTTAGCAACTTTTGGTAGTGGCCATCCCTGGCAAGGATGTTTGGTAATTGCTATTACTTGTAGTTTGGTAGGAGCGATGTTTGATACTTATGTGTTTTGTCAAAATTCTCGGTTTAATTGAATAATTAGGGAGTAGGGAGTAGGGAGTAGGGGAGTAGGGGAGTAGGGAGTGGGGTAGTGGGGGAGTCGGGGAGTCGGGGAGTCGGGGAGAAAAGATTTCTGCCCTTGTTTTGTACCTCAACCCAACCTACAGCTATTGCACTATTTAAGGTGAAACAATGCAGCAGGGTGCGTTTCAGCAACCCAGAAACCCGGTTTCTCAGAGAAACCGGGTTTCTTTGCGTGTAGTGCGTTACATTTCATTAACGCACCACTCATGCTTGAAGTTGTATGATTTACAAAAAATCAAATAAATAGAGACGTTAGGTTGAACGTCTCTACTGGTTAAATTAAGTTGGTATTGTTTGCGTAGATTTTTGTTATGTCAAAGGACGAAGATGGGGAATATCATTAGAAAGGAATGACACCGCCGAAACGAAAGTCGGGAATCTCGAATGAGTCAATTAATTCAAAGTTATCCGCGCTAATTTTAGGAGCATCTTGTAAGACAATAAATGCACCACCATTACCAAAACCTGGACTTTCCGCATTTTCGTTATAGTAGACAACACCATTATTCTGATTATAGACTATGGCAGCATCACTGTTACGAGCTGCCTTAGCATTATTGACAACTTCAAAATTACTAGCTATCTTTTCATCGACAAATATTTGTTTATCCAAGAGTATTTTGTCTTCATTCGGATCAAAATCAGTAATTCTATCAACTCCAAAATCTCGACGATCAAACATGGCATAACCATAAGGGTAATAAGGATCATAATAGGGGTCTAAAGAAGGATCATAATAGGGGTCTAAAAAAGGATCATAATAATAAGGATCGTAGTAGTAAAAACTATCTTGACTACGGAAAAGAAAACTATCTTTGCCATTACCACCAGTCAGAATATCGTTACCTGCTCCACCTTCAATTGTGTCGTCTCCATCACCACCAGTAATGACATTCGCTGCAACATTACCCTGAATAATATTATTCAGTCCATTGCCAGTTCCTTCCATACGATAGTTACCTGTGAAAAAGTCTTGCTCCAGTAGTAAATTTTCTACATTATTGGGTAGTGTGTAGGAATCTAAATAAGATATAACTAAATCATTCTTCCCTTGATTATTCTTTTCTATTACCTTGTCATTTTCACTGTCAACATAATAGGTATCGTTTCCCTTCTCTCCAGTCATGGTATCCTCACCACTACCACCATCTAGGAAATCAGAACCACTACCGCCATTCAGATTATCATTACCATTACCTCCGTCTAGGAAATCAAACCCACTACCGCCATTCAGGTTATCATTACCATTACCTCCATCTAGGTAATCATCCCCATCGTCGCCATTCAGACTATCATTGCCATTACCGCCATTGAGATTATCATGTCCATTACCCCCATTAAGAGTGTCATTACCACCACCCGCTTCTAGGTAGTCCGTTCCATTACCACCATCAAGATTATCATCACCCTTACCAGTTGTAATAGTGTCACGACCCTTGCCACCTGAGATACTGTTATTGCCAAAAAAGCTCCAAAGGAAATCATTGCCATTACCTCCGTCAATTGTATCATTTCCTCTGCCGCCATCTACATCATCGTTACCATCTTTGGCTTTAATATTGTCATTTCCTGTATTGTCTTGAAATACGCCATTATCATCTATATCAGGAAATAGGTCTGCTTTATTGGTTAAAGTAAATCTGGCCATTTTTTTTCACACTCCTAGATTATATAGTTACTGAATATAGACTTCTCCAAATTAGAATCTTTTCCTGGAGTTGCCTTAAACGATTTTAGCTAATGAAAATCACCTTTGAGAACCCTCTTTAGCTCTTTTTATAAAAATTAATATTTGTACGGAAATTGCGATCGCATCGGATGAACAAACCGAATTAAATATTTTTTTGACCTTGATTACAATCAAGACAAGTTGAAGAAAATTAATTGATTTCAACTTAGATTTAAGTAAAGTTTCGGTGGAAAAGAATTGGGAAATTTTGGATACTTGGCTATCAAAAAACTCTAGTACGGTAATTGCGATTTCATATTTCCCATTCACCACACTTACTTAATACTAAATCTACTCTAAGGTAGAAACATAAATAACAAATTAAATCACAGATAAAACATAATTTTAGGAGGTAATAAATATGGCTATTGTTCGTTTTTCTCCCTGGCGTGAAATTGATTCTTTGCAAAAGGAAATGAATCGTTTATTTGATACTTTTGCTGGTGAAGAGCCAGAAGTTGCTTTTAAACCAGCAGCGGAAATGCAGGAAAACCATGAAGCAATTGATTTAAAATTAGAAATTCCTGGTTTGGAACCTAAAGATTTAGATGTACAAGTTACTGCGGAAGCGGTGGCAATCAAAGGAGAACGTCGTCAAGAAAATAAGACAGAAAAACAAGGTTTGACTCGTTCGGAATTTCGTTATGGTACTTTCCAACGAATAATTTCTTTACCTGTTAGAGTTCAAAATGATCGGGTGAAAGCTGACTATAAGGATGGTATTTTACATTTGCATTTACCGAAAGCTGAAGCTGAGAAAAATAAGGTTGTGAAGGTGAATGTTGGTTAAGATTTAGGAAGAGAAAGAATCCCCCCTGCCCCCCTTTGAAAGGGGGGAGAAGACTTACGCAAAGAAACCCGGTTTCTAGGATAAATGGTTGTTTTGAGCAATAGAAGTCTACAAGAAACCGGGTTTCTGGGTTCATCTGGGTAAGTCCTGTTTAAGACAAAATCTCCAAAATATCTCCAACTGCTACTGCTCCATCATGATCAACAGTTGCCAATACTCCCGTGTCAACGTGACCATATTTTTCTTTCAGCACGGATAATAAGGGAACATCGCGATCGCCTGTTTTGGGGTCAACTTCAATATTCATACACCGTCCAATCTTAGCAGTAACAGTAATCTGAGCATCACCCAAACGCAACGTTTTCCCCACTAAATCAAATTCTGACCAAGGTTCCATTGCTGCCAGAACTACATTAGGACGAAATCTCCGCACATCTAATACTCGTCCAGTCTTGGCTTCCAAATCATTCATGGTTGCCTGACTAATGAGAGAAATATGTACGGGTTCCCTGTCTGGATAACGACTATTTTTCCCATCCCCCACTAACTGCAAAGGTGCTTTTTGAGGATGTCGCGCTCCTTTATTGGGTTCTAGGGTAGTCAAATAATCTGTAAAAAAAGCACTAAGGCGATCGCGACTTTCAGATAGATTTGTATTTTCTTTAAGCAACTCGACTCCTTGCTTTCGCACAGTTAAAATCTCTGTTTCTGGGTCAAAATCACAATCTAAAGCAGCTAAAGCAGGCCAATCATTCTGGACAGCAAAATGTTTTTTACTCATCCAAGGTATTTCTTTAGGTTGAGTTTCATTTTTAGAGTCAATAAACATTAAAGCAAATGCGCGATCGCCTTTAATACCATGACCTGCATTTAGGAAAATATTCTGACAAGTTTGAGGCGTTAATCCCTTGACTGGATGAATAAATAATTGTTGAACTGTTGGTAGTTTCATGTTATTAATAATAAAAAGTTGAAAATAGTTATACTAAATTTTGTTTACGGTAGATGGAAAGGGGGGACTCAACAAAAAGTATCTTTTTCCAAGGAAGATATAGGGAGATTATACAAGAGATTCCACCTTTATGAGGTACACTTAAGCGAGCAAGATGCACGGTTCCCGAAAAATCGCTACTTATGAAGATTTAATTATTAAATTTGTGCTTCATATACTTGTAATTTGCTATAACTGTAGAAATTGCTATGATAAATCTAACATTTCAAATATTTCTTTAAAATACATCCTGTTATTACTTAATATTTCTTCAATCCAATAGTTAGTCAACAGATTCACCCTCTTATCTTTTGCTATCCAATCAACATTACTAATGTCTTCTTTGCTAACTTCCATAACACATTTAATATATGCTTCTCTCAAAAAATCATAACCAATATGACCATGAGATAGCCATCTCACAATTTCAAAAGATGTTTGATTAATAAGTTGAATATAAATTTCATAATTTTGCTTGATTTCTAAAATTTTGCTATCCGGTACACTACGTTTATCTGTCAAAAAATCTAACCAATCTTCTAACAAAAAATTTATTTCTCCAGAGGTTAACTCAATAAAATTTCTCCAGAGAATACCTGATTCTATTTTTTGTAACAGCTTAGTTTTAGTAGCAGCTAAACCAATAGTACAAGCTGAATATATTACTGATTTAAAAATTTGTCTAAATAAATTTGTCGCTATTTGGGGATTAGGTATTATTGTATTTATATTAAAAAAATTACTAACTATGTCTAGTTCAAATAAATAGTTTTCTAATGAATGCCCTCGTGTTCTGATAATTCGTTTTTCTATATTATGTGCGGGAAAATTGTCTTGCAATATTTGAGTTTGTTCATAATCCCAATTAAATAAATATAATTCCCGGTCTATGAAAGCAATAAATCTTTGACTGTAAGGTTTATCAACTACGCTATTTGCAATTTCCTCAACTTTTTCCTTATTATTACCTGTTCCTGAATCAGCTTTAATTAAAAATTCTGCTGAATCTACAACAACTTGTTCATTGAGTTCTGGTTTATCTATTTCATTTGCTAGATAAGACAACATTCTTTCGATAAAATATTTATCATTTTTACCTTCAACTAAAATATGTTTTTGATTACTATTCATCAAGTAAATTCGGTACTCTTTTGGAGTAAATTTGGGAGTGCATTTTGGCATTATTACTATTATTTATCTTCCTTTTTATTCTAATTTTACTCATATACTTTCGCTGTATAAACTATTTAATAATTTTGATTTTTTGAGGTTCAAGTATTATTATTTCGTCCTCATAGTCAGCTCCTACTACTGGAGAATGAGTACAAGCAATAATTTGTTTTTCACCCAACTGTTGAGAGATTTTTTCTAATAATTTACGTTGCCAATCAACATGAAGAGAAATTTCAGGTTCATCAATTAAAACTATTTCTTGTTCGCTCATTTGAGAGGCAGCATATATCATGGTTAAAATTTGACGTTCTCCTGATGATAATGCTTTACTTATTCCAGGGATAGGAGGCATACCATTCTGGAAATTTATGCCTAAAGTTGGTAAATTTTTGAAGATAATTTCTATCTCTTTACTATCTAAAAATGAATTAACAGCAGCTAGATATTTCTCAATATTCTGAAAATAAGTTTTCTGTTCATTAGATATTTTTTGCAGTGCTTCTCTGTAGGTAATTAAAATCCTGACAGCAGCATCTTTCGATTTTTCATTAGCTTGAAATGATTCAACAGCAGTGCGGAGGTCTTCAGGCATTTGAAGCTTTAGATCGTTACTCAGTTGTTTGATTTCTTCTAGAATTGTATTTGAATTTTCTTCTAGAATTGTATTTGAATTTTTGGAAAGAGTATTAAATATCTGAGATAGGATACCACCTAAATATTTTTGCTCTGCTTGTTTAACTTCATAAAAAGCCTGAGAAATTTTTTGGTTTAATACTTGTTCTATTTCTAGAAGAGATGGATAGTTAATTAACGGAACAAAATTCCCAAAAATTTGACGTGCAAAATTTGTTTTTTGTCGCTGCTTTTCTTCATCAGAAGCGTCTCTTAGTTTGCCACTTTTTTCCTCTGTTGATGCCCAAGCTTCTATCATACTTCTAAAAGCTGGAAAATAAGCAGCTTTCAATTTTTGATCTGATGATTCTGAGGTTTCAATGTTTATGGTTAAATTTGCCTTTTTTAACTCTGAAATAAAATTATATCCAATTATTTTTTGAACTGGTTCTGGAACTTCTTGTGACACCCGCTCGATAATTGGACGGAATAATTGATTTCTAATATAGCGATTTTTGATAATTTCCTTTACAGGAATTTTTGTTGCTTCTACTCCATCTAAAAATAATATAATTTCCTCATCATTTATATTATTTTTTAACTCAATTTGACTTTCATTACTCATCGTCATATTAATATAATCAAAATCAATAAAGGCAAATTTTTCATAGTCTTCATTAAGTAAATTAGCAATAATATGTAGCAAAGTAGTTTTTCCTTTGCCATTTTTAGCAAATAAAATATTAACTCCTTGATGAAAATCTAAATTTATATCAAAAATTCCATAAATTCCTTTAGCTTCAAGGTGATTTATATATACAGACATATTCTTATTACTCCTATTTCAGGTTAAATTCTTTTTATTTATTTTATCGAATATCAAACAGGACTTACGCATAACCACCATATCTAGTAGGGACGTTGCATGCAACGTCCCTACTTCGGGAAAAGCACTGTAAGCAAAGCCACCAAGAAACCCGGTTTCTGCGTAAATCCTATTTAACTAAAAATTGGTACAGCTAAAGATTCATACATTTCGCTAGAAAAAGGTTGAAAATTATCATGTTTTATTGTTAAATGACAAAGCAATCTCATTTGTAATGGTGCTGGTGGTAAATTGACTTTATCTAATGTTATTTGAACTGAATTACGATACTCTTTTACTAAGGGAAAAATATCACTTAATAAATATCGCGGACAAAAACCTAAAAGGTAAAAATCTTTAGTGCGTAGCATTAAAGCATTTGAGTCAAAGTCGTTTTGTGCATCGTGCATTAAATACAAAGTTTCTCCTACCTCTAATTTTTTGATTTTTTCAATAGTTTCAGACGCCATATATCGGAAACCATGAATAAAAAAATATAGATGATAAACACCATTTTCATCTTGTTCTGGATAAGGAAAAATTTCATAATTATCTGTTACTTTTTTACCGCTGCTACGAGACAACAAAACCATAGGATTATCTTCTGTTTCTGAGAGATTTTGCCAACTAATAAAATCTGGATAATCTGGTCTGCTTCTTTTCATAATTCTATGAGAAAATATAGGCAATAATTCCTGGGAGCGATAAATTTTATCAAAGTCATTTAAAGACCAAACACCAGAAAAGCCGAATTTTTTTGCTTCTTCTGCACCTCTAAGATAAATAAATTCATACCAATTATTTTTATAAGTTAAAGAACCTACAGGAAACCAAGCATGACTATTGGAATCTTGCCAAGCTAAGAATAATTTTTTAATTGCAAATTTTCTCTTATTTTTAGAAGTCTATTTTGGTTAATTGTCAAAATTTCTTGAGCAAATTCAATAGAAATTTCCGAGATATAATTTTTAGGTATACGTTTAAATAAAGATAAAGTATCCTCTGCTGATATATTGGCTAAATTTTGGAGCCAAATCAGAGCAGCTTTGGGATATTTTTGTGCTGCTTTTTCAAATAAATCTAGTGTTAACATAGATTTTTTATCTACCATTTTGTCATACATTGCTGACGTTGATTTATCTACATAATTTTTAACAACTTTATTATTTATTTTATTCTGTTTTTGGTAGTCTTGAAATTCTCTACCGAGACTAGATGCGTGGTCGAATGTTGGTGCTAAATATATTGAATTATTCATAATAAATCCCCAATTTTCGTCATGCCTATCTTGGTTACTTATCCAAGCATCTAATAATAAGTAACCAACAAAAGTTTCTATTTTTGTTTCAATACCTTCAGGAGGTTTCCAGTTTAAAGGTAATTTAATAGAATTATTGGCGATCGCCTCAACTACAATATCAAGAGTATGTTCAGAAACTCTATATTTCTTATCTCTAGATTCAAGATAACTTTCATCTATTTTTACTAAAATTTGCTTACCAAGAATAAGAGTGTTATTTTCTGGTACAAAAGAAGGAGAAATTGTGCCTAAATATCCTTTCCAAATTGCTAGTTCATAATGTGCATGAGGTAGGTTTAGTAACTCACATAATTCTGATGCTATTTTTTCTGACCAAGCTTCCCCAGTATTAAGTCTAGCTTTTTTATATAAATAATTAAGTTTATCCTGGCAATACCAAAATTTATCTTTAGTTCCAAGTTGTTCAGTTTCTAAAATTGAATCTTCTGGAACTTCAATAATGTCAAAAAATTGCACATTAGTAGTTATTAATTTTTAATCTAAATTAACTTCTGTTGTTAAAGTTTAATAGAGCGATCGCCTGATTTTTTAGTATAAAAATTTGGTTCTGGAGTTAGCGATCGCAACTTCATATTCAGAAATTTACCACGATCGGGAAGATAAAGACTTTGTAGATTAAGTATTATTTTTTTTTAAATATACTGAATTATTTTATTGTGCTTTATAATAAATAGATAAAATGCCCCGAACTCCACGGATAGTTATGGCATAGTTGAAATATTGTGCGCCTATCAAAGCATTAAATTTGTATAGGGGAAGTTATTAACCTGCCCCTACTTTTGTATTGTCAAAATGATTATCTTGAAGATTAATTTTTGCTCTTCTTAATCCTGTTTTTGATTAATTTTAAAATCCCTAAATATCTAAATCAAATTTCAACTGATTACCTTGAGTTTCTTTTTGTTTTTCTGCAGACTTCAGCACTTCATAACTCAGCTTAATATCTAATCGTTTTTTCTCTTCTAAAATTTCT
>NZ_JAYKGW010000051.1:0-7508 GCF_035285525.1 Okeania sp. | reverse complement strand
AATAATTTTTGTAAAGCCATCTTAGTATAAATTTTGATAATCCAAATAAGTATAAATACTTATTATTTATTTAATAAATGATGGTTATCAAGTGCTAACAATTAGCTTTAAAAATACGAAAATGGAGAAAATGGGTTCAGAGGAATTACTATGGAAATATGCTGAGGGGCAAAGAGAATTTGTTGGGATTGATTTAAGTAATATTGAATTATTTGAAGCTGATTTAGAAGGAATTAATTTAGAAGGTTGTAATTTAACCAAAGCTTATTTACCCTATGCCAACTTAAATCAAGCTAACCTTAAAGGATGTAATTTACGAGAGGCAGAAATGGGAGATATTAAACTTTATAAAGCTAATTTATCAAATACAAATATTCAAGAGGGAAATCTATCTAGAGCTAATTTGCGTAATGCTAATCTGCGAGGTGCAAATTTAGTTAGAGTTAATTTACAAGGTGCAAATTTATATAATGCAGATTTAAGAGATACAGATTTAAGATATGCAGATTTAAGAGGAGCTAACCTAGAAAAAGCAAAGTTAGATAATGCTAAATTAGGATGGTGTAATTTGTTTCGAGCTAGACAAGTTGATTTATCAATGGCAGAATACGATCGTACAACTATTAGTCCTGATGGATATTAAATAATTAATAATTAATAATTAAGGGAACCCAGAAATCCGGTTTCTCATAGAAACCGGGTTTCTTTACGGAAATTTCTTGGTTTTAGCCACAATATCACGGCAATAAACCCTGTTTCTTGGTTGCTTTGTTTAAGTCTTGACTATTTGTCAAAACTAATTTAGATTTAAAGAATAACCAAATTTATTCCAAAGTTTTTCAATAGCCTCTAAATCTTCAGTTTTTACTATAGACATATCCAAATCTTTCCAGTCTTTTTGCCGTGAAAAACCCCTTTTAATTTTGTCTTCAAAAAGACTTTTATCCTGTTTCCACTTTTTTTGGTCAGGAACATAAATATGTTCTAATGCAGCTAAAACATCTGAACTGTAAGGAACATCAATATGGGCAAAAAGCTTTTTTAGAGTTGGCTCAGGTTCTTGAACTAACTCATCAAAACTAACCGCATAATTGACTTTTGATGACTCATGTGCAATACATCGTGCCATTGTCGCAATATTACCCCATACATTAGCGTGATCCCGACCCCAATACTCCTTAGAAGAAAGAACAACATCCCGTGGTTCTCTGAGAATAGTGATAAATTTGCCTTCTGGAAAGACTTGGTCTAAGACAGACCAATAAACATTAAACCAATCTTTTTCATTCTTTTCTTGCATCTTTAAAAATTGCATTATAAAAGGTTGTGAAATTGGTTTCTGCATCCAATATTTTCTATCAAGATTAAAAATTTGATCAAAAACAGCACGTACTCCCAGAGCAACACGCTCTTCCCAAGGAACAAGTTTTCCGTTTTCATCAAACAAACCGGGAACGATTCCCTTAATCTTAGAGATTGAATACCAAGTGCCGAATATTAAGTCGGCTGTTTCTCCAGCTACTGATATGTCTGGGTGAGCATCAAAAATATTTTGTAGTAAGGATGTTCCCGATCTACCATGTGAAATTAGTGTGATTGGTGCTTTGAGTTTATCTTTGTACATATCTCTTCCTTTTTATAAGCTATAGCAATCCTACATTGGTTGTGACAAATTTCATAATAGTTAATTTAAGCTGAAAACCTTTAACAAAATATAGCTCCTCACTCATGAATTGTGACTTTTTTTTGCCACACAAATATTACAACTCACATAGGATTGGTATATCAAGACTTGCGCAGTACCGCTATATTATGGCGCATGATTTAAGCATTATTCCCAATCTACTAAAATTAGGACTTACGCAGGCGGCTCCTGAAACCCGGTTTCTCCTAGATGTTTACTGTCAAAAACAATGATTTACCGTAGAAACCGGGTTCCTCCCGTGTAAGTCTTGTTAGTGTAAGTCTTGACTATTTTCAAATTAAATATTCAGAGTAATCAAAGTTATGAAAATCTTCTTTGTATATAGAAAATACTAAATCTCTAATCTCCTGAGTGCCATAAAAATCTCTAAGTTTTGAATCAGCATTAGTTTTTTTGCCTCCACGAATAAAACTTAATTTTTCTATCGCTTCAGCACATTTATTTTTCTGATCGGAAAAATTTTCTATCCTATTCAAAACCACTTTCAAATCTTGATTAAGGTTTTCAAAGCGACCGATAAAATTGTAATCCACTAAACCATAAAATGTTTGATATGTCTGTACACGCCAGTGGGGATCCATCGCCAAAGGAGATTGATTTTTTATTGCCATAACAAACTGTTTAAATGTAATTCTTTCACTTACTGACATATCTAGTATTTCAGCAATTTTCTTGTAAAATTGCCCTTCACGCCAACTCATCTTGTTAAGATATACAGAAAGCAATCTTGTATAAGGATTTCTTACGAAGCAAAACTTAAACACATTGTTGTTATTTAGCATCGCCAAAAAATTATCAATTCCAATGTCTGAAGGCGATCGTAGTAGAGAAAGCTTCTTATTGTGAACTATTGAACTTTCCTTTGATGGTAAATTCTGACCTAATGTCAGAGCTTCAAGTTCTTGCAAGGTTGATTTTACTGTAGTACAAGCAACTTTGGGTACTTCAAAGTATATATAGGAGTTTTGTTCAGAAATATGAATGTGGTAATTACACTCCTTCTGAGACATACACTGATAAAATTTTTCGATTTCTTTCATACATTTGTTTATGGGCGGAAATAAATACAATATTGACTTCCTTAAAAAAAACTGCAATAAACTTTTACTTAGGGCTTTCTGAAAAACTCTTATGAGTAGACAAATCAGAATTATATATAGGATAGGTATAGGAAGAAAGTAAGAAGAAGATTTATCTCTTGATTTATTCATGGCTACACATCTCCAATAACAAAAAAATCAATCAATTTTTATATAGAAATAATCAAGTATTTTTCTCTATTTCCTAGTCTCTCTTTCCTAAATCTATCTATATATGTACCTAACCAAATTAGTCAAGACTATATATCCTTCAAAGATAATTTATTGATCCTTTTGAAAATTGCTTGAATCAGATACTTCCAAAGCTCTTAAAGTAAAATTAGATGCACTTTCAAATATTGTTTTTTCTGTTTTTTTAATAGCTATAAACATAGGTCTCTTCTTTGCTTTAGCTCCCTGGTTGACTTTCATTTCTTCAATGTATCCAACACCTTGAATATAATCATTTACTACTAGAGACTTACCTTGCTGGTTCCAGATGATAAACTTATCGTTCTTTGGACAAAAATTCCAACTATGTAAACCATGGTAATTTCCTTCATCTCCTTCATTAATGTAAGTATCAATTAAAACATATCCTCCTGGTTTAACCACATCAATCATCTGTAAAATTCCTAATAAAGGATCGTAAGAATGATCTAGTGCATTTCGTATATGAGCACAGTCAAAGTAATTGTCTGGAAAGTAATTAATTAATCCTTCAACATCACAAAGCTCTGTTTTTACTAAAGGAATAACATTAAATTCTGACAAAATTTGATTATATTCATTTGCTAAGGCATCTACGGCTGTAATTTCTAATTTGTAGTCAGCTAAACACTTACCTAGTATTGTATAAGGGCCAGAACCAGCATCTAATATCTTAACAGTTGAACCTGGTTTAACAGATTTTTTGATATATCGAGCAATATGATTTTGAAGAGGTAAATCTGGATTAAATCGAGCTTTATAATCCTCTTGATATTTACCACCTCCTGTAGCAATATGGTTTCGCCAGAAATTAATTTCATCATTTTTTTCACTTTGCCAATTAGTGTTAATTTGATTTCTCATTATACTTTCTTCAATACTCCAATTAGATTGTAATCATAGCATTTTACCGAAGTCAAAGATCAAAAGTCAAAAGTAAGATTTCATGGACATACAAAACTTTGACTGTGCAATAACTTCAGGAAATTATTTCAGTAGGATAAATTTTATCATAATGATGATAAAATTTCTTAGGTTTGACTTCAAAACTGCATTATCATAATTTATGAGTAAAAGCTTTGAAAATTGAGGATTAAACCATTTTCCTAAAGTAATATTTAAAGCTTGAGAGGCCACTATAGCCACTTAGGTGTCCATTTATAAATTATTACTAGACATTAGTGTAACATCGGTGTTTCAAAAAATTAGCAACCGTAAGTTTGGTTGAGTTACTCAAGAAATTAAGAAACAAAACCAGATAACAAGATTTTAATAACCTTAAAATTTCCTACTGAGTGAGATTATGAATTATTTTTTAACACAAGGGCGTAAGCTCGTTGCTGAAGGTAAACTAGAACAAGCGGTAGTGCTGTATCGTCAAGGAATTGCGCAAATGCCAAATTTTGCTTGGTACTATCATGGTTTAGGCACTACTTTGTCGAAAAAGGGTAATTTGAATGAAGCGATTACCGCTTATCGTAAAGCAGTTGAACTAAATAGCTCTTCTGCCTGGTTTCAGTACGATCTGGGGCAAGAGCTAGAGAAATGTGGTGAGTTAGATAATGCTTTAATTTGTTATCAAAAAGCAGTGGAGATTGATGAAAATTTTACTGATGCTTTATGCAAATTGGGAAAACTAAAATTTCAGGATGATAATTCAAATAAGTTCCAAGAAAAGAGAGAAAATGAAAGTGAAAATAAAGATATATTTGAAGTAGAAAATTTTCTCAAAATATTAAAGTCTGAGTCCAACAAGCTTTCTACAAGAGAAAATAACTTTGCTGCGAGCAAAGTTATTGAAGAAAATATCAATATAACTTTACCAAAAATTAAATTATTATTACACGTAGACGTAATAAAAGAAGTATTTAGATATGCAGAACAGGTATCTAAGTTTAGTGAGTGGCATCAGAGTAAAAGTGATTTTGATCGGATGATGAAAACTATCTTTAGCTGTGCTGCTCATCAGCTAAAGACTGATAAGAATGCAGAAAAATTAGAGAGAGCTTTTCTTTTATTTCGATTTGCCAGAAACAAAGCAGAACATGATTTGGCAATTAAAGAGGTTGCCTCAGTCATACCTATTATACCCACAATAAAAAATAAGGATTTAATTAGTAGATATATTGATGTAGTCTTTTATCTATGGATTGCAGATTTTATTACCAAGCAAGATTTTTTTGCTCTCATGGAATTAGTAAGTGAATTTCCAATGTTTAATTACTTAGAAGACAAAAATATAATATTTATTAATGTTAATATTATAACGGGAATTTTTGGTAGATATTGTCAATATTTAGGCACTAAACTACCGACAAATCTGTGGAAGAAAGAAATAAAAACTGTGTTATGTTTTTGGATAAGTGCTAACTACCCTACACATCAGCTCGTAGATGCGGACAGAATTTTATTTCTGATTCCGTACTTTCTCAAAAACTTACTCTCTAAGAACAATGCAAAAATTATCCTAGATTCTAGTAGAGAGGGTGCTATACCGGAACACACTGAGTTCTTTAATATGATGTCTCGAGTCACTCAAGTCTTGGAGTGTACTCATAACTCTTTTGTTTGTTTATCACAAAATAATTGTTTACCCATCTACCTCAAAACTCACTCGAAAGATTATTATTCTCAACCTGAGATAAATATTCTTCCATTCAACAGCCATTTTTGGAATTTTAATTCTTTTAGTTCTCAAGTTAAAGGGAATCCTAACTCAGTAAGGCAAAAGAAGTTTTTATGTCTGAATAATATGCCCCGGATCCACAGGATTGCAATAACGATGTTTTTTTATTCTGAAGGCTTACTTGATGATAGTTACTTTTCTTTTAATTTAATGCCTGAGGAGCAGCCAAACCTTAATTTTATCCGCGATCTAATTTCACCTGTAACTACAAAAAATATCGACGTTGATTCTCTATACAAAGAAGTTTATAGTATTTTGCCTTTAAGAATAGACCTAGATAAAACAAAAGAATTCAACGCTCAAAGAGGTGAATTTGTATTCAAAATCAATGATGAATTGTTTAGCAGTTCTTTTTTTTATATCGTTACTGAAAGTAATTTTGATGATGGTAAAAGGAATCGCAGATTTACAGAAAAAACTATTAAATCTATTGTTTCTTTAAATCCTTTCCTTGTTCTTGGACAACCAGGTACTTTAAAGGATCTTAGAAATTTAGGTTTTCAAACTTTTTCCGATTTTGTAGACGAATCCTATGATGAAGTTATCGATCCTGTTAAAAGGTTTCAAATGGTTTGTCAAGAAATTTTAAAGCTTGCGTCTTTATCCTATGAAGAAATGGAAAGTTTGTATAAACAAATGTATCCAATATTGGAGTATAATCAGGCAATGCTGAGTAATGTGCAAAGACAATTACAAGAAAGAATTTTTGATTCTATGTAGCTAGAGGAGTAACAAATAAGAGAAAAACTTTTTCGGATAAGCTTTTCAGAGTAGTTGTCCCTATCGACGATAGGAAGAAATCTCAGGGTTAGGAGATTGCTTCCTTTCACTTCCTTTCAGTCGCAATGACTAGAATATAATAATTATCTGAATTTTACATAATTAGGACTTACGCAGAAACCGGGTTTATCAACCAAGTTTCCTGGTTTGAGCAACAATATCACGGCAATACAGCGGTGAAATCAGTAAACCACAGTAGGGAAGTTGCATGCAACGTCCCTACTAAATTACGGTTCCCGAGAAATTGGTGATGGCGATGTGGTTCATTCATTTGAAAAGCGCTGTAAACCCGGTTTATTGGTTGCTTTGCGTAAGTCCTGTAACATACAATCTCAAGCTTTTAATACCAAATTCAACTTTTCAATCAATCCAGCACAAGCTTGACTCCAATTACGTTGTGCAGCAGCCATAGCAGCAGTTTGACTAATTTTTCTCACCTCCTCTGGTTCGTTAATTAACTTGGTGAGAACTTTCATTACGGCTTCTACATATCCATCTCCCTTCAAATTAGGAATTAAAAAACCAGTTTCTCCATCATCCACAACTTCCTCCATTGCACCTACATTGGAAGCACAAACAACCACTCCCAAACGCATGGCTTCTAAAACTGTTAGGGGCAAACCTTCCCAGTAAGAAGGAAGCAGTAATACGTCTGCCCATTCATAAACTTCATTGATGGCTTCCGAAGTTAAAGCTGGAGGTTCAATTAGATCGGTAATAGTTTGTAATTCATTAGCTGAATTTTCATCTTTTAGCACATTCTTACCTACTAAACGCCACTGAATGGGTAGTTTTCTCCGGCGAGACTCTGTGACAACAGCTAAAAGACGATCTAAACCTTTTTGCCGAGCAAATCTACCAAGAAATAAGATTTTTAGTTTTTTCCTATCCTGAAATTGCCAACGTCGAGTCAGAATTTGTTCCACAAGTTCATCTTCAACTGGATAACCACAGGCATTGGGAACAACTACTAACTTATCTTCTGGAACTCCCATAGAGTGACACCAATCTGCCATTTGGTGAGAGCAAGGAATGATGAAATCATAAG
>NZ_JAYKGW010000050.1:0-42287 GCF_035285525.1 Okeania sp. | reverse complement strand
GATTTTTGAATTAATACTGGTGCGTTATGGCTAGCGCCTAACACACCCTACCCGACTTTAGGGATTTTTGAATTAATACTGGTGCGTTACGGCTAGCGCCTAACACACCCTACCCGACTTTAGGGATTTTTGAATTAATACTGGTGCGTTATGGCTAGCGCCTAACAAACCCTACCCGACTTTAGGGATTTTTGAATTAATACTGGTGCGTTATGGCTAGCGCCTAACACACCCTACCCGACTTTAGGGATTTTTGAATTAATACTGGTGCGTTACGGCTAGCGCCTAACACACCCTACCCGACTTTAGAGATTTTTGAATTAATACTGGTGCGTTACGGCTAGCGCCTAACACACCCTACCCGACTTTAGGGGGTTTGGAGACCAAACCCCTACGAGAAAATATTACAAATTACTTGTAACTTCTATAGGTTGAAAATCTGATGGCTGCTTGATATGAGTTGCCAACACTGTATTCTCTTCAAACTGAACTCGCTGTAACTGCACAGCACAAGCCTTTAATTCTGGTTCCCCAGACTCAGGACAAGCTTCAGGATGAGTCAAAGCATTTACTTCTGTGTCATCTCCCCACAATGCTCCCCAGTGCATCGGTACAAATACAGTTCCCGGAGTAATAGCTTTAGTGATTTTGGCTGGAAATTTGCCATAGCCTCGGCGCGATCGCACTTCCACCAAATCATTTTCGGAAATATCTAACTTCCGAGCATCCTTGGGATGAATTTCTATAAAAGGCATCGGGTGCATTTTCTTAATTTTCTGAATATGTGCGGTGCGGGTTTGAGTGTGCCAATGACCATATAATCGCCCAGTTGTCAAGACAAAAGGATAACCAGGATTAGGTGGTTCTGCCAAACCTTTAGAATAATATGCTGCAAACTTAGCTCTGCCATCAGAAGTATTAAACTTGAAATCAGTATATAAACGTTCCTGAGATACACCATTTTTATCAGAGCAAGGCCATTGAGTCGGACCTTGTTCTCGGAGTCGTTGATAGGTAATGCCAGTCATATCACAAGGACGATTCCGTGTAAACTCCAAAAACTCAGCTCTCACAGATTCTGAGTCAGGAAAATTAAACTGATTCACAAATCCTAAACGGCGACCTACTTCCACAAAAATTTCCCAATCTGCTTTCGCCTCTCCTGGAGGTTCTCGAAATGCCGGACATAAAGTCACCACTCGCTCCGAGTTCGTCATCGAACCGGTTTTTTCTCCCCACTGAGCAGCAGGCAATAACAAATGAGCATATTCAGCAGTTTCGGTGGGATAATAAGCATCTTGATAAATAGTAAAAGGCGATTTCAACAAAGCTGCTTTAGTCCGCTCTAAATCTGGCATACTCACAGCGGGGTTGGTAGCAGCAATCCACAAACACTCAACTTCCTCTTGTTCCAAACCTGTAATCATTTCCCAAGCAGAACGACCAGGAACAGGAGAAATTTTTCCAGGAGTTAATCCCCATAACTGTTCAACTTCAGCTCGATGTTGAGGATTTTTCACTACTCGATAACCAGGCAAAATATGAGCTAATCCCCCTGCTTCTCTACCACCCATAGCATTAGGTTGACCAGTTAGAGAAAACGGACCTGCACCTGGTTTGCCAATATTACCTGTCATCAAATGCAAATTAATCAGCGTCCGTACTTTTGCCGTTCCCTCGGAAGATTGATTGATTCCCATTGACCACAGAGACAAAACTCGTTTAGACTCTCCCCAATAACGAGCAGCTTTTTCCAAATCATCCAAACGAATCCCACAATGACGTGCCACCAGTTCTGGTTTATAGTAACGAATCACTTCAGCATATTCAGGAAAACCAGTTGTACATTCATCAATGAACCCTAGATCGAGCCGACCCCAACCCATGAGCAGATGAGCTATACCATTAACTAAATCAATATCTGTACCGGGTTTAATTGCCAAATGTAAGTCTGCTGCTTCTGCGGTTTGAGTACGACGGGGGTCTACCACTATCATTTTCACTTTTTTATTTTTTTTGTGATATACCCGCAAACGGTTGAAGACAATGGGATGACATTCTGCTGTATTAGTGCCTATTAAAAATGCACAGTCTGTCTGTTCCAGGTCATCGTAGCAACAGGGAGGACCGTCAGAGCCAAAACTTTTAATGTATCCAGATACTGCCGAAGACATACAGAGGCGGGAGTTAGAATCAAAGTTATTGGTTCCCAGATATCCTTTGAGCAATTTTTGGGCAATATAATAATCTTCGGTTTGAAGTTGACCGGAACCATACATACAAATTGTATCTGCTCCTTTAGTTGACTGTGCAGTTTGAATACGGTCAACAATGCGTTCAAAAGCTTTCTCCCAAGTGACACGATGGAAGGGTTGATCTAGGGTGTCGCGCATCATAGGATATTTGAGGCGACTTTTATCCAATGCTTCACTGATAGTAGCACCTTTGACACAAACTTTCCCTTGACTAGATGGATGATAGCGATCGCCTTGTACTTTCCAAATTGGATTACCTTCACTGTCTCGATGTGTTGGTTTTCCTGGTCTGGCTGGTGGTGATACTTCTAATCCGCAACCAACACCACAATAGGGGCAAAGAGTTTTTGTAGGTTCCATAGTTTATTTTTTATAGGGAAGAGGGAAGAGGGAATCAGGTGGCTATTTACCTGTAAATATTATAAAGAGTAATACTTTAATTTATCAATACCCCTCTTAATTAAGATATTTTTTTTATTTATCTTTGTAATTTTGATTGATTATTCAAGAATCTATGAAAAATTGTCTGTTATATTGGATACGTTTTCCAAATTTTTCAGCCCACATTCCGTGTTTCATAATTTAAACTATTGCGTATGGGGTTTTAAGCACTATATCTAAGGTCGCTGTTTCAATAATGGATAATTGATAATTACCTCTCCTTAAAAACGGATAGGATTGAATAAAAGGAAAAAATTTATTTTTCAAGGGGAGGTTAGATATGGTTAGGGAACCCATCCATTTCACCCTTCGGGAAGCTCTGCTGACGACCGCTTTTTCCCCTTGAAAGGGGAGGCTTTAAGGCGCGAATTATTTAGTTATTTAGTTATTTAATTATTAATTCTTTGGTAAGTTCTGAATAATTATAGAAGTTTTCATGTTTTATAGATAGGACTAAAGCCATGAACGCTATTGGTAGGTTGTGTTTTGCGTTCCGAAAGCTCCGCTTTATATGTCGGCTCAAGCGCCGAAACGCTACGCGGCATATAAAGCGTATCTCGTAACTGAGCAATACTCCATATATAGTGCCTTTGCGTAAGTCCTGATAGAGCACAGAGATTTGGGTTTACAGGAAGAATAAAGAAAGAAAGAAAGAAAGAAAGAAAGAAGAGTTTTTGTAGTCTACCTTTGTGAAAGCCACTATAACAATTAATAATTAGCTCTTCTTTTTAAGAAAAGGATTAGTTAAAAAGAATTTTTTTGTTATCTTAGTCTATAAGTCAACAGTCAAGGTTAAAAAGTCAAATGCTTTTTGTATTTAAAGACAAAATAGTGATATTGTATTCCACAATAATTTTAATTGCTAGCTAAATATTTAGCTGATAGCTGACGGCTAAATACTCTTACAAATATCTATCCAATGACAAAATTAATTATTCAAATACCTTGCTATAACGAAGAAGAATCTTTAGGAGTAACTCTCACTGCTTTACCTCGAAAACTACCAGGAATAGACATTATTGAATGGCTAATAATTAATGATGGTAGTCAAGATAGAACAGTGGAAGTTGCTAAAGAATATGGAGTAGATCATATTGTTAGTTTTCCGACCAACCAAGGTTTAGCCAAAGCATTTATGGCAGGTTTAGAAGCTAGTTTAAAAGCCGGAGCTGATATTATTATTAATACGGATGCAGATAATCAATATTGTGCGGATGATATTCCTTATTTAATTCAACCTATTATTTTGCATCAAGCAGAAATTGTCGTAGGAGAAAGACCAATTTGGAAAACTAAAGACTTTTCTTATAGTAAAAAATTACTGCAAAAATTAGGGAGTTGGGTAGTAAGAATAGCCAGTAATACAAATATTCCAGATGCACCTAGTGGGTTTCGAGCTTTTAGTCGAGAAGCTGCGATGCAACTTAATGTATTTAACTCTTATACTTATACCTTAGAAACCATTATTCAAGCAGGACAAAAAGGTATAACAATTACATCTATTCCTATTAGAACAAATAGAGTTTTTAGACCTTCTCGGTTAGTTAGAAGTACCCCTATTTATGTATTGCGTTCTCTATTTACTATTCTGAGAATTTTCTTACTTTACAAACCCCTACGTTTTTTTATAATGTTAGGAAGTGTACCATTTATTTTCGGAGTAATTTCTGGTATTCGTTGGTTATTTTTCTTTTTTAGTGGATATGAAAAAACCAGAGTACCTACTTTGATTTTAGCCACAATATTAGTATTAGTTGGATTTCAATTATGGATCTTAGGTTTAATTGCAGATTTAATGGCAGCAAATCGGAGAATTATGGAAGAAATTCAAGTGAGAATGCGTAGGCAAGATTGCAATTAAGTAAAGCAAAAGGAAGGAGGAAGAAAAATTTGCTGATATTAGGAGAGAAGGAGTAAATATTCAAAAAAAAAAGATAAAAATGATAGAGATATGTTTTACTCATATATCCTCTATTATAATTCCCCTAACTATAATTAATTTTAAATGATTTGTGATAGAAAACTAAACTGTAGGGGCTTGGAAACCAAACCCGTAAGTATTCAGCTATTAGTACCTCAGCACTTCAGCAATAAAAAGCTTAATCTCAAGGAAGATATTTAAGCGAATAAAGAAAGTGAAAGTTGAATTTTGTATCAGATAAAATTGTTGATTTATCGGGAACCGTATAATAAAGCTTTTATCTGAAAGTAAAATAAATAGCTGACCGCTAAATGCTGACGATGCAGAATGGTTTCCAAACCCTAGCATAAATCGGATTTAGAAACCAACCCTCTAGGATAAAATCTGACAATCTATTTAGGATTGCTAATCAAAGAAAATATGCAAAATCAAGAACCACCTATAACTAATCAAACTGATTTATCAAATACAGAATCTCATTTATCATCCAGTAAAAATGATATAACTCAGATGGAAAATATTGAGATGAGAGACTTATTTGCTGAAGAAGCATTAGCTCAAATCCCCAAAATTTTAACTTTGTTAGATCGTAATTTACATAGTCCTACCTACGGCTGTTTCGACCGCAATTTTTGGCATTATAAAATAATAGATTTTCCTAGTGGTATGGCTCAAGAATTTGTCTTACCTCTAGCCTTAGCTTATATTTTAGAAATTCCTAATAATCCATATTATCTTCAGGAAATGATCAAGGAATGGGTAGAAGCAGGAATTTTATATGCTGCCAATACTGCTCATGCTGATGGTTCTTGTGATGATTATTTTCCCTTTGAA
The DNA here is from genome assembly GCF_035285525.1 of Okeania sp. GTDB lineage: Bacteria > Cyanobacteriota > Cyanobacteriia > Cyanobacteriales > Microcoleaceae > Trichodesmium. The sequence goes on along the minus strand of NZ_JAYKGW010000050.1, from coordinate 36,836 downwards.
AAAGCTAGTGGAGCTACAGCTTTTTCTTTATTAGCTAGTGTTGAAAGTTATCAAATATTAGGATTAAATAATTACGCAATTCTCAGTTTTTTTGAAAAACGAGCTAACTGGTTAGTTAATCATTATGAAAGTGGTAAATTGGCTAACCATGAAGCATTAATTGTTTTGTGTCTAGAATTATTAAGTATATTATTAGAAACCTCAAAGTGGGATAAAGCAAAAGCAAGTCGTCTGGAAAGATTATTAAGTTGGCAGAGTCAGGAAGGATGGTTTACAGAATATTCTGGTTTTGACCCTGGTTATCATACTCTCACAATATCTTGTTTAGCCAGAATTTATGAATTAAATCCTAGTGAAAAATTAAAAGATATTATTATTAAAGCAGTCGAACTAGCTGGTCAATTTGTTCATCCTGATGGTTCTTTTGGCGGAGAATATGCTAGTCGTAATACCTATAACTTTTTCCCTCATGGATTTGAGTTAGTTGGTCAATGGTTCCCTGCTGCTTTGTCGATTAATGACCAATTTTTAATAGGTTTAAAAAATGGTTTAGCCCCTTGTTATGCTGACGATCATATTATTGGTCATCATACTTGGAATTATTTGTTAGCATGGCGAGATTTTGTTACAGAAAGACCTGTTGATATTAATCGCGATGTTGCTAGTCTTTGGTTAAAAGAAGCTGAAATTTTGATTAAAAGACGACCAGAAACAGAATTATATGTAAGTTTGAATAAAGGTGGTGTTTTTAAGTTATTTCGTGACCAAAAATTAGTTGCTTCTGATACTCATTTATCCCTCCAAGTTACAAAAGGGAAAAAAGTTTTAAATGCAGTTAGTCATTTAAGCAGTGATTATGATGTGAAAGTATCTCAGGACGAAATAACTATTTCTGGTAATATGGGTTGGGCAAAACAAACTCAAATGTCACCTTTAAAATTAATAATTCTCAGATTAGTAATGTTAACTTTTGGGCGTTTTTTCCCCAATTTAATTAGAAAAATATTACAAAAAATTCTGATTACTGGCAAACAAGATACACCTTTTTATTTCACCCGAAATTTCACATATAAAGATGGAATTTGGCATATTAAGGATGAACTTTTTACCCAGTCTTGGTTAAATGTAATTAATGGGGGTATTGGTTGTGACCAAACCTCTATTTATGTAGTAATGAGTCGCACTTTTCAAGCTGGTCAATTACAGCAATGGCACGATTTAACGCCGGAAATTAAACAACTTTCTCCTGGTCAACCTTTGAAAATTGAACGTAAGTTTTGATTGTAATTATTTAGCTGCAAACTATTAGCTATTGGCTATAGGCAGTAAGTGTTTATCCCAAATTAATTAGGGTTTGCTGATTAAATCTAAAAGTCTTTATATACTAATGGTTATAGTCTTTTTAAAGGGTTGAAAAAGTGCAACTTTTTCAGCCCAAAATATCAAAAAGTTAGAATTTTTAGCAAACCAAGAGTCAAAAAATAAAAGAAGAATTATTCCTGCTACTATCTCTGTCTTCCCACCTTCCCAAGACTTTCCACACTTTCCACCCTCCCCACACTCTGCTTTTTTCAGTAAACCCTAATTAGGGTTTGTTTATTAAATCTAAAAGTATTGATTCATAGATAAATACTAAGTGCCTTTTTAGGGTTTGAAAAAGTGAAATTTTTTAGGTTGCTCAGGTGCGAATAATACCATTTCTCAAAAACTTTTCTACATTTGATTGAGCTGGGGAGTAGGAGAGTAAAGGAGTGAGGGGGAAATAAACATCATAAAAATTAACATTAACTTAGCTAAAATTGGTAAAAAATAATTTGGTTTGTGCTAATTATTTGATAACTGAATTATTCCTCAAGTATAGCAATAATGCATGGGAATTGGTATAATTAGTATTTTGGGGTAACTATGGCAGAAAAATAAAGGAACTATTTTGATTCGTGTACAAAAATTTATAAAATTGGTATTACACAAAATTGTTTCTAGTTTTTAATAAACTTTTGAAAATATTGCCTATACAAATCACAACTAGGCATAACCAAATTACCCTCCAGTTGTACTACTAAACCCATACTTTTTAACTTAAATGCTAATGATTCTTCTAATTCTACAGGGGTAGCTGCCTGCAATACCTTTTCAAAAGCTATTTGTAACTCTGGATATTGTCGAATATTTTGTAAATGTCTATGTAAATGATCCCTATAAATACTTGTATCTGCCCCAGCTATTTCAATTAAATTTTGTAAGCTAGCATGATGAGATTTAATATGGGAAAAAGTCATGTTAATTAGATAGGGATGACCGCCAAGTAATGCCATTAATTTTTTTTGCTCCCTTGGTAATAATTGAATTTGATAACATTTTGCTAATTCTTGGATTTGCCCTAAAATAAATGGTGATAAATCTATACCTATCCCCATATTAAATGGTGATTTTTTAATATTCATTTTAATATAAATTTCTGTAGATTCTACTAATACTATCCGCAATTTTTGCCATAGTTTAACTTCCTGAGCTTCTTTGTACCAATACCTTAGCATTGACAAAAAATCGTTGGCTATTTCTGGAAACTGAAAGATACGATCTACTTCTTCTATTGCTAAAACTATGGGACTATTTACTACAGATAGAAGATAGTCTTGAAAATAGAAACTACAGCTTTCTATACTACTAATATCTTGATCCCAATATTCATTTAACTTTGCTTCTAATTGTAATTTTATACTTGCATTAGCACAAAACCATCTTAAAAATTTATTGATATCTTTACCGAGTGTACTATCTACTTTTTGTAAATTTAATCGGATTATTTTATATCCTTGTTTTTTACAATAAGCAATAATTCTCATCAATAGAGAAGTTTTTCCCATTTGTTTAGGTGCTTTGATACAAATAAATCCCCCTGGTTTATTAATTTCTAAATAACAGATTAGTTCTTCAGTACGTTCTATATAATAAGGAGAATTGATATACATTATACCATCAAGTAGTTTATTATTATTAATGTCTAATTTTTCTGAATTTTTGATTTTATTTAGGTAAGCATTCAGCTATTAGCACCTCAGCTAGCCTCCTGCGGAGGAGCTGCGCTAACAGCAAGAAAAACTTCAACCTTAAGGAGAATATTTAAACGAATATAGACTTTAAAACTGAATTTTTTAGTCAGATAAAATTTCTGATTTATCGGGAACCTTATCATCAAACTTATATCAAAAACTAAAAACAATAGCTGATAGCTGAAGGCTGAATGGTTACGCTGATAGCTATCAGATATTCCGACGGAATGCCCTCCCATTCAGCAATAAAAACCTCAAGCTTAAGGAGAATATTTCAAGCAATATAGCATGAACGCTATTAGTAGGGTGCGTTACCGGATAATCTCCGGGAATGATACGCTATATATAGTGCCTTTGCGTAAGTCCTAAGGAGAATATTTCCAGCAATATAGACCTAAAAACTGGCTTTTGTAGTAATTTTTATTCTAAAATGAAAAAGCTTTTATTACAAACTAAAAGCAATAGCTGATAGCTAATAGCTGACGGCTGAATGCTTACTTATTTAGATTAGTCAAAGTTTTATTTTTAGTTTCCTTTTAACTAAATTTACACTATTATAGACAAATATGTGAAACAGGTTTAATAAAAAAAGCTTCTCAAAAAATTTGGAAGCTTTGAAACTATTTAATTGTTTGATAATGTCAGGATTAAATCTACTCAAACGACAATTGTTTTTACAAGTCCCAATCATTACCAACTCTTTCCATTAGACGATTCAAGATTACTTTTCCTTGTGGACTAACTACAGTTAGGCGGATAATTGATGGCTCTTTTGGTCGATGAGCAATAATATATTTGTAACCTGTGTTTTCAAAAGTATAAGTATACCGCCGACTATTCCCTCTCATAGAGGCATTTTTCAAATTTAGAGAACCGCCATTTTTTCGATCCAGACCTTCATAAGTATAGTTGCCAAACTCATCTAATCTTAGCCAAACAACCCAATTTTGGCTATTATCCATGAAAGCTCCGGTTGGACGGACAAAATCAGTAGGCATTGCAGCAGCAGGATGAGAGCTTAAGGCAATATCTGCGATCGCAGGAACAGATAAACCAATAACAGATGCAAGAGCAAGAGCTTTGATATTCATATTTTTTTTCCTTTGTGTGTTTTAGCAATGTGTTATGGCGCTACGCGCTAGGGAACAGTGAACAGAGAACAGAGAACAGTATCTAGCAAAGAGTTTCATTATTTATAAATGTCTGCGTTCTTGGCTTCGACTGCTTTATGTCTCTATAATTAACTATTCAAGCTGAACAATGTTATTTACGGATTTATTGTTAATAAAAGTGCCAGAATTAAATCTGGCACACACAAAGCTGCTATAGCGCTACATGCAAATCAAAAGTCAAAAGTCAAAAGTAAGCTTCGACAGAGTTTGAGCATTTATCAATGTCCTAATCTTTCCTTCGACTGCTATATTAGTAGACCTATTTGTTCAGATGTTGGTAGACAATTTCTAATTTGTCAGGGTGCATCTCCATTTTGAAGAAAGTTAAAAATTTATTTTTAGGGAAGGAACAGGGAATAATATAATCAGGACTTGCGCAAAGGTAGTGTATATAGTGTGTCGGTGCGTTGTGCGTTGTGCGCTTTTCATGTCGCTTAGCGTTTCGGCGCTTGAGCCGACATATAAAGCGGAGCTTTGCGGAACGCAAAACACACCCTACTGGACTGTTTCATCTAAAATGGTGGATTAGGGAGTAGGGGAGTAGGGGAGAAACATTTTTGTCACCTACAGCTATTGCACCATTTAAGGTGAAACAATGTACTACTAATAGCGTTTATGGGTAAGTCCTGATAATGTTCGGCTGAATAGTTCAGGACTTACACGGGAGAAACCCGGTTTCTATGGTAAATCATTGTTTTTGACAATAAACATAGGAGAAACCGGGTTTCTGAGTGCGCCTGCGTAAGTCCTATCAAAAATTTATTGCTTTGAGGGAACAGGGAAGAGGGAGTAATATCATGTCCGTTGGTATAGTTTGTGTAAAAGTTGCAGAAATATCTACCGCCATATAAGGTTTTTTCTTCTCTTAAAGCTTCTCTCCTAGATAAGTAAAGCCTCCTTCCTTATGCTTACGCAATAGATTTGAGTTCCCAAGACTCATTAGGAGTAATTTCTAGTAATTGTTGATGATAATTTATTAAAGTTGGACGATGCCCAACACTAATGAATGTTGTCAATTTTTCTTGTAATTGTTGATATAAAATTTCCTCACTTGGTACATCTAAAGCACTGGTTGCTTCATCCAGAATTACATACTTAGGTTTAGTTAAAAATAGTCTAGCAAAAGCAATTCTTTGTTGTTCTCCTACTGACAAAACTTGACTCCAATTTTCTACTGTATCTAAACCACCGAATCTTTCTTCTAATTGAGAGAGATTTACTCTTTTTAAAACTTGTTGTATTTCTACATCAGAAGTATCTCGATTAGTGTGGGGATATAAAAGTTGTTGACGTAGAGAACCTAAAATCATATAAGGTTTCTGAGGTAAGAATAATATTTCATCTAATTCAGGTCGATAAATAGCTCCTGTACCAGAGTTCCATAAACCAGCGATCGCTCTTAAAACTGAACTCTTTCCACTGCCACTAGCTCCCATAATTAATAACCCTTTTCCTTTGGGTATTTTCAAGGAAATATCTTTGACTAAAGTTCTTTGATAATTAGGAGTTTTTAATGTTAAATGTTCTAATGCTAAATGAGAATTTACTACTGTATCAATAGTTGATTCCTTTTCCGGAACTTGAGGAGATGATTCAATAGCATCGCAAAAAGTAGATAAACGATTAATTCCAGCAGCAAATTCTGTCAGTCTATCTAATTGATCGACTATAACTGTTAAAGAACCTAAAATAATAGCAAAAGCGGCTCCAGCTTTAGTAATCACTCCTACTTCTAGTTCCCCAGAAAGCACACGTTGACCGATAATTATAGATGGTAATGCCCAGGTAATAAAATCATAACTATTTCTAAAAATATCCAAATATAGTTGCCATTGAATTAACCGATTAAAATTATTAAACGCATCATTAAATAGATTATTTGCTTGCTGTAACTCCTGTTTTTCTCCACCATAAAAAGCGATAGATTCAGCATTTTCTCTAATTCTAATTAAACCAAAACGAAAGTTAGCTTCTCGCTTCAATTGTTCAAAATTAATTCCTACTAAAGCTTTACCAAATACCCCGGTTGTAATTACTGTACCAGCAATAGCGTAAATAATTACAAAAAATACCAATGGTTTAGAAATTGACCATAACAAAGCACTAAAACCAAATAACTGAAATATGGCATTGATAATAGTCACCAAAAAACTTAGAGATTGGTCTGTAAAACTTTTGATATCCTGAGAGATACGTTGGTCTGGATTATCAATTTCTTGGTTGTAACTAATTTTATAAAAAGAGCGATCGCTTAAATAATTTTTCAGAAAACCATGAGTCATCCACTTCCGCCAAAATACACTAAGTTTTTGTCGAACAAAAGAGTAGGAAGACACAAAAGGTACAGCAAATACAATTGTACCAAAAAATTGTATAATTGAGCGCCAAAATCTATCAGAATCTTGAGCAGATAGTGCAGAAATAAATTCGGCTCGTTGATTTGTTAGTAATAAATTAAATACCGTAAATGTTCCTAATAAAACAATTACCAACAATAATAAACCCCTAGCTTGCCATTTCTGTTCTGAGAACCAATAAAGTTTTGCAATTGACCAAAAATCTTTTAATAAATCCAAGTTAAAATTTTTTTTCTTTACCATATTTTTAGGTATTATTAATGTAACTTTCCCATTGAATTGCCATTGCTAATGTACCAGAATATTAATCTATTGTCAATCAATAAACGTACTTCCTGAGTAAGCATTCAGCCGTCAGCTATAAGCTATTGCTTTTAATTTTTGATCAAAGCTTTATGATTCATAAATTTTATCTGAGTACAAAATCTAGTTTTATAGCAGGGAACAGGGAAAAGGGAACAGCTGGAAAAGTGTTTCCTAGTCTAACATTCATCATTAGTCTATGTCCTAACCGCCAAGGGGGTTGCTAGTTGTTCTATGGAATACTCATCATCTCTCATCTAAGTTGATTAAATCACATAGGGCTTACCCAAAGCAACCTATTTCTCTCATTGCGTTTTCGGCTCAAGCGCCGACATGAAACGCTATGGGACATAAAAAGCGCTGGTTTGCGATCGCAAACCATAGCGTTTTTGCTCTCAAATGACTAAAACTCGTCGATCATGGGTAAGTCCTGATCAAGTTATTAGTTATTATAAGTGAATAAAGAATTTTTGTTAGCTTTTATAGCTTGATGTGGTTTTGATCCTATATCTATTTTCTATAAATATTGTGGACATATCTATTGAATTAACTTTTTTGAGCCAAAATTTCAGTTCAGATTAAATAACTATTAAATATAAAATCTGGAGCTTGTAACCTGGTATGATTTGACTTAAAACAATTAAGTAACTTTAAATAAGAAAAAAATGCTATTACGTCAATTGTTTGATCCAGAAACCAGCACTTATACATACTTAATTGCCGATATGAGTGCTAAAGAAGCAGCTTTAGTCGATCCAGTTCTAGAACAAGTGGAACGGGATGCTAAACTCATAGACGAACTCGGACTCACACTCAAATATTGTTTAGAAACCCATATTCATGCTGACCATGTAACAGGAACAGGGGAATTAAGAAAACTAAAAGGTTGTCAGGGAGTCCTCCCGGAAAATGCTAAAGTTGATTGTGCAGACTGCTTCATTAAAGATGGAGAAGTATTAAAAGTAGGGAAAATTGAAATTAAAGCGATCAGCACCCTTGGTCATACCGATTGCCACATGGCTTATCTCGTAAATAATGATAGTCTTTTGACAGGAGATGCTCTGTTAATAAGAGGTTGCGGTCGTACAGATTTTCAAAGTGGAGATGCAGGAACACTATACGATCACATTACTCAGAAACTATTTACCTTATCAGATGATACATTAGTTTATCCTGGTCACGATTATAGAGGTCAAACCGTTTCTACCATTGGAGAAGAAAAGCAGTTCAATCCTCGTTTTGTGGGACACAATCGCGATAGTTTCATTGAACTTATGAGCAATCTTAATTTGCCTAACCCTAAAAAAATAGCAGAGGCAGTCCCCGCTAATCAAGGTTGTGGTAAAGTGGCAGCTACTGTCTAAATTAGTTAGGACTTACCCATGAACGTTGTTAGTAGGGTGTGTTAGCGTAGCGTAACGCACCCTAAAGGACTGTTTCACTTAAAATAGTGCATTAGGGATTAGGGGAGTAAGGTAAGGACGTTGCATAACAAAAATGCGTTTTATGTCGGCTCAAGCGCCGAAAACGTCCGTACAGGAGAAAGATTGTTGTTGGGTTTCCTCCCCTGCTTCCCAATGAAGTGCGCAAACAACCCAACCTACATCTATTGCAACATTTAAGGTGAAACAGTCCACTACCAATAGCAAACGCACTATATTATATATGCAGTCTTGGTGCGTTAGCGTAGCGAAACGCACCCTACCAATAGCTATTGATTTTTCTCGAATCGCTCTATTACTGAATATTTTAATTCAAAATTAGATGACAACTCTTAATTACAACCCATTACAAACCGTTGATGCAGATACCTTAAAATCTTGGTTAGATGACAACCTAGCCACTCTGGTTGATGTTCGGGAAGCGTCAGAATATGCAGGGGAACATATTCCCCAAGCTGTATTAGTCCCCTTGTCTAAATTTGAACCTCATCAAATTCCCACAGAGCCAGATAAAACATTAGTTCTTTACTGTCAAGCTGGCAACCGCTCTGGTCAAGCAGCCAAAAAGCTATTGGCGGTAGGTTTCGAGAAAGTGACTCAGCTTGATGGTGGTATCGAAGCCTGGAAAAAAGCAGGACTACCAACTATTATTAATCGTAATGCTCCTATAAGTCTGATGCGTCAGGTACAAATTGTAACAGGTTTTTTAGTCGTAACAGGTACACTTTTAGGAGCATTTGTTTCCCAATGGTTTTTAATTCTTAGTGGTTTTATCGGATGCGGACTTCTGTTTGCTGGCATTACTAATACTTGCGCCCTGGCTATGTTACTGGCAAAATTACCTTACAATCAAAAGTTGTAAACGAAATTATGATTTGGATTATTGGACATTTTTTAGCGATTTGTATTGGACTAAGCCTGGGCTTGATTGGTGGCGGGGGTTCTATCCTAGCCGTACCAATTTTAATCTACGTTATGAAAATAGGGGCCAAAGAAGCCATCACTATGAGTTTATTCATTGTCGGTTCTGTGAGTCTCATTGGTGCAATTCCTCACTGGATGCAAGGAAATCTTAATTGGCGAGTGGCTGGTACTTTTGCTCCTGCTGCTATGTTAGGGGCTTATCTGGGAGCGCGGATAGCAGCGTTTGACTTTATTACGGAAACTTTTCAACTGATTTGCTTTGCTGTCATCATGGTTTTGGCCAGCGTATTAATGATTCGGAAAGGAAAGCCACCTGTGAAAAATCAGGACTCGGAACCAGAGAATGATAGTCATCAGGAAGGCCACAGTCAATGGTGGGCTATCCCATTAGAAGGATTGGGAGTAGGGATTTTAACTGGATTTGTGGGTGTAGGGGGTGGTTTTGCGATCATTCCGGCTTTAGTCCTTTTAGGGGGTATTCCGATGAAGGAAGCGATCGGGACTTCCCTGATCATTATTGCTTTTAAATCTATGACGGGGTTTGCGGGTTATCTTGACCAGGTGGAATTGGATTGGGCTTTAATGATTTCTTTCACGATCGCAGCTAGTTTCGGCACTATTGCTGGTGCTTATCTGACTCGTTTAATTGATGCTAAAAGTTTACAAAAAGGTTTTGGCTATTTTGTTTTAGCTGTGGGAATTTTTGTGTTAATTCAACGGTAAATTTATCCACTAATAAACCGGGTTTATAGAAGTGAGGTGTCAGTTTGAAAATTTAATTTCAAGCCGGTTTCTATACTTTTTTATACATATTATTACGCAGCACAATCCAGAAACCGGGTTGATCGCACAACCCAGAAACCCGGTTTCTTTAGGGATCTATACTTTTTTATACTTATATTTCTTAAAAAATGTAATAAAAAAAACGATCCCGTTGATATTAATATCTTTTCTAGATCGCTAACAATTCGTTCATTCTTTAAACAAATGTAAAAAAATCAAAATATCTGATTTTTATGTTTATTATATAAAAAAATAAATTAATTTAGAGATTGCTGATTAGGACTGACGCAAAGGTACTATGTATAGAGTTGAAAAACTATTGCGCTATAGTGTTAGACGCTATATATATAGGGTCTCTGCGTAAGTCCTATAAATATTAAAACATTGATAAATAAATGTTAAAGCTTTTAGCTAAATGCTGAACACAAAAGACTTTTACGGTTCCCGATCAATCAGCCAACTTTAATTAATTAAACAAGGAGAAAAATTTATTATGGTGAGTACCATACAACTTGAACAACAAAAATCTATTCCATTAACTAATTCTGTTTCTCACTATCAAATTGTTATTGTCGGTGGTGGAGCAGCAGGAATTACAACTGCAGCTCAACTGCTCAGACAACAATCTAACTTAGATATTGCGATCATTGAACCAAGTCAGAAACACTACTATCAACCGGGATGGACATTAGTAGGAGGAGGCATTGCACCCATCGATCAATTTATTCGAGAGGAAAAAGATGTGATTCCTCAAGGGGCAAAATGGATTCAAGATTATGTAACCACTCTCGATCCAGATCGCAACTGTTTGACTTTAGCTCAAGGTCAAACAATAGAATATGACTATCTCGTTCTTTGTCCGGGTATCCAGATCGACTGGCATTTAGTTAAAGGACTACCAGAAGCATTAGGTAAGGGTGGAGTCACCAGCAACTATTCCAAAGATTATGCCCCTTACACCTGGGAAACTATTAAAAATTTCCCAGGGGGTACAGCGATTTTTACCTATCCTAATACTCCCATTAAGTGTGGTGGCGCACCACAAAAAATTATGTATATGGCAGATGACTCTTTTAAGCAGAGAGCAGGAGTAGGAATTAACACTAAAGTCATGTTTTGCACCGCTGGTACAAGAATGTTTGGGGTTCCAGCATACAATGCAACCTTAGAAAAAGTTGTACAAAGACGTGGAATTACTACTAATTTTCAACATAACCTGAAAGAAATTAAAGCAGATAGTAAAGAAGCCATTTTTGATGTCACAACTGAAAACGGAGTAGAAGAGGTAAGTATTCACTATGATATGATTCATGTTAGTCCACCGATGAGTTGCCCTGATTTTATTAAACAAAGTCTCCTCGCTGATGAAAAAGGCTGGGTAGATGTAGACAAATATACAATGCAACACAATCGTTATCCTAATGTATTTAGCTTAGGGGATGCTTCATCTGCTCCTACTTCTAAAACGGCGGCATCTGCTCGGAAACAAACACCTATAGTGGTAGAAAACCTGCTTTCAAAGATGAAGAGTCAGCCATTAATGGCGAAATATGACGGTTATACCTGTTGTCCTTTGATTACTGGTTATGATTCAGCGATCATGGCGGAATTTGATTATGAGAAGAAAGTGGCTCCTTCTTTCCCTCTAGATCCGACTAAAGAACGTTATGTTATGTTTTTGGCTAAAGCTTATGCTCTACCTTGGATTTACTGGAATCGGATGTTGGCAGGTAGAGCTTTTGAAGCGGATGTTTTTCAGCCACTTAATCAATTAGTAAATAGGGATTAATGAATCAATAGTATCAGTAAAAGCAGAGAAACCGGGTTTATATGATTGATCGGGAACCATAATGTCCACTCTACTGATATCTGTCTCCCATAAACCCGGTTTCTTATAAGATAAATGCCAATGAATTTGATATTTTTAATCAGAAAGAAGAGTCCATTGAAGAGGATTTTTTACGGCGATCGCTACGCCAGAAATGAATTAATTTTAAACCTACAAAATAACTGAATATTCCACTAATTATACCCATTACTAAACAGCCTAAAAATAGAGATGTGACAAATTTAGTTCCATATTGAATTAATTCTGAAAATGAAAGTATACTTGCAGGAACAAACTGCTCTTGAGACTTCAGTAACCATTGACCAACTTGAAAATTAATTGCATATATTGGTAAATAAGTTAAAGGATTACTGACCCAAGTTCCAACAGCAGCAACAACTTTATGACCTCTGAATAAAGTTGCTAATGCGACACCAACTATGGTTTGAAAACCAAAAATAGGAAATAATCCAGCAAATACTCCTACTGCTAAACCTCTAGCAATATATTCGGGAGTTTCCCGCATTCGGATAAAACGCCAATATAAATATTGCCCGTATCTGTAAAATTTTGGCGGTTTATTTTTATTTGATGGAAATTTTTTTTGAATTAGATTGGGTAAAAGTTGTTCTGGAATTTTTGAGATATTTTTAAACATACTTAAATAAATTTGTTTTGGTTGAATATTATAGCTTTAAATGTTTTTTGTATCATTAGGACTTACGCAGAACAACGTGTTTCTGTCATTGCTCGCGAGGTGCGTTTGCGGAGCATTCCGGAGGAAAGCAATCTCAAACGTCGAGATTGTGTTACTCGTGCGTAAGTCCCGATCGTATTAAATCCGCTGGCTTTGGAGAACAAGGTTTACCATCAATATTGAGGAAAACTGCTAGTTTGTAAGGGTACGGTTCCCGAAAAATTGGATACCAAACCCCTACGATATTTATTTCTACCGATACTACCGGATTTGATATCATTCATTATAGCTATAAGAAATCATGCCTCAACAAAAACTGTAGGGGTTTGGTCTCCAAACCCTAGCGCATAAGGGAGCATATAGAGTCTAGCTAAAAAATTTTCATTGCCACGATAGGAAGGAATCGACCTGTCTCCCTTAGATTACTCCCTTTCACTCCATTTGTTGCTATGATTGTTCTGACAGCAAAAAATCCAATTCAGTATTTCCAGTTTCCTGCTGATAAATGATAACTGAAATTAAACTCCATATCCAGTATGTTGACGAATCTTAGGAGGATGAAAAGCAAGTACAATTTTATCCTTTGGTACTCCAGCATCAACAAGTTCATCCGTAATCCCATCTTCGATACCATCGTGGTGAATCCAAATTTTATCATTACAAATTTCAGCATGAACAATAGTACCATATAAACGGATCCCATTTTGCTGCCATCCTTCATTGATTAGCAGAAAATGGTTGCGATCGCTACTGACAATGAGATATGTTTTCACGTCACCATAGCGGTAAGGAAGATCGGCGTAGTATTGCAAGATATTTATCAGTGTTTCCCGCCATTTTTCCTGATCTAAGAGTTGATTTGTGGTTTCCATTGAATAATTTCCTCTTTCTGTGCATCAAAAACAAACAGACAAAAACCAGGTTCTTCTAACAAAAGTTGTGCAACTTCCTGCTTAAATAAGGTTTCAAAAACATTAGACTCGACTGCCAAATATATTTGACGTAATGAGTCTTGTTTCTTTAATATTCTACTATATAAAAAAAATTGCCCCCATGCTTTTTCCAGCTCGTTAACAAAAGAAGTTCCCATAAAAGTTTTGACTTCAACAGCTATTTTGACAGTACCTCGTTCTGCAGCAATTAATTTTTCCGCACCCATATCAACAAAGACGTTACGAATACCAATTTTGAGAACCAGTGGATCGTCAGTAATAGTCCAACTATCTTTGATTAAAGCAGTTTTGACAGTATCGTGATGAAAGTCTCTAGCAGCCATTAGTTAGTTTTTCTGTAGTTTGATGTTTAATGAATTGTAGGTTAATTTAAGCAATAACGCAACTCAACACAAATTATCATAGACTATGATAATATGAATCATCGGATGATTTTTGTTGCTATAATTATTCTCACAGAAAAAAATCAAATTCAGTATTTCCAGTTTCCTGCTGATAACTGTTAACGTTAGCGAAGCTCTTCTGTAAGAAGCAGTTTCGATCCAGGAGGCTAACTGATAACTGATAACTGATAACTGATAACTGAAAAAAATGGATACTATTGCTGCGATCGCTACTGCTATTGTTCCCCAACAAGGAAGTGTGGGTATCGTCCGAATGTCTGGTTCGGAATCAATGAAAATTGCTACCACCCTATTTCATGCACCGGGTCAACAGGTTTGGGAGACTCACCGTATTCTCTATGGTTATATTCGTCATCCCCAAACTGGGCAGTTAGTAGATGAAGCTTTGTTATTGATTATGAAGGCTCCTCGTTCTTATACCCGTGAGGATGTAATAGAGTTTCACTGTCATGGAGGAATTATTTCTATTCAAAAAGTATTGCAATTATGTATTGAAGCGGGGGCACGATTAGCTCAACCAGGAGAGTTTACTTTACGAGCTTTTTTGAATGGACGATTGGATTTGACTCAGGCTGAAAGTATTGCCGAGCTGGTGGGTTCTCAATCTCCTGCTGCTGCTCAAGTTGCTTTGGCTGGTTTACAGGGTAAGTTGGCTAGTCCCATTCGTCGGTTGAGGGCCGATTGTCTGGACGTTTTGGCTGAAATAGAGGCTCGGATTGATTTTGAGGAAGATTTGCCCCCTTTGGATGAATCGGAAATTAGTCAAAAAATAGATAGTATTTTGAATGATTTGTCAATAGTTTTAGGCACGGCAAATCGTGGAGAATTGTTACGGACTGGTTTGAAGGTGGCTATTGTGGGACGTCCGAATGTGGGTAAGTCCAGTTTGTTGAATGCTTGGAGTCGTAGCGATCGCGCTATTGTGACGGAGCTTCCGGGAACGACTAGGGATGTGGTGGAGTCCCATTTGGTGGTGGGTGGGATTCCGGTGCAGGTTTTGGATACGGCTGGTATTCGGGAAACTGAGGATCGGGTGGAAAAAATTGGGGTGGAGCGGTCCTATGGGGCAGCTAAGTCTGCTGACCTGGTTTTATTGACGATTGACGCTGAGGCTGGTTGGACGGAGTTAGATGAGTTTATTTATGAACAGGTAAAACATCGTTCTTTAATTTTGATAATTAATAAGGTTGATTTGGTTCAGGGAGAGTTAATTAAGTCAATTTTTTATCCAGAAACTATTAAAAATATTGTGACTACAGCAGTTATTAATAATGAAGGAATTGAGGATTTGGAAGCAGCAATTATTAAGGCTGTAAATTTGGATAATGTGGAGGTAGAAAACTTAGATTTTGCAGTAAATCAAAGGCAAGCAGCAGCTTTAAGGAGAGCTAAGATATCTTTGGAGCAATGTTTAAATACTATTAAAAATAATTTACCTTTAGATTTTTGGACGATAGATTTAAGGGGAGCAATTTATGCTTTGGGAGAGGTGACGGGAGAAGATGTAACGGAGTCTGTTTTGGATAGAATTTTTAGTCGCTTTTGTATTGGAAAGTAATTTCAGTTATCAGTTATTATTTGGCTACAGTGAGAGCATCTTGCTCTCTTCCTACATAATGGCCATTAGCTCCTACTCCCTACTCCCTACTCCCTACTCCCTAAATCAGTTATCAGTTTGTGATAGTGGGGGGCATTTTGTTCCCTTCCTATATCAGTTATTAGTTATCAGTTGGCGACAGTGGGAGCGTCTTGCTCTGATCTAGATAATCATTATTTACCCACTCTCTAAATTTGGATATACAGCATATTTCGGGCAAATGAGATATATGGTAAATGGTAAAAATATTGATCTTGTCCACGATTGATCTACCTCATAACCACGGAAAGCGCTGTAACTTTTAGTCGCTTTTGTATTGGAAAGTGATTTTAATTATCAATTATCAATTATCAATTATCAATTATCCACTCCCTACTCCTTAAAATGAGAAATTTTATGAAGGATTATGATAAAATTTAATATAAAATTAACATAAGCAAAATATCTTTATAGGATAGAAAAGACAAATGACAGGATTTATCAGAGGACTGTTTGGGAAAAAAGACGATAATCAACCGAAGGAAGCTTTCTTCCTAGATTCAGATAGTGCAAGTAGCATGGGTAATGTGGACTTTATGCGGAAATCTAAGACAGTTAAGAGGAGTTATCCCAAAGCAGCAGGTAAACTTAATGTGATAGAAGGAGAGACAGAAAAGTCTGTTTCTTCTACGCAAAAAAGAGAAAGTGGAGCAGAAACTCAAACTTCCTCCTCTTCTTCTACTTCTAGTTTTACCCAATCTTCCACATTTCAGCCTACTAAGATTAAACCTCGTACTGTTAGTAATTCTAATGATGGAATAGACTTTAAAAATATGGCTCGTGATATTAAGAAAAAGAGATAATTACTTGAATATGGCAAAGTAATTATTATCAATAATTTCGTAAGCATTCAGCAATCAGCCATCAGCTAACAGCTTCATCACATTTAAAGGATAAAAAGCAATTTGAGAGATTTCAAGGAATTATAAAGTATGGGCAAAAGTCCATCAGTTAATTTTAATAGTCTATCAAGCTACATCATTGATTAAAAAGCTAAGAGCTAAGACCTGAATGCTAGGAGTTGAATGCTTACATAATTTCTAAATATTAACCGAAAAATATAGCAATCTAATTTGAGGTTGAAAGCTTAACTATTGAGTAAGTTTATTGCACAATGTTTAGGTTTTAGCACCTACTAAAGATTGCTATATTTTTTTAGGACTTATGCAAAGAAACTCGGTTTCTGGGTTCTCCTGCGTAAGTCCTATTTTTGTAAGCATTCAGCTATCAGCTATTGCTTTTAGTTTGTAATAAAAGTTTTATTGACTAAGAAACGAAAAATCTTACTGAAAAAGTCAACTCTAAAGTTTATGTTCATTTAAACCCCGTGTTTGAGCAAAGGACTATATTGCTGAATGGGAGCGCATTCGGTAGGAATAGCTGAATGCTTACCTATTTTTTATTTATGACTAATAATTTCTTGCCATTCTAATAAGATTGGGAAAGGTATTTTGATTCTTGTTTCTTGGTGAGCTTTTAAAGGTAAATATAGAAAAAGTTTTGTACTTGTTTCGAGGCTTAAAAAATCTTCTGGAAATTGATAGTCACCTACATTATTACCTGGTGCTTTTTCGGCAAAATTATCTCTAGCTAGAAATATTTGATTATCTTTATTCTGATTCAAGCTAATTTTTAAAGGTTGTGGATGAGTAAATTCTACACTGCCAGGAAAAGCTACTAAACGCAAATTAATAGTATCTACTTCACCTGATTTTAGACGTTTATAGAATACTATTTGCCAGGAGTTTTTTGTATCATCTCTTAAGGTATATTTGGCTTGATAAACTATTTGATTAGGTGCTTCTTCAATTTTTCTAATTAAAGCGTTTGCTGGATTTATTATCAACGTACTTTGATAAACAAATATCAGCAAAACTAATCCAATTATTAACATAAATTTAGAAAAAATTTGTTTAATCATTTGGGTAGAAAATTTTTAATTGATGACTGATAACTGATGTAAGCATTTCCTGAGATAATTGTCAAGTTACTTTGATAAACAAATATCAGCAAAAACAATGGAAATATTGACAAAAATTGTATAATTATTTGGCGGGTAAACTGATCACTGAAAAAGACAGACTAATGTTAGCAAAATCAATGGTAATCTTGACACAAATTTGGAGAAAAATTGCTTAATTATTTGGCTGGTAAAGTATTAATTGATAACTTAATGTTCACAACCGATTTAAGATTTATATAGGCAAATATTCTATAAATAGTTGTACTATAAAAATATTTCTGTAAGCATTTCCTGCGGAATGCTGGGCAAACAGCCGTCAGCTAATAGCTATCACAAGAGTGCTTCTAGTTTGTGATAGAAGTATTATTATAAGGTTCCCGAAAAATCATAAATTTTATTTGACTATAAAAGCCAGTTTTCACTTTCTTTATTCCTTTAAATATCTTTCTGAAACTTGAGGTTTTTGTTGCTGATGGCTAACAGCTAATAGCTGAATGCTTACATATTTCTTTATTGAAGTTTGTTTATACATGAATATTCTTAGACAAGTTAGTTCTAGAAAACAAAGAGGTAAGCATTTAGCTTTTTAATGAATGAAGTAAACATTCAGTTATAATTTCTTTCTTCCTCATTGCTTCTTTCCTCTTCCTTCTTTTTAATCAAATACTAATAATCATATCTAACATTAATTTTTGCCAAACATCTGAATTTGTGAAACTATAAACATCAAAATCATAACCATAATCTTGATAAAGATTATGAAAACTTTCTACCCAATGATCGATAGTTTCTATAATAGATAAAGGAGTATATTTACAAGCTTTTCTTAGATATTTATCCATCTCAATTAAATCTCCATTTCGATGTGCTTGCCATGCTAACCAACTTAAAGTATAATAACGAGATTTTGCCTCTAATTTACGAATAGATATTGATAAATTTTCTCTGGCAAAAAAGTTATCTAAAACAGCCATCATACTAACAGCTTGTTGACTAGATTTTCTCGTAGCATTGCACTGATGTTGACGATAACAATAAGTAACTTTTGGCAACCAAACTGCCTCACAACCATTAATAGATAAACGCAAAACTAAGTCAATATCTTCTCCATGATGCCAACGAGTATCAAAACCTCCAGCGCTTTTTATCCAACTTTTACGAAACATCATAGAAATAGTTACAGGTTTCCAAACTACCCAAGTTTCTAAGTCTAATTCTAGGGAACCATGCCATAATTCTATATCCGAAATTTTCTCTCCTTTTTCATTAATTAAACGCCACCCACTATGAACAATTCCTAGAGAAGGACGACTATCAAAAACAGCTACTTGTTTTGCCAGTTTATCTGGTAGGAAAAAGTCATCAGCATCAAGAAAAGAAATAAATTCTCCCTGCGCCATTTCTAAACCTAAATTTCTGGCGTGAGAGACTCCTTTATTTTCTTGATAAACATAGCGAATTTTATCTAAATAAGGTTCTAAAATTTGACGAGTATTATCAGTAGAGCCATCATCAATAACTATTATTTCGTAAGACGTATAAGTTTGATTAAAAATACTGGCGATCGCCTCTAAAATATAGTTAGCATTATTGTAGGTGGCAATAATTACACTTACCCTCGGCACAACTGGATTAAAAATATTACTAATTAATTTTTTCCATTCTGGCAACTGACTAAAACTATAAGCATTAAATTGATTTCCTTCTTGACTATCTAGCTTAGTAAATAATTCTATCCAAGTACAAATTGCTGTTGTGGGAGAATCAGAAGTATAACTCAAAGACTTCTGCAAATAAGTAGCCATTTCTGATAAATTACCAGCCTTATATAAACGCCAACAATTCCAAAGTAGAGACCGATATTTTATCTGGTTTTCTATTTGACGTATGGCAGTAGGTAAATTAGGTTTATCGAAAAAATCATCTAATAATTTTTCTAATTCCTGAGTAATTTTTTGTCGATTATCCAAACCAGAGACACTACTACTACGCTGTCGATAACAAACACAAACTTTGCGTAACCAAGTCGCTTTTCCTCCGGTTAAAGCTAACCGCAAAACTATTTCTAAATCCTCAATGCCAAAATATCGTTTGTCAAACCCACCATTAACTTTTAACCATTCACTTTTAAACATCATCGCACTGGGTAAAGTCGCTTGCCAAATTAACCAATTTTCTAAGTCTAATTCCGTACTATTTTCCCAGGGTTTTACATCTTTAATAGTCTGACCTTTCTCATCAACAAATCTCCACCCAGTTTGCACCATTGTTAAAGTTGAATCTTCTGCAAAACATCCTACTTGTTCGGCTAATTTTTCGGGTAGAAAAAAGTCATCTGCATCGAGAAAGGCGATATATTTTCCCTGAGCTATTTCTATACCATAATTCCGAGCGATTGATGGTCCTTGATTTTCTTGATATACATATTTAATTAGACCTCTGGCAAATGTCAAAGTTGAATTTTGATTACTCTCTTTTTTCTGAATATTTTTATCGGCTTCCTCTTGTTTATTTCCTGTGGAAGAGTTTGACAAAAAGTCTAAAGTTAAATCTTGGTTACTTCCGGTTTCCTGAAAATTTGCTCCTGGTTTCTCTTGTCTGTTTCCTATTGGAAAGTTCTGGGAAAAGTCGGAAGGTAAATTTTGACTACTCTCTGTTTCCTGTAGTCTGTTTCCTATTGGAAAGTTCTGGGAAAAGTCGGAAGGTAAATTTTGACTACTCTCTGTTTCCTGTAGTCTGTTTCCTGTTGGAAAGTTCTGGGAAAAGTCGGAAGGTAAATTTTGACTACTCTCTGTTTCCTGTAGTCTGTTTCCTGTTGGAAAGTTCTGGGAAAAGTCAGAAGGTAAATTTTGACTACTCTCTGTTTCGGGAAAATTTGCTCCTGGTTTCTCTTGTCTGTTTCCTGTTGGAAAGTTCTGGGAAAAGTCGGAAGGTAAATTTTGACTTCTCTCTGTTTTCTGTAGTCTATTTCCTGTTGGAAAATTTGGCAAAAAGTCTATTTGATTAAGGTAAGATTCTAAAACTTGGTAAGTACGATCGGTAGAACCATCATCAACAACAATAATCTCCCAAAAAGTATAAGTTTGAGCAAAAACACTTTCAATAGCTTTAACAATATAATCAGCATTATTAAAAGTCGGAATAACCACGCTCACCAATGGTAAACCATTTGGCATAATTTTATTTATTAAAAATTGCCACTCTGGTATTTGATTCAAAGAAACTGAATTAAATGAATAGTTTTCTAGAGAAGCATAATAGTGAAAATAATAGAGCCATTCACAGATAGTTTTAAGCACAGAAACAGGAGAAAAATTTAAAGATTTATGCAAATAATCAGCCATTTCAGCAAAGTAGCCAGATTTATATAAACACCAACAATTCCAAATTAGAGAACCGTAGCGTAATTCTCTTTCTAAATGTTGAATTTCTAAAGGTAGATTAGAATTAGAAAAAAGCTCATCTAAAATTTTTTCCTCTACTGCTATTTGAGCAAGTAAATTTCTGGTCATATTGCCACTATGTTGACGATAACAGACAGCAACTTTAGGAAACCAAGTAGCTTGACAACCTGCTAAAGCTAATCGAATTACTATGTCAAAATCTTCTAATCTACGAAACTCTTCATTAAACCCATTTACTCTTTCCAACCATTCCTTCCGAAACATCATACTACTAGGATTAGTAGCTTTCCATTTTAACCAACTTACTAAATCTAATTCTGGAGATTTATGCCAAGGTTCAACATCTTCAATTTTTTCTCCTTTTTCATTAACAACTCGCCACCCACTTTGTACTAAACCTATATTTGGTTGAGCATCAAAAATAGCTACTTGTTTTTCAAGTTTATCAGACAGAAATAAATCATCAGCATCCAGAAGAGCAATTAATTCTCCTTTTGCCATTTTTATGCCTTGGTTACGAGTAGCAGATAATCCTTTATTCTCTTGATAAAAATAACGAATTTTTGTCATGTATGGTTGTAATATTTGATAGGTATTATCTGTGGAACCATCATTGATAACAATAATTTCATAGTCAGTATAAGTTTGATTCAAGACACTTTCAATTGCTTGGGCGATGTAAAGTTCACAGTTATAAACCGGAATAATTACGCTTACTTTAGGAGTCATAAAAGTTTGTAATATTATAGTTGTGTATTTGTAAGTATTCAGCTATTAGTTATCAGTAATTATAGCAATCCTAAACTGGTTGTAAGATTTTATTGTAGTAGTTTGGTCTCCACATCCAACTGAAAATGAGCTTGATCTGACAAAAACCCTACAATGTTTTTCACAAATAATTTACCCTTGTTATAGTGATTAACTAATTTTATTGGCAGGAGGAATAAATGTCTAGGGACAATTAAAAGTTATGAATAAAAAGATTATTAGCTAATTTTAGTAGTTGGTTCCCTGCTGATAGAAGCAGAGTATTTTAACCCAGAGCTGCTAAAAGCTCATAGCTAGTTAACTTTTAACTTTATGCTAAAATCACTAATCATCTTACCTTAATTATCAACTTAGTAATCAACTTAAATATCACGAATATTTATCAAAAATAAAACAATGGGCAAGATAATCTCAGTAATTCACTTAAATCAAAAAGCAGAAATATATTTAACTCAAGGAAAATTAGAAGAGGCAATAACAGCTTGTCAGCAAGTATTAGAAATAGAGCTTGATTTTCCACCTACCTGTAAAATATTGGGAAATATTCTGCAAAAAATGGGTGAAATAAATCAAGCCAAAGAGTGGTACATAAAAGCCATAAATCAACAACCAAATTTAGCAGAGAGCTATGCTAATTTAGGGAGTATATATGCACAACAAAAACAATGGCAGTTAGCAATTGAATGTTACCGAGAAGCGATAGGAATTAAACCAAATATTCCTGGTTTTTATCGGAATTTAGGAAAAATTTGGCAGGAATTAGGAAAAGTTGAATTAGCTAGAGATTGTCAAGAACAAGCATTGACTTTAGAAGCATATTATCCTCAAGCATCAGAATATTTAAAACAGGGAAAAAACTGTTTAGAAAATGATGAGATAGAAGAGGCGATCGCTTATTTCCAGAAAGCCATAGAATTAAATCCTTTTTTGGCAAATGCTTATCAAAATTTAGGAGATATTTCACTGAAAACAAAAGACTTCAACGGGGCAATAAATTATTATCAAAAAGCAATTGAATTGAAACCTGACTTTTGGGCAGTTCACCATAAACTAGGGAAAATATTTCAAGAAAGAGGAGAATTAAATTTAGCTATTAGTAATTTTCGCCTGGCTATAGAAATTAACCCTAATTTTCCCTGGTCTTACAAAAAATTAGGAGATATTTTTGAGCAAAAGGGAGACTTAGAATCAGCAGAAAAATATTATCAAAAAGTGATAGAAATCAAATCAGATATTTGGGAAATTCGGCGAAAATTAGCTGAAATTAAACTAAAAATAGGAAAATTAGATGCAGCTATTATAGAGTGTCAAACTGTGATAGAAACCAATCCAAATTTACCTTCGTTTTATCAAATTTTAGGAGATGCTCTTGCTCAAAAAGAAAAATGGGATGAATCTATAACAGCTTATCAAACAGCTACAAAAATTAAACCAAATAACTATTTATTCCATGAAAAATTAGGTTATGCCCTGAAACAAGTAGATGAATCTTATATTCCCAAAACTATCTGGGTATATTGGGAAAATGTCTATTCTCAAGAAATGCCAGACTACTTAAAATTATGCTTAGAAACAATGAAAATTCATTCTGGTTTAGCAGATGTTATTTTAGTTAATCCTCAAAATGTTAAAGCATATCTCAAAGAAATTCATCCTCGAATTTTTACCAAAACATTATTACCAGCACATAAAGCAGATTACCTAAGAATAAAGTTATTAAATGATAATGGAGGAATGTGGATTGATCTAGATACAATTGTGTTTAAAAATCTCTATACTAATTTTATATCTCATTTAAAAGATTTTGATTTAGTAACTTTGGGTTCAGCATTTGCTCTGACATCCTTTGCTGCTCGTCCTCAACATAATTTTTTGCAAACTTGTATTAATCAAATTGAGGCTATTTTTGACTCAGGAAAACATATCTCATGGACTGAATTAGGAAAAGAATTAATATGTAAAGAAGCTAAAAATTATAAATATTATAATGTTAAATTAAGGGCTTGGTTAGTACCCTGGAAAGAGTGGGAAAAGTTTCTTAAACCAGGAAAATTAAATGTCAAAAATTACTTGTTCTGTCCTCTTTATAACAAGTTTATGTTTGAACCATTGAAAAATGTTAGTAAAGCAGAGATTATTTCTAGCAATACACTCTTATCTTATTTATACAAAAAAGCCGGAATAATGAATAATTAATAATTAATAATTAATAATTATTGCTCTGCTGATTAAATCCAAAAGTATTGAAATCTAAAGGTTTGAGCATTTTTAATTCTTCAAATAGTTCTGTCCAAAAATTAACTCAGGAATATTATCAAAAAGTAATCATTATGAATTTTAACCTAGTAGAACCTTATATTAATTTAGGTGATTTATTTTCCCAACAGCAACAATGGCAAGCAGCAATTGAACATTATAATCAAGCAATTCAGTTAAACCCAAATAAGGGAGAAATTTACCACAAATTAGGAGAAGCATTACTACAGTTAAAACGATGGGATGAAGCTGTGATTGCTTATAAAAAAGCTACAGAACTAAATCCTAATTTTCCTTGGTATTACCCTAAATTAGGAGAAGCATTACTACAGTTAAAACGATGGGATGAAGCTGTTGATGCCTATCGTAAAGTTATAGCAATAGAACCAAATTTTCCCTGGTCTTACAATAAACTAGGTGATGCTTTTATGGAACTGAAAAATTGGGAGGAAGCTATTAATGCCTATCGTAATTTTATTAAAATCAAACCAAATTTTCCTTGGCCTTATAATAAACTGGCGCAAGCTTTTATAAAACTAAAAAAGTGGGAGGAAGCTGTTAGTGCTTATCGTCACTTTATCAAACTTAAACCAGATATAGATTTAGCTTACAAAAATCTAGGGGATGCCTTAATAAAACTCGAAAATTGGGCAGAAGTTTTAGCAGCTTATCGTCAAGCAGTGAATATTAATCCTAAGTTATATACTGAGTTAGGAGAAAAATTCATCAAACTAGAAAAGTGGTCGGAAGCTGTAGAAATATATCAAAATGCTATTGAAATTCATCCGAATAATTATTGGTATTATTATAATTTAGGAAAAGCTCTATCTAAACTATCTAGATATGAAGAAGCTATAACAGCTTATCAACAGGCAATTGAAATTAACCCTAACTTACATTTTGCTCACCACAATTTAGGAAATACTTTTCTACAACTAAAAAGATGGAATGAAGCCATATCTGCCTACCGTCAAGCAATTAAAATTAAACCAGATTCTGATTGGTCTTACTATGGTTTAGGAGAAGCTTTAACGAAACAAAAAAAATGGTCTGATGCTGTAGCAATATATCAACAAGCTATTAGTTATCAACCAACAGAAAAACTATACAAAAAATTAGGGGATGTTCTCCAAACATTAGGTCAGCTAGAAGCAGCAATAACTAATTATCAAAAAACCTTACAAATCTTTCCAGAATCTTTTTCAAGCTATGAAGCATTAGTAGATATTTATATGCGACAAGAAAAATGGTCTGAAGCCAGAAAATGTTTCCAAAAAGTTTTAGAAATAAAACCAAATTATGAATTTTTTGGGATTAAACAAGTATCTATAAAAGAAAAGGTAATTGCCTTAACTTATGATGATGGGCCGAATCCTCCCTATACTAATCAAATTCTCAATATATTAGATTTTTATCAAGCTCAAGCTACGTTCTTTGCTCTTGGTAAAAATCTGAAAAATCATCTAAAATTAGGGAAATTAATATTAGCTAAAGGGCATGAATTAGCTAATCACTCCTATTCTCATTTAGATTTATCTCAGGAATCTCCAGAATTAATCAAAGCAGAAATTGCCAAAACTGATGAAATTTTACAGCAGTTAGGTGTTACTCATAAAATTAGATTTCGACCTCCTTTTGGTCTGAGTAGTTTCTCTCTAATTGATATGATATTAGAGATGAAAAAGAAAATGATTCTGTGGAATATTGACTCGAAGGATTATGTAAAAGAAAATGACTGGGAAACAATTGCTAATTATGTCATAGAAAATGCTAGACCAGGTGCAATTATTTTAATGCACGATAATCGTACCAAAACAGTAAAAGCAACAGAAATTATTCTTGAAACATTGACAGTTCAAGGTTATAAGTTTAAGACAGTTTCTGAAATACTTGAAAAAGAATACCCTTGATTTTTGGTAAGTATTACAGTTTAGATAAGACAAAAACTTATAAGGTATCAATCTAACGAGAATTAAAAGTTATCAATGAAATATTTCTGTCAGTTAATCTTAGTCTTTGCTGAATTATTTTAAAAGCTGATAGCTGAATGTTAATAGCTGAATGCTTGCTGTATATTTACAGCAGATTCCAAGTATAAGAAGTACAAATATTAAGATTAATAATTAAAAGTTCCTAGCCCGCGTGGGTGTACCTCACAAAAGTAGAATCGGCTGTAATAGATAATTACCAGGAGAAAATACTGTGAACCAGGAAATATCAGTAATAGATTTAAACCAGAAAGCACAATCTTGTTTAGCAGAAGGAAAATTAAATGAAGCTGAGATATTTTGTAATCAAGCATTAGAAAAACTAGAATATTTGGCGTTAGTTTGTAATACTAAAGGCCAGGTACTTGAAGCTATGGGCAATCAAGAATTAGCCCAGGAATATTATCAAAAAGCCATTGTAATTAATCCCCATTTTAGTCAATCTCATTCTAATCTAGCTAATCTATATTTTCAAGAAAAAAAGTGGGATTTAGCAACCATTAGTTACCGCAATGCTATCAAGAATAATCCTAATTTTCCTTGGTATTACCAAAAATTAGGCACAGCATTGATGGAACTGAAAAAGTGGAACGAAGCGGCAATTGCTTTTCGCAAAGTTATAGAATTAAAACCAGATTTTCCTTGGTCTTATCACAAACTTGCAGAAGTATTAATCCAATTACAAAAGTGGGATGAAGCTGTAAATAATTATGATAAATTCATGGAATTAGAACCAAATTTTCCCTGGTCTTATCACAAAATTGCCAAAGCATTAAAGGAATTAAAACGATGGGATGAAGCTGTGGTTTATTATCGTCGTGCCACTAAGACTAATTCTAATTCTGAGGAGTTATATAAAAATTTAGGTGAGGTTTTAATAGAACTCAAAAGGTGGGATGAAGCTGTAACTGCTTATGAATATGCGATAAAGATAAACCCAAATATCCCAAATGATTACAACAGTTTAGGGAAAGCTTTAAGCAAACTAAAAAAGTGGGATGAAGCAGTTTTAGCTTATCAAAAAGCTATAGATATTCAGCCGGATTTTTATTGGTACTACCATAATTTATGGGAAGTATTACTCAAAACAAAAAAATGGGATGAAGCAGTCGTCAACTATAAACTTGCTCTGAAAAAAAATCCTGACTATTATTGGTTTTATTATCAGTTAGGATATGTGCTGCACAAAAAAGGATTAATAGATGAAGCAATTATTTATTATCAAAAAGCTATCAATTTAAAGTCAGATTTAGCTTGGTTTAATAAAGACTTAGGAGACGCTCTTTTAGAAACAGGAAATTCAGATGAGGCGATCGCTTGTTATATTAAAGCTATTCAACTACAACCTGATTTTTTTATGGCTTATAATAAGCTCAGATCGATTCATAGTTACCAGTTAGTTAAATTAGATCAAAATCAATTAAATAAATTGATTAACTGTTACCAAGAAGCTATTGAGATTAAGCCAAAATTTCCTGAGCATTATCTGAATTTAGCGAATATTTTAGCTAAACAAAATAAAATTCAGGAGGCTACCAGTTACTATCAAAAAGTTTTACACTTAAAATTAGCACAAACTCATCCAGAATTTATCAATAAATATGGAGAAAGAACAGGAGTAGGCAAACCAAATTTTTTGATTATTGGTGCAATTAAAGGTGGTACATCATCTCTTTATTTTTATCTAGCTAAACATCCCTCAGTTTTACCTGCTGTAGAAAAAGAACTGTACTTTTTTCATGTTAATTCTTACAAGACAATTAATTGGTATTTATCCCAATTTCCAGCTATTCCAGAACAGCAAAACTTTCTGACAGGAGAAGCAACTCCTAACTATATTTATTCTGTAGAAGCAGCAAGTAAAGTATTTAGTTATTTTCCCAACATTAAGTTAATTGCTATATTGAGAAATCCTATAGAAAGAGCTGTTTCTCACTACTATATGGATAAACGACTAGGACAAGAACAAAGAAGTTTTGCAGAAGTAGTAGCTTTAGAAACAAAAATATTGCAAAAAATGATAAATCAGTCTCAAACCAGTCCTAGTTTTCTCCAAGGTAAAAAAACTAGGTATTTAGGTCTAGGTTTATATCTATATTTTCTCCAAGAATGGATGAATATATTTCCAAGAAAACAGTTTTTAATATTAAAGAGTGAGGATATGTATGAAAATCCGGCAGCGACAACTAAACAAGTTTTTGATTTTCTAGGTTTACCAAATTATCAACTTTTAGAATATAAAAATTACTACCCTGGTTCTTATCCTCCAATAGATACTCATTTGCGCGGTCAACTTTCTGAATTATTTCAACCCCATAATCAAAAATTAGAAGAGTATCTTGGCATGAAATTTAATTGGGATTAACAAGGTTTTGTGTCAGCATTTTTCCCAAATTAATTACACATATTTAGTCAAGGAATATATAGGATAAAAAACAAATACATATTTATCCGATGATGAGATTTATTAGGGACTTCAATCCAGATACTAGAAAGCTTAAAAAAAATGAGTCGCCTAACTTTTAACTCGGAACTTTCTAGAAAAGGAAAAGTAAATTTCTGCTCAGAGGTTAATTTCGACTTTCACATTTTGACATAGCTAAATTTTTGCCTCAGAAATTACTCAGATTACTTTTGACGAATCCTGTTAAGAGGATGAAAAAAAATGAGCTTCAGTATTTCAAGTCTCTGGATTTAGTCAGAGGTATTGATAACTGATAACTAATAACTGAAATGACTTTTATGCCCTCAAATAAAGACTTACAAACTATAGCACTGCAAAACCAAAAACAAGCAGAAAATTATTTATCCCAAAGCCAAATAGACGAAGCGATCGCCTGTTATGAAAAAGTTATAGAACTGCAACCTGAACATTGGGAAATTTACCAAAAATTGGGAGATATTTACCTCAAACAAAAACAATTTTCCCAAGCTATTACTATTTACCAAGATGGAATTAAACTGAACCCTAATTTTTCCTGGTTTCATCACAAATTAGGGGAAGCATTAATGCAACTTCAACAGTGGGAAAAAGCTGTAAATTATTATCAACGTGCCATAGAACTTAACCCTAACTTTTCTTGGTCATATCAAAAACTAGGAGAGAGTTTTCTAGAATTATCAAAATGGGATTTAGCTGCTACAGCATTCAGACAAGCAATTAAACTAAATCCCGGATTTTATTTATCTTATGAAAAATTAGGAGAAGCACTAACTAATCAAAATAATTTACATGAAGCAGTAACTGCCTATCAAAAAGCAGTAGCAATTAATCCTAATTCTTATTGGTCTCACAATAAATTAGGGGAAACTTTAATTATATTAGGTAGATTAGATGAAGCAGAAATTATTCTCGAAAAAGCAGTAGAAATAAATCCCGAAATTTACTTTGCTCACCATAATTTAGGAGAAGTTTTCTTAAAACAAGAAAAAGAAACAAAAGCTATTACCAAATATCATCAAGCAATAGCAATTAATCCTAATTCTTATTGGTCTCATAACTCATTAGGAGATGCTTTAGCCAAACTAGAAAATTGGTCAGAAGCTATAACAGCATATCGTCGTGCCATAGAAATTAATCCTAATTATTATTGGTCTTATAATTCATTAGCAGATGTTCTGGAAAATACAGGAAAATTAGAAGCAGCTATTCTTAATTACTTAAAAGCAATCCAACTTTCTCCAGAAATAGATAGACCGCAAATATCTTTATGGAATGTATTTCTGAAACAAGATAAATGGGAAAAAGCAGAAACTATTTATCGCCAAGAAATTCAAAAAAATCCCAGTAATTTTTGGTTATGGAATTACTTAGGAAATACTCTAGTCAAACAAAAAAAATTAGAAGAAGCGATCGCCTCTTATCAAAAAGCTATTTCTCTTCAACCCAATATTTCCGAAATCCATCAATTTTTAGGAGATGCTTTTATTGAGCAACAAAAATGGGAGGAAGCTGCTATATCTTATCTCCATGCCATAGAAATTAATCCAGAATTATCTTGGTCAAATTATAATTTATGGAATACTTTAGACCGCTGCAATAAATTAGATACAGTAGTCAATTTATATCGGCAATTTATTAACAAAAATCCAGATTCATTTTTATCTTATTTACATCTAGGAGAAATTCTGACAAAACAGAATAAAATCAATGAAGCAATTATTTGTTACCAAACTGCTTGTTACCAACAAACCATAAAATCTCACCCCTATCTTTTCCAAAAACAGTGGCATTTAAAAGAAGTTAAAAATCCTGATTTTCTAATTATTGGAGTAGGAAAAGGAGGAACTACATCTTTATTTAGTTATCTAACCCAACATCCTCAAGTTTTGTCTCCAGTGGTGAAAGAAATAAATTTTTGGTCGATGAATTTTGACAAAGGCATAAATTGGTATCTCTCCCATTTTCCTGCCATTCCTAACCATCAAAATTTTATCACTGGAGAAGCAAGTCCAAGTTATTTAGGAAATTGGGAAGCGCCAGAAAGAATGTTTAGTTATTGCTCAAAAATTAAGTTAATTATTATGTTGAGAAATCCTGTGGATAGAGCTATTTCTCATTATTATCATTGGTTGAGAATAAATAGAGAAAATCGCGATCTAGAAACTGCATTAAATGAGGAGTTAGAAACTTGGGAAATGATTTATAAAAATTCTCCCTTAGATAGTAGTTATTGGCATCATAGATTATATTATTTAGGCACTGGAATATATATAGATTTTATCCAAAATTGGATGACTAGATTTCCGTCAAAACAATTTCTGATATTATCAACAGCAGAATTTTATCGCACTCCCACAATTATAATGAAACAAGTCTTTAACTTTCTTGGTTTGCCAAATTATAAAGTTCCTGATTATAAGAAATTAAATTTAGGTTCCTATCCACCTATCAGTAAATCATTGCATCAAAAATTAAGCAATTTCTTTCAACCTCATAATCAAAAATTAGAAGAGTATTTGGGTAGGAAATTTAATTGGGAAAATTGAGGAAAAAGGAAAAAGGAAAAAGGAAGAAGGAAGAAGGAAGAGAGAATATATACAGCAAATTTCAAGTATCTGAAGTACAAATATTAATAATGAAATATTCCCAGTACGATTTTTCGGGAACCGTGCATTTTGCCCGCGTAGATGTACCTCACCAATAAATCCATTGCATATATTAATCCTAAATAGGTTGTTACCAATCAAAAAGTAGATAAAAAAAACGGAAACTCTTACCTTTTCCCTGTTCCCTATTCCCTAAAAATAAGGAAGAATTAATTGGCAAGGAGAATTTAAAGTTATGAATAAAAGTTGTAATATCTTATCTCAGGGTTTTGGTTTCTAAATCCCATTTTTGCTTAGGTTTGGAGACCAAACGCCTACAGTTTTTTTCACAAATAAAATAGGATTAATATGGAAATAAATTACTACGACTTAGGAGAAAAATTCCTAGAACAAAAAAAGTGGTCAGAAGCTATTACTAGCTACCGCCAAGCCATCAAATCAAACCCTAACTTTTCTTGGTCTTACTATAAATTAGGAGAAGCTTTAACTCAACTAAAAAAGTGGTCAGAAGCTGTTATTGCTTACCGTCAAACTATCAAACTAAATCCTGATTTTCCTTGGTCTTACCACCACTTAGGAAATGCCTTAATTAAACTAGAAAAATGGTCAGAAGCTGTCATCGCTTACCGCCAAACCATTAAACTTAAACCTGATAGTTATTGGGATTATAATAAATTAGGGGAAGCCCTGGTTAACGTAGGAGAATTTGCCGAAGCAATTACTTGTTATCAAACAGCAATAAAACTCAAACCAGAAGTTAAAGGAACTCACCAAAAATTAGCAGAAATTCTCTTTCAAACTGGAAAACTAGAAGCAGCAGAAATTGCATATCGTCAGACAATAAAACTCAATCCAAAAGTTACTTGGTATCGCCAATGTTTAGGAGATGTCTTACTAAAACAAAAAAGATTAGACGAAGCGATCGCTACTTATTTAGAAGTTGCTCAGACTAAACCTCATTTACCTTGGATGTTCCTTCAATTAGGAGATGCTTTTGCTCAAATTTCTCAATCAAATTTAGATAAAACTATCAATT
Organism: Okeania sp.; assembly: GCF_035285525.1. GTDB lineage: Bacteria > Cyanobacteriota > Cyanobacteriia > Cyanobacteriales > Microcoleaceae > Trichodesmium. Next base: position 4,820 of record NZ_JAYKGW010000050.1, on the reverse strand, counting down.
ATTACTGTCATGCAATTCAAAACCCAGACCAATATCCTATTTACCAAAAAGCACTAAATATTATCAGAAAAAATCCAGAACTATATCTAGAATTAGGAAATTCTCTAGCACAAGCAAATCAAATTCCTGGAGCAATTATTATCTATTATTTGTTACTAGAAATATCACCAAAGCAAACAGAATTATATCAAGAAATCGCCAAAATATTCAGAAAAAAAATTCAATTAGAACAACAATTAAACTCATTTTATTCTGTTGTTAAAACAAAACAAAATAGTCAATCTTACTATCATCTAGCATTAGTATTAACCCAACAAAAAAAATGGTTAGAAGCTGCCATTACTTACCATCGTGCTATAGAATTAAATCCTGATTTTGCTTGGTGGTCTGATACTCGTCTCTGGGAAACTTTTGAAAAACTAGACAAACTTGAAGAGACAATAAATTTATTTCAAAAATTTATTGAACGTCAAAATAATTCAGTTTCCATTTACCTAAATTTAGCAGAAGCTTTAACTCAAATAGGTAAAACTAAAGAAGCAATAAAATATTATCAAAAAGCTTGTAAAAATCACGTCAATAAATCTCGTCCTATCTTTGTTCAAAAACATTGGAACTTAGAACAATTATCTCCAGCAAACTTTCTCATTATTGGAGTCGGTAAAGGAGGAACTACCTCTCTTTATAACTACATAACAAAACATCCCCAAATTTTACCTTCCATCAAAAAAGAAATACATTTTTGGTCTTTTTATTTCCATAGAGGTATAGACTGGTATCAGGCACATTTTCCTCCTATTTCCGACTCAAAAAAATTTCTAACTGGAGAAGCAAGCACTACCTATTTTGATGCTGAATATGCTCCCTGTAGAATTTTCCATTTCTTTCCCAAAATTAAGCTAATTTTAATACTAAGAAACCCTGTAGATCGAGCAGTTTCTCACTACTATCATCAAGTACGTTTAAATCAAGAATTTCGTTCTTGTGAAATAGCTCTTAATTCTCAACTTGAAAAACTAAGGCAAATTTCTAATCCTTATTATTGGAATTATGCAGGAGATTATATAGCTGCTGGTGTATATGTAGAATTTCTCAAGAAATGGTTAGCTATTTTTCCCAGAGAACAGTTACTAATTTTGAAAAGTGAAGAGTTTTATAGTAACCCGAAAAACACAATGAAACAAGTTTTCAATTTTCTAGATTTGCCAGATTATGAAATTCCAAATTATCCTAAATTAAATGCTGGTTCCTATTCATCTATCAGTGAATCACTTCGACAAAAATTAAACGATTATTTTCAAATTCATAATCAACGTTTAGAAGAATATTTAGGTATGAAATTTAATTGGTAGAAGTAAGGAATAAAGAAGGAGGAAAAAGTAAATAGGGTTTGCTGAAACAATGTTTTTGATCTTTGCAGTAATTAGGAAGATTATATGTAAAGTCATTACAAAGTCATACCATATAAGTAAGCATTTCGCATAGGGAATGCTGCGCAAACAGCTATTAGCACCTCAGCCAACTTCCTGGGTCGGAAGTGCCTCTTGCAGAGGAGCTTTGCTAACGTTAACAGCAAAGAAATCCTGTGTTTAAGGAGATTATTTCAATGAAAATAGACTCTAATATCAAGTGGACTGACTTTTTTAGTAAGATTTTTTTGGCTCAATTAATAAAGCTTTTATCAAAGATTAAAAGCACTCTTCTGATAGCTGATAGCTGATAGCTGACGGCTGAATACTTACCCATATAATTAGGGCTTGCTGATTAAATATCAAAGTCTTTACATACTAATGATTGAAGTCTTTTTATGGTCGAAAAAAGTGCAATTTTTTAGATGGTGAGGATTGAAAAACTGAGCATTTTACGTTAACTAAGACAGAAAAAATAAGGAACTATTTTTTCAAATACTTCCTCTGTAACTCCTATTCTTTCTAACTCTATACGGACGTTGCATAAAGGCGTCCCTACAACTCCCTACTCCCTACCTCCACCATCAGACTTTTGAGCGCCAACCCTATTTATAACCATTTAATTTAAGAATGAAACACTTTTTCGGCTGAAACCTTTTCATAGCAAGAAACATTTGTCTCATTCTTAACTTGAACAACTATAGATATTAAATATCTTAGCTAAATACCTCATATCTATCATTTTGTCAAATTAGATAATTTCTTGAATATTTGTAATTGCCTGAATTTTGTTTTTTTGAGCTTATTTTTCTCCGCTCAAAATTGCTAAATTTGAAATGTGATTAACGATAATACATAAATCTGATGGCTTTAATTATGGGTTTGGAGAACTGGTTAATCAAAAAGTTAAAGTTGTCAAACCAGCAATTAATCAGCCAATTAATCCTACTCAGCTTAACCTTTTTGATACTTCTGACTTTTCTGCTCAAGCCACTCAAACTCAAACCAAACGTAGTCGTAAATTCAAAGGAACAGAGGGAGAGCAATTGAGTTGGTTTTAAGACTCACGGCGATTAAAATCCCCTGAGTCGTTTTTCCGCCCCGATACATAAAAGGCGAGGCTACCAAACTCCCATCTTTATTTTTCGTGTTAAAAGTTAGTCTTTTCTCAAGTTTAGACACAACATTGGCACAATACCTTATGTACAGGGTATGATACCAAATTTCTGAAATAACGCAAGCTCGTGAAATAATTTGTCACAATCTGGGAAAAATGAGGCTAATTAAATTTATAAAAACAATATCAAAATATAATTGAATTAGTAAAAGTTATATTAAGTCTTCAGTATGAAAGTTTAGATAGTTAGTTTTTTTCGTGCCTACCTCTACCTATCTTGTCTTCTGTTTTCACCCACTTAATTTCCGCTTCTGAAATCTTGAGTTTCAAGTATTTAGCTATTTTTTAAAGATAATAAAATTAGACATATCCAAAAATAACAATTAAAATCAATTCTGCTCTAGAAGTTATCAATTATTCCACTTGTTTCTCTGTTCCCTATTTCCTCTTTTATATGACTATATTTATTAACTAACTGAGTAAGTTTAGAGGGTACTGTACTGCATCAGCAAAGTGTAATACCATTTCTCAAAAACTTTTCTACATTTTGTTGAGTAGGGGAATAAGGGAGTAGGGGAGTAGGGGAGAAGCAAACATAAGAATAATTAACATTAACTTAGCTAAAGTTAGCAAAGAAGTGATTCTGTTTGTGGTGATTAGTTAATAACTGAAGTATGACCCAAGTATAGCACTACTTTTAGGAATTAGTATAAGATCAGTAGTTAAGCAATTTATCAGTTATCAGTTATCAGTGCCTCTTACTGAAATAGGAGACTAAAAATACTTTACAATACTAAGTTTTCTTTTTTATCTCCTGGAAAAGGGAGACTTGAGACAAGATTTTTTGGTCAAAAATAACAATCAATACTTGGTTTATACATCTATTAAAATTACAGACTAAAAATAGGGAAGTCTTTTCTTTGTCAAGAAAATACCCCCCTATACTTCATAACTAAAATCAGGTTATATCTATTCTATAACATACCAGCACTACCAAGCCCTAAAATCATTCCTGCTCCCAAAATATGACCAAAACTGGTAGTAGCTAATAATTCTGGTATTCCAAACCCAGTAAAAATTGCGGGTAAGGATACAGGTAAATCAGGTCCTTGTCCACGATTTTTCTTAGAAATAGCATAGTAGCCAATCACAATCGCTACTATATTACAAGTTATCATGACAATTGCCACTTTTGGCGACCACTCCGCAGAAAGAGGATGAGATTGCACTGCTAAAATTAAGTCAGAATAAATCAAATTCTTATCTCCTGAAATTAAAAAGATTTGGAGTTAATTTAAAATACCTCGCCCAATGGCGTGGTGTCTAAATAAACTTATACTTGGCAAATTATCAAAAAGGTTCAACTAAAAGCTACAATTTGTTTTAATAATTAACAATAACTTTAAGTTTTGATACAAAAATCTAAAATTTAGTTACCATCGTAACAAACTAAAACACCTAAAATATTGCAATTGTAAGGGCAGATTTTAGTTGAAAATTTTAATGCTAAACCTAAGATTATATAAACCCACTTGCCTTAATTTACCGAAAAATAAAGGCATAAAGCTCTCCATTCATGGAGAAAAAACACTGCGTCATATCCAATCAACCAAGAAAAACAAAAAAAATTTCTTTTAGCTAATCCTTTTCTTGATCAGAATAGATAATTATTAATTATTAATTATTAATTATTAATTATTAATTATTCTAACCCATTAGCTGTCTCACTCCATTAGGTAAAATTAATGCGCATCAAAATTTGTGGAATTACAAAACCAGAGCAAGGACAAGCGATCGCTCAAATAGGAGCAACAGCTCTAGGATTTATCTGTTTTCCTAAATCACCCCGTTATATTACTCCAGAAAACATCAGAAATATTGTGGATAAACTACCAAAAAATATTGATAAAATCGGAGTATTTGTTAATGCCAAAATCGACTTATTATCAGAAATAATTACTCATACAAAAATAAATGGAATACAACTACATGGAGATGAATCTCCAGAATTTTGTCATCAACTACGTCAGTCAATACCAAATGTAGAAATAATTAAAGCGATGAGAATCAAATCTTCTGAAGATTTAACCAAAGCAAATATTTATAAAAATTATGTTGATACATTACTTCTAGATGCTTATGCTCCAGATAAATTAGGAGGTACTGGCAAAACTTTAAATTGGGAAATTATTGCACAATTTCATCCTACTTATCCTTGGTTATTAGCAGGTGGTTTAAATCCAGAAAATGTAACTACAGCCATCTCAAAATTTATATTAAATTCTCAACCTCAA
>NZ_JAYKGW010000049.1:0-7806 GCF_035285525.1 Okeania sp. | reverse complement strand
GAGATATTCTCCCAACCTTTCAAAGGGGGGCTGGGGGAGATATTCTCCCAACCTTTCAAAGGGGGGCTGGGGGAGATATTCTCCCAACCTTTCAAAGGGGGGCTGGGGGAGAGACCCTGCAAAGCATCCGCCAACAAACGGTCAGACAAAGCATACTCCAAAAAATCAGCCCGCAGAGTAATAACCAAACTCAAGTCCGGAATATTAACCACTGCATTAAACAACCTTTCCAAAAACAATAGACACTTTTCCTGCTCAGAACAAAGAGTATAAATTTCTTCAAATTGGTCTATCACCAACAACAAACGACTACCTCGGTGTTTCTCTAAAATAGACGATAACCAAGTTGATAGGGTTGACTCCTTTGATTCCAAAATGCTAGAAAGTTGCAAAGCATCAATATCTTGTCCAGTTTCCTCCTTTTCCGGTTGTTTCAAACGAATCAAAGCACGGGCTAACTCATCAAAAGGATAAGCTTTCGGGCGAAACTTTTCAATTTGCCAATTCCCTTGAGAACGCAACCGAGAAACCAACCCCGCAAATACCACCGAAGACTTACCACTACCAGAAGGCCCAATGACCGCCACAAATTGTTGTTGTGCCACTGCCGCCACAAGCTGCTCAGTGAACACCTCCCGCCCAAAAAAGTATGCAGCATCACCCTCCTGGAAAGCAAACAAACCCTTATAGGGACAACTAGCAATTAACCGCTCCTGTAACTGAGGCCATGCTGCCATCAATAAATTAGTCGGAATAATAAACGCTACCCTAGCATCCAGTCGTTGTTTTTCGGCAGCAACAGCCATTCCCACCACACCCTCTAAAAATTCATCCCAAACAGGAGTACCACTAAAACCTTCCTCCAAAACATAACCACTGTGGTCAGTATCTTCTAGTTGTACCCAACCTTTAGCATTACTATCCCGTAAAACCCCATTAGCCCACACACCATATTCCTTACCCCTGATAAACCCAAAAGCACGAATATTATGCCCCCAGTATTCCTCAGAAGTCATCAACCGGACTGGGGAAATATTATCAGGAATAGTCGTTAATTCCAAAACAGCAATATCTTCTAAAGCTTTATCTGGATTAACAGGCAACCAAAAAATTACTTTAGCAGTCATAAATTTCCCTGGTGCAACTTGGGGAAAATCTAACTTAACTTCTGTGGTTGGTATTTCCAAAGTATTACTATTGACGTTTAATGCCAAAGATACCACATGGGCGGCAGTCAAAACTTGATTTTCAGATACTAAAAAACCGGCTCCTTTGACTTGGTTTAACCGAGAATAAATTCTGACAATAGAGCGGTCAAATTTAAACATTTTACTCATTATTTATGATGCCATTTTAGAGTGATTTCATAATTAACTTCTGCTTCTCCAGAAGCAATAACTGCTCCCATTTCAGCACTTAATTTAATTCCAAATTTTACTTCTATTTCGTCAGCAGGTTGATTCATACTTCTGACTTTTTCAATAATAGTATTAGCCACAGGTTTAATTTTTTCCATCGCCGAATCAAAGCTTTTATTAGCCTTCCGAATCACATCGTCTGTTACGCCAATACGGTCATCAACTGGTTGAGGAGGTGCATCTACTTCTATGAGAATAAAGTCACCATCTTCTAGAGGAAATTCTACGATTTGCTTCATAATAATTAGTTTAAATTTTTTATTTACAGCACTTTCCATTTTTATGAGGTACACCAGTCGCAGGCTTTCCGACCCGCACTACAAAGCTTTATAATTAAGACTTGCTGAATAAGTCTTATGGGTGGGGGTAGGAGTCAGGAGACAGGAGTCGTAGGGACGTTGCATAAGGGCGTCCCTAATCTTCTATAACTCCCATTCCTCCTAACTTATCCTCCTGGGAGAGGTTAGGGGTGGGTTTATATCATGTCCGGATCAGAGCGCGATAAAAAAACTTCCTCCTGCTTTTCCTCTCCTGGGAGGGGTTAGGGGTGGGTTGACTCCTGAGTTCCCCTCCTGGGAGGGGTTAGAGGTGGGTTTATTTATAACGTCATATTACTCCCTACTCCCTACCTTAACCAAAAGACTTTTTCAGCAGGCCATAATTAATATTTCTGAACTTCATAACTTCGGAATCTGCTGTAATTTTATCGTAACTTATGTTATATAAAATCCGGTTACATGTGTATATGTTCATGATTTTATCGACACTTCAATCTCCCTGCAAGTTGTATTGATGGATATGTATTTTTACACCGAATAAGTTGGGATAACTATAATGAATCAGGAGATTTAAAGGCTCAAGTAGAAGAGTTGAAAAATTCAACAGGTTATTACCCAGAATCAGTTCATGCAGACCAAATTTACAGAACAAGAGAATAACCGACAATTCTGTAAAGAGAAAGGTATTAGAATCAGCAGCCCTCCTTTGGAAAGACCACCAAAAAATATTGATCAGGAACAAAAGAAACAAGCTCAATTAGATGAAAGATTACGGAATCATATTCAGGGCAAATTCGGACAAGCAAAAAGAGGATTTAGTTTGGAGAAAGTGATGGCAAAACTTTCTAAAACTTCCATGACCGCGATCGCAATTGCTTTCTTGGTAATCAATCTTTCTACCCTCTTGAAAGAGGCTTTTTCTCTCTTTTTATACTTTTTTGGAGAAAAAGCTATTTTTGTAGTCTGTTTAATCATTTCAACTTATGGTTGAACAGATTATAATAATAAAAAATTATTATCAGATTTATTTGAATAAAAAATCAACTATTTTCATACTTTTTGAACAAGCCCTAAATATACCAGCGCTCATTACTATAAATATTTATCGTATCTACGGAAAGAAATCAGAGAAAAGAAAACGAGTCATTAAATTAGGGACGTTGGATAGAACGTCCCTACAAAGTTATTACTGAAAAATTGACATAGAAGCAGGTTTGAGTCAGAAATTTTGGTGAAAACCAAATCATTTATCCAAACCTGCTTCTACAAAACTAAACAACTATAGGAATTAATTTAACCTAATAATTAGCTTTCTATGATTTAGTAGCGACCACCACCACCGCCTCTGCGATTGTAACCTCCACCAGATTTTCTATCTTCACGGGGCTTTGCCTTATTAACTCTGATATCACGACCCATCCACTCAGCACCATCAAGCGCATCAATAGCAGCAGTTTCTTCTTCCTCTGTACTCATTTCGACAAAGCCAAAGCCCCGGGGACGACCTGTTTCACGGTCAGTTGGTAACTGAACCCGCTTGACAGTACCATACTCCTTAAAAACTTCACTTAGGTCATCTTGTGTGACCTCGTAGGATAAGTTACCTACATAAATTGACATAGATTTTCTCCCAAATTTTAGAGATATGTAGAGATTTAGACTTCGGAGAGAAGCTTGCCAATAACGACAGGAAATTGACCCTCAATATAAACAAACATTGCAACCGAACTTATTCTCATTATCGCTTACATACTAACACAATATACTGTGAATATACAAACACTTTTATAAAAATACTATTAGATATCTCTAGAAAAGAGGGAACACTTAACTGGGAACACTTAACTGGGAAGAAGAATTGATAATTTATGGATAATAATTGATTTTACTTTTTATTTTTGGAGATGTCTATTCTTAATAAGATATAAAATTACAACATGACCAAGGACATTTTCCCTAATTCCTATAAGAAATGATTAATAGTAAGCATCATATAAATAATAATCCCTAAACAATGAACAATGGTTTGTTCCACCAAACTTGCAGAACTATTAACCAGTGAACATTGCTCAGGGTTAACCACCTCAAAAAACTGAAATTTAAGTAATCTAAGCTACATTTAAGCTACATTTAAGCTACATTTAAGCTTTAGAGTTGCTTAACTTCGGAAACCAACTTAGCAACCATATCCTTAGCACTGCCAAACAGCATCATGGTCTTATCCTTATAGAACAAATCATTGTCCACGCCAGCAAAACCAGTGCTGAGACTGCGCTTAATCACAATAGTATGCTTTGCTTTATCAACCTCCAGAATGGGCATTCCATAAATTGGACTATTCTGGTCTGCACGAGCTGCTGGATTCACTACATCATTAGCCCCAATTACTAAGGCCACATCTGTTTGGTCAAACTGAGGATTAATGTCATCCATATCGTATAACTGAGGATAAGGGACATTGGCTTCGGCTAATAATACGTTCATGTGTCCAGGCATCCGGCCAGCAACTGGGTGAATTGCATATTTAACCTCAACGCCCAATCCTTCTAATTGGTCCGCTAACTCTCGGACAGAATGTTGAGCTTGGGCAACGGCCATACCATAACCAGGTACAATGACCACAGACCGAGCATAACCCAACATCATTGCCCCTTCTTCTGAGTCAATACTACGAACTGCCTTATCAGTTTTGCTACCTGCACCAGCAACAGCACCGCCACCATCACCAGTACCAAATGCAGCAAATAGTACATTAGTTAAGGAACGGTTCATACCTTTACACATAATAACTGTGAGGATAATACCAGAAGCACCAACCAATGCACCTGCGATGATTAAGAGATTGTTCATCACTACAAAACCAGCAGCACTAGCAGCTAATCCAGAAAATGAGTTCAACAAAGAAATCACCACTGGCATATCACCGCCACCAATGGGGATCACAAACATGATCCCAAATACTAGAGACACACCTATTAGTGCTAAAAACACTGGTAAATTAAATGGTGTGACACACAAATAAACGCTGGCAGCAATAAACCCACCAAATAAGAGAGCATTAACAGGTTGCTGTAATGGGAAAGTGATAGGTGAACCACTGATAATTCCTTGTAGTTTAGCAAAAGCAACTAAAGAACCTGTAAAAGTTACGCCACCTATTAAGACACCTAATAATGCGGTAATAGTTGTAGGTAATGGGGGTGACTCAGCAATAGCTAGAAACCGCCAAAATTCTCCTACTGCCACCATTGCCGAAGCAGCGCCACCCAAACCGTTGAATAAACCAACCATTTGAGGCATGGAAGTCATTTCAACTTTGTAGGCAGCGATCGCTCCAATAATTGAACCAATGACGATTCCAATGAGAATCATTTCATAGTTCAAAACTTCTTTTTCGAGTAGAGTTGCCACAATAGCAATAAACATCCCTACTGATGCTAACAAATTACCATTCCGGGCTGTAGCTGGAGAACCCAACTTTTTCAGTCCCAGGAAAAATAAAGATACCGCTACTAAGTAGCTTAACTGGATTCCGGTTGGTATAAAGTCTGTCATTATGCAGTCTCCTTTTTCTTGAACATTTGCAACATTCTGTCTGTTACTAAAAAGCCACCAACGACATTAATAGTAGCAAAAACGACAGCAATCAAACCTAAAATTACAGTGACATTCCAATCTTTGTCACCAGCGATGATTAGTGCGCCCAAAACTGCAATTCCTGAAATGGCGTTTGCTCCAGACATCAGGGGTGTGTGCAGAGTTGGTGGCACTTTGTTAATAACTTCAAATCCGGCAAATGATGCCAGAACAAATACAAATAAAGCTGCGATTAATGTATCACTCATAGTTTTTTCAGAGTTAATTGTTTTGAGAAGGAAGAGGGAAAAAGGAAAAAGGAATAAGTTTAATCTTACTTTATTTCAACTATTGAATCATTCCTCATTTTTATCCTAGGGGTTTGGTTTCCAAATCCCTTTAGTTTTCAGACCAAACCCCTAAATCTTCATAAATCATCTAGGATTATTTAACTACCAACAGCAACAGCTAGAGCATCTTTTACTCTTTGATTACGAATTTCACCATCATGGGTGACACAAGCGCCAGAAATAATATCATCCTCAAAGTTAAGATTTAATTCCCCATCTTTAACCATTAACTTGAGTAAAGCAGAAATATTTTTAGCATATAATTCACTAGCGTGAACCTGCATAGTTCCTGGTAAATTTACAGGACCAATAATAGTCACGCCATTCCATTCTACATCTTTGCCTGCTTCAGTACATTCACAGTTACCACCCTGTATAGCTGCCATATCAACTATTACTGAACCTGGTTTCATTTGGTCTACCATTTCCTTAGTTACTAGCAATGGCGCCTTTTTACCAGGAACTTGAGCAGTAGTAATGACAATATCTGAAGCAGCAACGTGCTGTGTCAAAACTTCACGAGTGTGTTGTTTCGCTTGCTCAGAAATTTCTTTTGCATAACCACCCTCAGCAACAGTGCTTTCTTTGAGAGTTACATCTACAAATTTTGCTCCCAAACTTTGCACCTGTTCCTTAACTTCTGGACGAATATCAAACGCTTCTACTATCGCACCCAAACGACGAGCAGTAGCGATCGCTTGTAAACCAGCAACCCCTGCTCCCATAACTAGGACTTTTGCTGGTTTAATAGTACCTGCTGCGGTAGTCAACATTGGGAAAAACTTAGGTAAAGCAGCGGATGCTAACAAAACAGCTTTATATCCACCAATATTAGCTTGAGAAGATAAAGCATCCATAACTTGCGCCCTACTGGTACGAGGGATCATTTCCATACTAAATGCAGTTATTTTCCGTTCAGCTAAACGTTGTACAATAGTAGGGTTGCCTAGAGGGTTAAGAAAAGTAATAACAATACCACCCTCTTTTAATTTCTCAACTTCTGAATCCTGTAGTACCCCAATTTTTAGGAGTACATCAGTTTCACGCCAAAAGCTATCATTGTCAGAAATTATCTTGGCTCCAGCTTCTTCGTAAGCTTTATCAAAGAAGAAAGATTTTTCTCCCGCACCTGTTTCTACTTCTACTTCTAGCCCCTGTTTAACTAACTTGGCTACGACATCAGGAACTAAGGCCACACGAGATTCATCGACCAGAGTTTCTTTAGCTACTGCTATTCTCATAAATTCTCCTTATTTTTCATCTGCGGTACAATACCTATACACTTGTGGCAAAACTTGGTAATGCCAATGTAAAGATCCTTGCTTCCTGTTTCAACTTGGGGAGTCGGCTCCCTCCAGTTCACAGGCGTAACTTGGGAAACAGCCAGCCCTATTAATCTCAAACCACTAGAGAATATTTACAGACAATCATTGTGAGGCTTGTTGACAATTCAGCTAAAATTAATTGGCTGGAGTTAGCTAACTATTTTATGGTTTTTTACTAATGGGTTCCTTTCTAAAATTATTAGGGTGATATTTCGTTTCTTGGGGCTATCTTTAACTTATCTTATGAATTAAGGTAGATGGAGAGAAGAATTGTAACTTTTAATACTAAAAATTTGTGATTATTGCAACCTATAGTATAAAGTTATAAGGCGATAATTTGATATAAAATCCGGTTACTATAAAGTTATTGCATCTAGATCAGGACTCAAGCCACGTGAACCTAGAAACCCGGTACGAGGGTAGATTATTACTGCTCAAAACAACGATTTATCCTAGAAACCGGGTTCCTCCCGTGTAAGTCCTATATATAATTGACAACATAGACATCTTTCAATAATTGATAATTGATAATTACCTCTCCCTAAAAACGGATAGGATTGAATAAAAGGAAAAAAATTTATTTCTTAAGGGGAGATTAGAAATGGCGAGGAGAGTAGGCAATAGGCAGTAAGGAGAAAGATAAAGATCATGAATACTTGCCATCAAAACAGATATAACTTAATAAACTCTTATAATATATATAAAATAATCCATTTTTTATTTTTATTCATCTTCCTAGGGCGTGTCATCAATTATAGAGGTTGACATTAAAAGTATAATATGCTTATGAAGAATAACATAAGTAGGAATGTTCTAAATGACTAGACGTTATGCCTTACGGGATGACCAATGGGAACGC
>NZ_JAYKGW010000048.1:0-14901 GCF_035285525.1 Okeania sp. | reverse complement strand
GAATGGCGCTTTGGGGATTTTCCTCAAAGCATTGCGAGATACCGCCAATGTATATGGTTCTGCCGTCACATTGCTATGAACGGTATTTTCTGGTTTGGCCAGGAATTGCCGGGCTTGATGTATCTGTTGATACTCTATGAATGTCTCTACTTAGGGCTTGCTGAATAAAGTTTGATGGTTGGGGTAGGAGCTAGGAATTAATTCCTAGGTCATGCTCCGCTATCTATTATTAATACTATCATTTATCAATTCCATTAATACCATATCTGCAAGTTCTCCATTAGGCATCGGCCATGATTTATACATAACTTCTCTAACTAGAAAACCGAGATTCTTAAACACATTAATTGACCTGTTGTTTGATAATAAAGCTACTGCTCCGATTCTTTGAATATATAATTCCTCAAAAGCATAAATAATTAGTCGTTTTAATGCTAGACTTCCGTATCCTTTATTTGTATATTTTTTATCTAGAATTGCTATACCAATTTCTGCAGTCAACAAATCCCTATTTAAGCCTTTTAATACTACATACCCAATAGGAAAACTTTCTACGCCTAGATAAATTCCAAATGGTATAGGCTGACTTTGGCGAGAATAAGGGAAAGCGTAACTTGAAATTGCCTCTATAAATTCTTCTGTTTCATTAGGTTGAAAGAATGTATTCCAACCTAATAAATCTATTAAACTTTCGTCTTGAGCCAGCTTGATTAAGTGCTTGACATGATTATCTGGCATAGAAGCCAAAAAAAACTTTGATCCTGCTGCTTTATGTTCTTGATCTAATAATATTCTTTCATCCATAACAGTATTTTTAATTTAATTAAACCATCAAATGACATCAACTCAATCTGCTGATGAAAGTAAAAAATAGAGTTGCTAAACAGTTATAAATAATTAGGGTTTGCTGAAAAAGTATTTCTCAGGAGATGGGGAGATAGGGTGATATCAAATCCGCTGGCTTTCGACAATAAGGTTACCATCAGAAAAGAGCGAAAATTCCGAGTTTGTAGAGGGTACGGTTCCCGATAAATTGGAGACCAAACCCCTACGGTTCGTGAATTATACCGATACTACCGGATTTGATATGATGGGGTGATGGGGAGTAATTTTGTTCCCCAAATCTTCCCCAAAATACGCTCCTTGAGGAAGCATATCTACCCAAAAATTTACACTTTTACGGTTCCCGATAAATCAGAACCTAGAAAGGGTAAAAACTTTATAGCGCTGTGCTGCTGTGCAACAGGCAAAAGGCAACAGGGGTTGTTAGCGGTTTGCGCAGCATTCCGTAAGGAAAGCTTCCCCTAGGTAGGGTGGGATGGCGTTAGCGAAGCGGATCCGTAGGACTGGATATCCTTTCCCTCCGGGACACTACGTGTTACATGTCGCGAAGCGATACGCCATATCCAATCAACCAAGAGAGGCAATAGGGAGAATGAATTGCCAATAATATAAGACTTTTAGCTATTGGACACCTCCTACAATTTGTAAGGCGTTAAGTGCGCACATTGCTATATATCTCAAATTGTTCAGATTTATTCAGTAAGCCCTAATTAGGGAGAAGTCAGGAGTCAGAAGAGAGAAAGAAGGTACTAAAAGGAGAAATTTTTTTATTACCAAGTGGACACTATATTAATTAGCATGAAATGAGATCAGCAAAACTTCTTCAACAAAGTAATAAACTGAGTTTCTGAGCAATGAATTGAGGTATTGTTCCATCTTCGGATGAGACAATAATTCTTCCAAAGTAATCTCGTGTGATTCAGATAACTGCTCTGTTTCCTTATCCTTATTAAAGCAGTTAACTGTTGCCTCATTTTTGATGTAATGCTCTAATGCTGCATAGTCATCAGCTTTGATTGGCTCTTCATAGAATATCTTATGGACTTGATACTCAATTCCACATTCTTCCAAACTTTCTATGACATCTTCAGCAGAGGTAAATCCTTCGCCTTTTCCATCTTTAAAAATTTGCAGGTATTGCTCGTAGAAATCAACGTAGAAAGATTTACGAGTAGCCAAAGCAATAAATCCAACTCCTGTATCCTTGAGTAAACTAGCACACTTTTTCAAGACACCCGCTAAATCCTGTCGTGGAACCATATAAAAACCATGCATTGACCACAATAAGTCGTAAGCATTAGTTTCCAGATTAGCCGATTGAATTGTACTAATATACTGGTTTCCTTGCTGTAAGGGAAGATGAATTTTCTGACTAGCTTGAGCAATTGAAGTCTCAGAAGGATCTAAAAAATCATAGAGAATATTACCAATTTTTTCATCAAGTTGGATGTAGTAATTAAAAGCTTTCAACCAGCGCCCTGTACCACAGGCAACATCTAGTAATCTCAGAGATGAATTTTCGCTCTGATGATACTTTGATAAGAAAGTACCCGCCCAGTCGAAACGCTGCGCCAACTGCCAATAATCAATTACTGGCTCCTTGTCTTCTGGATGTCTTTGTTCAACAGTAACACTCGGAACTGGCAAGACAAAAACCCCAATTGGTTCATTGATAAATGCTTTCCCACTGTCCTCAATCTCAGCTAACCTCCAAAATGCTTGGAGAATCTTGGCAAATTTTGCTTCCTGAAGTTGGCGCAAATCGCATTCCATACAAAAAGACATAATTTTTACACCATTTTCCAAACCTTGGAGACATTCAGTGACATCCAGGCGAGCATCAACATTGTGATATTCATGGGGATGGGATTGAGTATCAAGTAAATTTCTCATGTCCTGTGCTGTGAACATCTCGTTTTGGTTACCTTTTGCTTCCAGCATAAACTCGCTCTGGATTTGAGGTATACCTGTAGCTGTTTGGTGGACAATTACCACCTTTCCCCCTGCCTTCGTTTGCTTTAAAGCACTCTGGATTGCTTGGTAAGGCTCATCAAAGTAATATAAAACATGAGTTAACAGAACTAAATCGTATTTCTGTTCGCTGTCAAATTTACCTGGTTGAAAATAGTCATCACGAACGGAAACTTCTACATTTTTGCCGAAAGATTCTTTTTCGAGTCGTTCTAGAAAGCGATCGCGATGGATAGGATTCGGTTCTAGTGCTACATATTTTAAACTATTCCATCGTGGATTAAGTTTGGGAACAAGACTCTGTATAATTTCGATATCAATATCACCTTCACCACTCCCAATACTGAGTACCGAAAAGGTATCCTATTGGTGGGAAAGTGAATAGTCCGCTCCTAGTAATACTGTTACATTATTACGAAACCAATCAATAGCAGAAACTGTCATCGTGGAAGTTGCCTTGCGTAACTCATAACTCTCAGCGTAAAACCGATCGTTGAGTGGTGGGGCAAAAAAATTCTGACTTTGTAGCGATTGACGCTCATTGTCAGAAGATTTAAACTTTTCTGGAGATTTGTATTGAATTTTCATTTAAAAAAAATAAGGTAAGGATTTACACTTAAAGACAGTATAGCTATAATTACCTAAAATTGGTTTTTCTAACCAGTCTAGTAGTCCAGTAGTGGACTATTTCATTTGTAAATGGTGCATTAGATTAGATTGAATTTAAAAGTCAAAAGTCATGCATTAAGAATTTTGAAGTTATATCATGTCCGGATAATCAGCGATAGAACTCCGTTCCGCGCTCCGCGAGCAAAAAACTTCCTCTTCTTCCCCTCCACCGGAGGGGTTAGGGGTGGGTTTATTCCTTCCTTATTTATCACTATTCAACGGGACATGATATTACAGCGCTTTTCAAATGAATGAACCACATCGTCATAACCAAAATCCTGTAGGGGCGATTCGCGATCTGAGCAGCATTCCGCAGGAAATCCCCCCTACCGTGGTTTACCGAAATGAAAACCGCTGTATTATCTATAAATTATCAATTCTTCTTCCCTGTTCTCTGTTCCCTGTTCCCTGTTCCCTGTTCCCTGTTCCCTGTTCTCTGTTCTCTGTTCCCTGTTCCCTGTTCCCTGTTCCCTGTTCCCTGATATAAAATCTCCATTAAAAAAACAGTGGGACAGACTATTGCCTACCCCACTGTTTTCTATGATTAATAAATTAGTATCTTCTTTGACTAGGCTTATGTACAATGAAGCTCAATACTTGACACTGCTTCACGTTATCAAAACCCATAACGCGAATAAAGCAATCAGAATTTTCTTGACGACAAGCATCAATTTCTACTAAAACTTCATCAACAGTTCTCGCTTGGAACAAAGGTAACTTCCACAATGTCCAGTAGTGCATTTCTGCAGCAGAAGACTCACTAAATTCTACACCAGCAATAAAACCTTGATCCAAAATGTATTGTAGTTGTTTACGAATCTGGATATCAGTCAGAGGAGGTAAATAGGAAAGGGTCTCGTAACGACGCTCTTTTGGTAATGTTCTCATTGTTTTTTATTGTTTAATCAATGTACAACTTTTCCAAAGCTTTGACTAGCTATTAGCTATTAGCATTCAGCTATCAGCTTTTCTAACCAAAAAGACTTTGGAAATTAACCCCCGGAGCTACCCGTAGGGAAAAATGTATGGGAAATTTTCGTAGCTAATCAGTTTGTTCCTCAGAATCTAGACTAGGGTCAGCTATTTCTAGTTGCGTTATTTTCTCTAGATACCCACGGCGATGTTCCATATTAGCTTGTTGAATACCAATACGAACCATTTCTGGTAAATAATCAGCTACTTCCTCTGCCAAATGTTCTCGAACAGTCATTACTCTAAATGCTAATTCTTTATTTTCCTGAAGTAGCTCTTGTAAGTAAGCTTCTCCATTTTGAATTTTGCCTGTTGAGGAAAAACTATTTAACCAAATTGCTAAGGGAGGATTTGTCTCTCGTAGCTGATTTATTACAGTTCGCACAGCTTGGTAAGTTAGGTAGCTAGTTAGTACTTTTGCAGTATCTTTCGCAACTTTTTTTATATCCATTTTTGACAAAAAAAATGAACAAAGTAACCTTCAGTATTTCCAAAGTTTTACTTCAGTAGAAGATACTGATAAATAATAACTAAAATAACCCTAGTCTGAATCTATGGTTAGACTTTAGATTTTAGATTTAAGGATTGATTAATTAGCTGTCAGCTAACCTCCTGGGTCAGAACTACATTAATAGCTATTAGCAATCAGCGTGGATAGTCCACATAAAAAAGACACACTCTAACTGAGATTTAAATCCATTTATAAAAAGCTGAAAGCTAAACCCTGAAAGCTGAACGCTTTTCAAATCCTCAGCAGTCAAGTTTGACATAAATCTATCTATATTCTTGCCACCTAAAATCTAAAATCTTCCATTTTTCAGATAGATCAAACGGTATCAATAGCCTCGAACTCGAACTTGATTTCCTTCCAGAGTTCACAAGCAACAGCCAAATCAGGAGACCACTTACAAGCTTCACGAATTACATCGCCACCTTCACGGAACAAGTTGCGACCTTCGTTACGAGCTTGGATACAAGCTTCTAGAGCTACACGGTTAGCTGTTGCACCAGGAGCGTTACCCCAAGGGTGGCCTAATGTACCACCACCGAATTGTAAGCAAGAATCATCACCGAAGATTTCTACTAGAGCTGGCATGTGCCAAACGTGAATACCACCAGAAGCAACTGGCATTACACCAGGCATGGAAGCCCAATCTTGAGTAAAGTAAATACCACGTTCCCGGTCTTGCTCAACGTGGTCTTCTCTCATTAGGTCTACAAAGCCCATAGTGATACCTTTTTCACCTTCGAGCTTACCAACTACAGTACCAGAGTGGAGGTGGTCTCCACCGGACATCCTTAAGCACTTAGCTAAAACCCGGAAGTGAATACCGTGGATTTTCTGACGGTCAATTACAGCGTGCATTGCGCGGTGGATGTGTAATAACACACCGTTACGACGACACCACTTGGCCAAAGTTGTATTTGCAGTAAAACCACCTGTTAGGTAGTCGTGCATAATGATGGGAGTGCCAATTTCTTTAGCAAACTCAGCACGCTCCATCATTTGTTCAACAGTAGGAGCAGTTACGTTGAGGTAGTGGCCTTTAATTTCACCAGTTTCTGCTTGGGCCTTTTCAATAGCTTCTTGTACGAATAAGAAGCGATCGCGCCAACGCATGAAAGGCTGAGAGTTAATATTTTCGTCGTCTTTAGTGAAGTCCAAACCACCGCGTAAGCATTCATATACTGCTCTACCGTAGTTCTTAGCAGATAGACCCAATTTAGGCTTAATAGTACAACCTAATAGAGGACGACCATACTTGTTTAATTTGTCACGCTCAACAGTAATACCATGAGGAGGACCTTCAAAAGTCTTGAGATAAGCTACTGGAATCCGCATATCTTCCAGACGTAGTGCCCGTAATGCTTTGAAACCAAATACGTTACCTACAATGGAGGTCAACATATTAGTTACAGAACCCTCTTCAAACAAATCTAGAGGATAGGCCACATAGCAAATGTATTGATTATCTTCACCAGGAACAGATTCAATATCATAACAACGACCTTTGTAGCGATCGAGGTCAGTCAATAAGTCAGTCCATACTGTTGTCCAAGTACCAGTAGAAGACTCAGCAGCTACCGCAGCACCTGCTTCTTCTGGAGGAACTCCAGGCTGAGGAGTCATCCGGAAGGCAGCCAGAACATCTGTATCTTTTGGTATGTAATCAGGTGTGTAATAAGTCAGTTTATAGTCTTTTACTCCTGCCTGATACCCAGACTTAGACTGAGTTTGTGTTTTAGCGTAACTCATATCTTAAAATTTCCTAAGAATCTCTATTACTTTTCTGCATATTTCACAGACTGTTTTAGATAATATCAAGAATTGGAACTTTTCTACTTAAAATATTTTTTATACTTTAATAACTTTTATTAATCTTTTTGTTACATTTGTTGATTTTATAGTAGTAATAGTTGATAAAAAATCAAGTGTATATTTACTTATTGACAAAAAAACATAGATATGTAAAACAAAACTATCTTCTAAAAAGAGGATTAAATATTCAGTAAACTACAGGGGGATCATAAAAAAAAATTATACAGTTAGGAAAAATTTAGGGTCTGATGATTAACTAATATCACTGATTATAGTTTGATTTTTTGTAGTTCAGTATGGCTAAAAATTAAGGTAAATAGTTATTTTTCCTCCGGAAAAATAACCAATTAATACAGCAAAAAATCGGTAAACTAATTTTTCATAGTGGCTAATTATTTAGTAAGCATTCTGCATCGTCAGGATCAGCTTTTAGTTATTACAAGTTAATAACTAGATTCGTACTTAATAGGCATTTCCAATAATAAAAAATCAAATCAATTATTCTAGAGAAATTATCAATTATTTTCCATTATTTCTTACTTCCTCTTTTCTCAAGATAAATTTGATATAGTATATATTAATAAATTAATAAATCGCCATTCAACCAGTTGAAATATATTATGTGGATTTTTCTAGATATTGATGGGGTATTAGTGCCGGAAAAGAAATTCGAGCAACCAGTCTTGCCAAAAGACATGATTAAATTCGATCCAATTTGTCTAAATGAATTTGAAAATGTCCTCCGTCGTTATCCTACCGCCAAAATAGTTATCTCTTCATCCTGGCGAGAGATGTATTCTCTAGATCAAATTGCTAGTCTATTTTCACCAGATATTGGCGTGCGTGTTGTGGGAGTAACTCCGTGTTTACACCCAAAAGTTATTGAAAATAATAAACATATTCGACATCAAGGAGTCTTGGAATACTTCAGACAAAAAAATGAAGAAAATAAAGAGTGGGTTGCTATTGATGATATTGCTGAGTTTTATGAGCCAGATAGTCCAGTTGTGGTTACTGATGCTTATTATGGTTTTAATCACAATTCTGCCCAAATACTTGATCGCTATCTTGCTTCATTCAAGGGAGTAGGGAATAGGGAGTAGGCACTAAGAAGTACGGGAAAATAATTGATGATTTTTTATCATAACTTAGGGAGTAGGCACTAGGAAGTACGGGAAAATAATTGATGATTTTTTATCATAAATTAGGGAGTAGGGAATAGGGAGTAGAGGAAAAATAATTGATGATTTTGTGGGATAATTGATTTGATTTTTTATCGTAAATTAGGGAGTAAAGAGTAGGGAAAAATAATTGATGATTTTTGTGGGATAATTAATTTGATTTTTTTATGGCTGGAGATGTCTAATAGTTGAAGATGCAAACTAACGAAAAACTTACCTTTCCGAAAATGGGTTGTGGTACATGGGCATGGGGAAACCGTCTCCTTTGGGGATATGATGAAAGCATGGATAACGATTTGCAAAATGTTTTTAACCTCTGTGTTGGTAATGGCGTGACTTTGTTTGATACGGGTGACTCCTACGGAACTGGCAAATTAAACGGACGTAGTGAAATGTTGTTGGGGCAATTTTCTCAAGCATACAGGGGAGTCAACCAAAATAATATTTGTATTGCCACAAAACTTGCTGCCTATCCCTGGAGATGGAGTCGTCGAGCAATGATTTCAGCTTGTGCCGCATCTGCTGAACGTCTGGGTAAAAATGTTGATTTGGTACAGATGCACTGGTCTACTGCTAATTATTTTCCCTGGCAAGAATGGGAGTTATTGGATGGTTTGGGAGACTTATATGAACAGGGAAAAGTGAAGGGAATAGGGTTATCAAATTTCGGACCGAAACGACTGAAAAAAGTCTATGAAAGATTTAGCGATCGCGGTATTCCAATTACTACTTTACAGGTTCAATATTCTTTATTATCGACTTATCCAGTTACAGAATTAGGATTAAAAGAAGTTTGTGATGAATTAGGAATTAAATTAATTGCATATAGTCCTTTAGCATTAGGAATTTTAACTGGAAAATATTCGGAAACAGGTGATTTGCCAAAAGGGATTCGAGGTTTTTTATTTAAACAAATTTTACCAGGTATTCGCCCATTATTATTATGTTTAGAAGCAGTGGCAAAATCTAGAAATAAAACTATGTCGCAAGTAGCAATTAATTGGTGTATTTGTAAAGGTACAATTCCGATTCCGGGAGCAAAAAATAAAGCTCAAGCAGAACAAAATATTGGTGCATTGGGTTGGGAATTAGACTCTGGTGAAGTTGCGGAATTAGATCAAGCTGCTGGGAGTACAGATAAGAAAATGGTGCAAAATATTTTTCAGACTAAATAGTTTTTTTAGGCAAAAAAATGAATAATGATCAAGATTATTTAGGGGTATTTCTTTCACCTATTCAAAAGTGAAATAACTACCTTCCTCAATTTGGAAATAGTAAACATGAAACAGGAATTACTCTGAAAGAATTTACTATTTTATATAGTTCAGACCCTTTTTATTCCTGGATAAGTTTAGATAATGAATTGATGTACGCAGCCCACAAAGCTGCGGGTGGTATGACATCTATTTACCAAAAAAAGAGGTATAGGTTGTGAACGACTTTTTCGAGAAATTATTCAAGATACTACTAATTATTCCGACCCATCATTTGCTGAATGGTATTATACAACTAAAACCAGATCAGGAAGGACTAAAAAGTTATCATTATATGGGAGATTAGAACTTTCAGAAATTAGAAATAAATCTGTTTTTGATGCTGTAAATAATTGGATTACAGATTATTGTAATCAACTTGGTAATATTGAAAAGCCACAAAAAGGAGTAGTCTTTGAAGTTAGACAAGGACATAAAAGCAAAGATAGTAAGCGTAAAAATGCCGATATTGATAATGCAACTGTAGCTTGGGCTTATAGTTATCTTCCCATTTTTGCGATTTTTTCCTCACAGATTGATACGGATGTTATTTGTCGTTATCGAAATAATCGGTGTGGTATTCTTATTGGCATAAATGATGGTGACTGTTTATCTTCTCTATATAGATTTTCTGAAGAAATTTTAGGCTATAATTTAGCTGATTTTTTTCAGCGTAATACAGAATTTATTAAGTAAGAAATAAACCAAGTTTTAGAGAATTTATTAAGTGCTAAATAAATTATTAATAACTGATACAGTAGATTCCAAGTATATGAAGTATAAATATTAATAATTAAATGTTTACATTGCCGACATCTTGCCCGCGTGGGTGTACCTAAAGCCTGGTATAATTATCTTTAATTACAGCAATTTTATAGGGGCGTCAGGTACAAAGTTTTTTTCTTTGTTAAACACTTCTAGTCTATTAGTAATTCTGGTAACACAAGCTTCTAGCCTGTAACAAGCAGGATGCTTGTGTTACAGATAACTCTCACCTCACCATCCTTATACATTGCTGTAATAACTAATAACTGATAACTGATAACTGATAACTGAAATGACTGCTATCATCAATAAAAAACCTGAATATACATTTCAATATAATAATAAACTTGGTCGTCATGGTTGGCTCAGATTAACACCTGCTTATTCAGTCAAACTTGTGAAAAAATTGCTAGATAATATAGAAAAACCTTTATTTATTCTAGACCCTTTTTCGGGAACAGCCACAACAGGATTGGTAGCAGCAGAACATAAGTTATCAGCACATTTATTTGATATAAATCCTTTTCTAATTTGGCTAGGTAATGCTAAATGCCGAAACTATACCAATGATGAAATAGCAGCTATTTATGATAAAATTTCCAGAATTAATGACAAATTAAAACTATTCTTAGGACAAGATAATTGGATATCAAATATCTATAATATCGAGCCTTGGTGGAGTAGAAATACATTACATATTTTGGCAGCTTTGCGTGCTGTTATTATTGAGGATTTTGGAGAACCTGAAATTAACAATGCTAATTCTATAGTTTGGATTGCATTCTGTCGTTTAATCATAGAAACATCATCAGCATCATTCAATCATGTCTCAATCTCATTTAATGATAAATTAACTGCTTTTGAAGTAGGTCAAATTATTGATATTTTTCAAGATATCTGTGGAGAAATATTAGAAAGTTCCCGTCAGTTAATATCAGGTAAAGCAAAAGTTATTTACGGAGATTCTCGTTATCTTAAGTCATCAGCAAATGTTCTTTATAGTCATGTAATTACTTCTCCACCTTACCCTAATCGCATTAGTTATATTAGAGAATTAAGACCTTATATGTACTGGACTGGTTTCCTAAAAACAGCAAATCAAGCAGGAGAATTAGATTGGCAAGCGATAGGAGGAACTTGGGGTATTGCGACAAGTCGTCTTGGAGATTGGAAACCAAAAACAAATAGTATTCCAGTAACTATACTGGAAACAGTAGAATTAATTCGTCAATCAAATAGGAAAAACTCGAATTTAATGGCAAATTATGTTCACAAATATTTTGATGATATGAGTTTACATTTTGACAATCTAAAACATTTGTTGTTAGATGGTGCAGAGTGATCTTATATTGTTGGTAATTCTACATTTTATGGAATTTCAGTTAATACGGAAAAGTTTCTTGAGCAATTGATGAAAAATTTAGGTTATACAAATATCAAGAGTTATATTTTCAGGAAAAGAAATAGTAAGAAAGAATTATTTCAATATTGTATTAATGCTAAAATTAATAATGTATGATAGATTAATATAAGTATCAAAAATTATAAAAATGAGTCTTGTTATATCCAACGAAATATTAGAAAAAATTGAAATGTCTGAAAACCAACTAAAAGTAGAAATAGCAGTTATGTTATTTCAACAGGAACGTTTTACCCTTGCACAAGCTGCCAGATTTGCTCAAATGAACCAATTAGCATTTCAAAAATTACTTGCAAGTCGTCATATTCCTTTGCATTACGGTATGGAAGAATTGATGGAAGATTTCTATAATTTAAACGTTCTATAAAGAGTTATAATGATAGTAGTTAGTGACACATCACCTATTAGTAATTTAGCTACCGTTGGAAAACTAGATTTACTCCAACAAATATATGGTGATGTAATTATACCAGAAACTGTTTATCAAGAAATAATTAATGCTGGTGCTACAGAACCTGCTACCTTGGCGATACAAAACTTGAAGTGGATTAAGAAAGGTTCAGTTAATAATTTAACCTTAGTTATGAGTCTACAAGAAAAACTCGATCCAGGAGAAGCTGAAGCAATTATTTTAGCATTAGAATTAAAGGCTGATTTATTAATAGTTGACGAGCGCAAAGGTAGAAAAGAAGCTACTAAAATGGGACTCCAAATAACAGGAACATTAGGAGTCTTATTAAAGGCTAAAAAATTAGGGTTAATTTCATTAATTAAACCTATATTAGATGATTTAATTAATAGTGGTTTCTGGGTAAGCTCCGAAATTTATCAACAAGTTTTAGCTCTTGTGGAAGAATAAAGCTATTATAAATATCCATTAAAATTAAGTAAATTTAGCAAATAGTTATAGTAATCGCCAGCACAATAGTTAGCGAACAAGGGCAAATAACAATTCCTGAATAAATTGGGGATTACCTTAAATTGAATGGAGGAACTAAGATAGAATTTGTTATTGATGAAAAGGAACAAGTTAAAATAATTACTCTGAAATTTTCTGTCGAATACTTATCAGGTATTCTATATCATCCTGGAATTGAGAAAGCAACTATTGAGGATATGGAAAATGCAATCCAGGAGGCAGTTCATGATTGCAGTTGATACCAATATTCTAGTTCGCTATCTGACTAGAGATGATGAACTACAGTGGCAAAAAGCACTAGAAATTATTAGAAAAAAATCAGTCATGTTTTGTGTCTAATATTGTCTTGTGTGAATTAGTTTGGGTTTGGAAAAGTAAAGCATATAAATTTAGTAAAGACCAAATTATTAAGACTTTGGAAATGATTTTGCAGAGTACAGTTTTTGAGTTGGAAAATCCTTCTGTTGTCTATCAAGCTATTGAGCAGACAAAACAGGGAAGTGCAGATTTTTCTGATTATTTAATAGGAGCTATCCCTCGCCAAGTAGGTTGTTTAGAAACTGTGACATTCGACAAAAAATTCATAGGAGAATTAGGGTTTAACTATCTTGAATAAAAGGCGATCGCTTTTAGAGAAAGCACTATATCTTGATTCTCAAGCTAATATTAATAAGTCAGTTAATGAGTATGATTTAGTAGCGATGATTTGTGAATAAAAATGTAGGGGTTTGGTTTCCAAACCCTATTTTGGGGTTTGGAGACCAAACCCCTACTATCCAATATTACAACCCATATAAATTTCTAATACTTAATCCTTTAAAGTCGATCGCATGGTCGGGAACATAATCACATCTCGAATACTTTGAGTATTTGTCAGCAACATCACCAAACGATCAACCCCAATACCCATCCCACCACAGTTAGGCATCCCCAATGATAGCGCCTGAATAAAGTCTTCATCCATTGGGTGGGCTTCATCATCCCCTGCTTCTCTTTGAGCGATCTGTGCCTCAAAACGTTGGCGTTGATCTTGGGGATCGTTTAACTCCGAGAAACCATTAGAATATTCGGTTCCGTGAATAAATAATTCAAATCTTTCCACAAAACCGGGTTTACTATGATGTCTTTTTGCTAACGGACTAACTTCCACCGGAAAATCAATTATAAAAGTAGGTTGAATTAAAGTTGACTCTACTTTTTGGTCAAAAACGGCATATAAAAGATAACCTAAACTTTGAGTTTCTAACTTAGATAATTTTAAGTTTAATTGTTCTGCTGCTTCAATAGCTTCTGGTAATTCTAAATTATCAAAATCTAGTCCAGTTTCATCCTTAACAGCTTCCACCATTGTTTTAACTTGCCAATGTTTACCAGTGAAATTAGGATACTTTTCACTATAGTCATATTCCCGTTCCAAACTAATAGTTTGCCCTTGATATTCTATCTCTTTTAAATCACCTAAAACATTAGCAGCACTATAACAAATAACATCTTCAACCAAACCTAAAATTTGAAAATAATCTGCATAAGCTTGATAAACTTCTAAAGATGTAAATTCAGGATTATGGGTACTATCAATTCCTTCATTTCTAAAGACTCTTCCTAATTCAAATACCCGTTCAAAACCTCCACATACTGCTCTTTTCAAAAATAATTCTGTAGCAATTCGTAAATATAAATCCACATCCAAAGCATTATGATGAGTCACAAAAGGTCGAGCCGCAGCACCACCATAAATTGCCTGTAAAGTTGGTGTTTCTATTTCATAAAAACCAGCATCCCAAAGATAACTACGAATACTTTGGAGAATCTTACTCCGCATTCTAAAACGTTGTAAAGATTCAGTATTTCCCGCCAAATCCATTTCCCGATGACGGCGACAAATTTCTGGATCATTTACCCCATAATAAGAGTCAGGAAAAGGAATAATAGCTTTGGAGAGAACATCAAGTTTATTTACCTGAATAGATAACTCACCTCGATTAGTCCGACAACCTATTCCTTCCGCACTAATAAAGTCTCCGACATCTAATAATTTTTGAATTTGTTTAAAACTTAAACCAGGGTCTCCCGTAACTAATTTTTTTTCAATTTTGAGTTGAATTTTTCCCGTTTCATCTGTTAGATTGATAAAGCCAATACTACCACTATCTCGCTTAGAAGTAATCCGACCGCATACTTTTAATAATTTGGCATCGGGGTCTGCTTCTCCTGCTTCTAACTCCTTTGCGGGAGGAGAAAATAGGTCGATAACTTGTTTAGTAGTATGCGATCGCTCTATAGCTTTACTAGGATAGGGGTCTATTCCTAGATTGCGTAATTCATCGACCTTTTTTGAACGAACTTCTAATTCATTCCTGGTTTGAGTTTTAGCCATTGGTGATTTGATTTAATAGATGGTTAACAAATTAAAAATAATATCATATTTTTGCTTTTATTGCTGTTCTTGAAGAATCCCCTCTTTGAAAGGGGGGATAGTTTTCAAAGTCGTCCTTTTGGAAAGGGCGGGGGAGCCAACAAAAAGTCCCCCTTTCAAAGGAGGATTTAGGGGGATTATAACCGAGTAACTCAGATTAAGATAATTTCAA
>NZ_JAYKGW010000047.1:0-40148 GCF_035285525.1 Okeania sp. | reverse complement strand
AATAACTTTTCGTATTTGCTCAACTTCTAGTTCTCAAATTTCGGCAATTTTTTGAACAGAAAAGCCTTTTTTTAACAACTTAGGAATCACTTCTAATTTTGCCTCTAGTTTTGCCTCTGATTTGGTTTCTATTTTGATTCCTGCAATTAATTCTTGAGCCAAACGAGTTTTTTTCAAATCATTCATACTAAACATAGTTTTTAACTCCTTACGAATCATTTGTGGTAATTTTTCTAGAACAATAACTGACAATAAGTGGAAGCATTCAGCTATTAGCACTTCAGCTAGCCTCCTAGGTCGGAACTTCGTTAACAGGAACAAGACTCTGCTTTTAAAGCTATCCATTATCAAGTTTTATATCAAGAGAAATGTTTATAAAGTATAGTCTTAAAGATGAGATTTACATTTAAAACCAAAAAAAATAGCTGATAGCTGATGGCTGACGGCTGTTTGCGCAGCATTCCGGAGGAAATGCTTACCAATAAGTTAAGTAATTGCAACCGATCATTTTCATTGGTAAATTGTTGTCTTACTTGATTAATTAATAAGGTTGCTCTCTCCAAAAATTGTTTCTTTTTTTCTACAACTAATTGAACGATTTGTACACCTAAGGGAGTTGTTTCACTCACTTTTAATTCATTCAAATAGATGCGCTTGATGAGGGGAGTATCTAAAAAATGTTGTACAGATTCCCTGTTTCTGTCTGTTGGTTCAAAACTACGACTTTTAAAGATAATCATAACACACCTTTTCAGTTATCAGTTATCAGTTATCAGCTATTAGTTATCAGTAACTTTCACTGAAGTCATAAAAATAATATACAGAATCTTATTCTTTTGATACTTTTAAAATGGGAAGCTGTATACTTTTTTGTCAGTATCTTGGGATAAAAAGACCCCGTCTATTCTAAAGGAAGTCTGTTTTAATTCTACTGAATCAAAACGATAATTATTGGAATTTTGTGGTAAGTATTCCTACAACTGATTTTTCGGGAACCGTAAGAAGGTTTCAGGTAATTCTTGGAAAATTCGATAAAATATATGATCGGTTTTCATTAATTAGGTATTTAGCTGTTAGGCATCAGCTATTGTGTTTAGTCTCGGATCAAAGGTTTATTAATTGAGCTATAATTAAATATTACTACGAAAGTCTGCTGTCTTGATTTTACAGAAAAAAGTATTTTTAGCTTATTTATTAAAATCTAAGAGGATTTTGATTAGTTCTGCATCGCTAATTTCCTTTTCAATTGTTTTTTGACTCTCAGAAGTATTTTTAGCTTCTTTATCAAAATCTAAGAATATTTGGATTAATTATTCATCGCTAATTTCTTTGATTTTTTCTTTCTCGATTAGTTTTTTACTTTTGTCGAAATCTAAAAATATTTTTGTTAATTCTGCATTTAATTATTTTAATTTTTGATCTTTAATTTTTTTTTTCGATTGGTGCTTCACCATTAACTACAGAGGCAAATGTTTCCAAAATATCTGGAGCTTTAAGGTTGGTAATATAGGCTTTTGTATTCCAATTTTGTTGCAGTTGTTTTAAGAAATCAGAAGAAATAATATCAAGTTTATTTTTATCATCAATAACAATAGTAGAAAATTGAGGTAAAGCTTCTTTCAAGTTTAGTTTGCTTAAACTTTTAAGTACATTAATCTGAATCAGAAGGTATAGGGAACAAGAAGATGAATTATCAGAAATTTCGGCAAAATAATTTAGTAAATTATCTGGGATGAAAGTACAGTTATAAGTGTTTGATAAATTATAAAAATTATTGAAGTAAGATGGAGGGCTAATATTATTTATAATTCTTTCTTGTAGTTGAGATATTAATAATTGAGTATTAAATTTATCTGCACCAGAATTAAGAAGTTGATTTTCTGGAAAAAAATGGCAGAATAAGTTTGGTTTAAATCTGAACAAAGTTACTAATTGTTTCCGTTGTTCTAAATTTAATCCAACGACAAAAAAACGAGTTTGAGATTGTCTCAGTTTACCAGAATTTATATTTTCCTTTTCTCTTTCTATTGAGTTTTCCAAAAAGCTTAAATATTCTGCTTCTCTACCTATAATTTTAGCAATAGATTTTAACAATTTTTGTTCTACATAAGGATAAGTAAAGTAATCAACTATATCAAATTGTTCTCGAATAAAAGGAAGGATTTCTTTAGTGTGGATAATTGCCAAAGGAATATTATGTAACGCTTCATCCTGTTTGACTTTTTCTAATAATTCTAAATTACCTAGATCGGATAGAATAAAATCAATATTATTTAAGTTGCTTTGTAATATTTGCCAACTATCAGTACCAAGGATATCTCTGAATACTTGATAACCTGCTTTGATAAAAGAGTGACTTAATTCTTGCCGTTTATCAAAAGAAGTACCAATAATTAAAATAGTCGGCGTTTTATTTTTCCATTTTTCGGCTAAAGTTTCATCTTGATTTTCTGGCAAATTATTTAATGTCTTAGTAACTGTTTCTAATAAATCTTTCTCTATAAAAGGTTTAGTAAAGTGAGCAACCGCACCTAATTCTAAGCTAATATCTTTTTTCCTGTTAACTTGACTGCTGAGAAATGCCAGGGGAATATTTTTGAGCTTTTCATCTTGTTTAATTCTTGATAAAAACTCGAAACCATCCATTCGCGGCATTTCGGTATCGCAGAAAATAAAATCACAATTTAAACCTGCTTGTAATTGTTCCCAAGCATCTCCCCCATCTCTAGCTTCAACAATTTTATATCCTACAAATAATTTTCTGGCTGTTTTATATCCTACAAATAATTTTCTGACTGTAATTGAAGAATCAATAATTAAAATAGTCGGTGGTTTATTTTTCCAGTTTTCGGCTAAAGTTTCATCTTGATTTTCTGGCAAATTACTTAATGTATTAGCAACTGTTTCTAATAATTGTTCCTCTATAAAAGGTATAGTAAAGTGAGCAATAGCACCTAATTTTAAACTAATATCTTTTCTCCTTTTACCTTGACTACTGAGAAATGCCAGGGGAATATTGTTGAGCTTTTCATATTGTTTAATTCTTGATAAAAACTCAAAACCATCCATCCGAGGCATTTCCGTATCACAGAAAATAAAATGGCAAATTAAACCTGCTTTTAGTTGTTCCCAAGCATCTCCCCCATCTCTAGCTTCAACAATTTTATATCCGGCTTTTGTCAAAGCTATCCTTAATAATTTTCTGACAGTATTTGAATAATGAACAATTAAAATAGTAGGTCGTTTATCTGTAATTTCTTTGGCTAAAGTTTGTTCCTGATTTTCTGGAAAATTATTTAATGTCTTAGTAACTGTTTCTAATAATTGTTCCTCTATAAAAGGTTTAGTAAAGTGAGGAACCGCACCTAATTCTAAGCTAATATCTTTTCTCCTTTTAGCTTGACTACTGAGAAATGCCAGGGGAATATTGTTGAGCTTTTCATCTTGTTTAATTCTTGATAAAAACTCAAAACCATCCATCCGAGGCATTTCCGTATCACAGAAAATAAAATGGCAAATTAAACCTGCTTTTAGTTGTTCCCAAGCATCTCGCCCATCTCTAGCTTCAACAATTTTATATCCGGCTTTTGTCAAAGCTATCCTTAATAATTTTCTGACAGTATTTGAATAATTAACAATAAAAATGGTAGATCGTTTATCTATAATTTCTTTGGCTAAAGTTGCTTCCTTATTTTCTGGCAAATTATTTAATGCTTTAGTAACTGTTTCTAATAATTGTTCCTCTATAAAAGGTTTAGTAAAGTGAGCAACAATACTTTGATTCCAAGAGCTACTACTGATTCTATTTTTATTTCTATTTGTACTAGATATAAATGCAAAAGGAATATTTTTGAGTTTTTCATCTTGCTTAACTTCTGCCAAAAATTGGAAACCATCCATCTTAGGCATTTCAATATTTGAAAAAATAAAATCGCAAACTACGCCAGTATTTAATCTATCTAAAGCATCTTTACCATCTTTGGCTTTAATAACATCATATCCAGCTTTGGTAAAAGTCATAGTTAATAATTCTCTGGCTACAATAGAATCATCAACAATTAAAATAGTAGGTCGTTTATTTGTAATTTCTTTGGCTAAAGTTTGTTGCTTATTTTCTGGCAATATTTTTAATGTATTAGCAACAGTTTCTAATAAATTTTGCTCAATATAAGGTTTAGTAAAGCGAGCAACAATACGTTCATCCCACCAGTTATTAGTACGCATTCTATTTGCACCTCTACTCGTCAAAAGTGCAAAGGGAATATCTTTTAGTTTTTCATCTTTTTTAACTCTTGATAAAAACTCGATACCATCCATCCGAGGCATTTCGATATTTGAAAGAATAAAATCACAAACTAAACCAACTTTTAATTGTTCCCAAGCATCTTGCCCATCTCTAGCTAAAACAACTTTATATCCCGCTTTTGTAAAAGTCATAGATAATAATTCTCTAACTGTAATTGAATCATCAATAATAAAAATAGTGGGCGATCTCTTATCTATAGGTTTATATTTTGCTAAAGGAAGATTTGCTAAAGTCTTTGTCTTAGAAGTTGTTAACTTGTCTAATTGACTATTCCAATTTTTGCCGACAAATTTAGTCATTTTGAGTCTAGCTTTATTTTTAACTACCTCTGCAAAATTACAGTCTTTTAAAATTGCTTCTTGCCAACTTGTATAGGAAATATCGGCTTGGGAAAAAGATGTATTTTGGCAGATAACCCAATAAAAATTTGCTGCAAAAAAGTCTCCCTCAGTTGCATTCACATTTTCCCATTTACTTTCATCAAATATTGCTCTAAATGCAGAAACTTTAGTCAAGTCAACATTAACAAGTTGAGCTTGCCAAAAAATTGTACCTTCCAATTTAGCCTTTCTGAAATAAGTATTGATTCCTTCTATTTGAGATAAATTAGCTTCATAGAGATTAGCAGAATAAAAGTTAGTTTTATTTAATTTTGCTTTAGCAAGATTACTTTGACTTAAATCTGCACCGAGAAAATTTGCATTAGATAAATCTAACCCTTGTAAATCAATTCCTACTAAATTACCTCGACTAAAATTAGGATTACCTTCTTTTATTTTTTCTATTATTTCTTGACGGTTCCATACTTTTCCTTCTGGAGGTATTGCACCACTTCTTTCTAATAATTCTGCTACATAAAAAATTGCTTCCCAACCCACACCACCACCTCCCGTTATGCCACTACGAAATTTATAGTTTTGAGAATCATACCAGTGAAACCAAGGTAAATATCCTTGAGGAAAATCTAAACTAAAATTAACTTCTTTAATATCATAACCAGCAGCTCTAATACGACCAACTTTTTCTGCAAAAGTTTCTTCTAACATCATATAATCCCTATGCTTTCCTTCCAGATATAATTCTAGATATAATTGATAGAAAATTTGCCATTGAACACTAAAACCAAAACGTCCTTCAGAATGATATACCCAGAGGCGATCGCTTTCTTTTAAAACTTCATCTTTAATCTTATGTAAATCCTGATAATGAATCCATCCAGGGTTGCTAATATCTTCAGGAATAGTTTCAAAAAAAAGACAAAAAGTAATCTCATTAGCCGTTTTCCAATCTTTAGCTTCTAGGCGATTTCTTAGTTTATTTAATAATTTTTCTGATGATTGATTATTCATGATGAATTAGTTGTTAACTGTTGACAAGATAAATATTATGAAACCGAATGCTAGCAATCTTAATAAGGGAATCAGAGGAAAGAGAAATATAAAGTGAGCCAGACCACAATATATGAGTATTGCAATAAGTAGTATAGTAAATATTATTATTAACGATAGGCAAATAATCCAGAATATCAAAGGAAAATAAAAAGCAATTAAACCTAAAAGTGAGAAAACAATTAAAGTAATACGAGGCTCAGGATAAATCATGTTAAATAATATTTTTTATTGAAGTAGTTTAGTCAAGGAAACTTGGTTTTAATAGTCATGGTAAATCCGAAAATTAAAACTTTTATAAAAAGCAATACACTTAATACCAATTTGATAAGTTTTTACTAATTTTTTTGAAATATGGGAGTAGGGTAATAACTTTGTATAGAAGGTATCTAAAATCTGAATAGTTAACTAATTTAATCTTATGTAAATCCTGATTATGAATTCATCTATAGTTACTAATATCTTCAGGAATAGTTCTAAAAAAAGACAAAAAATAATCTCATTAGCCGTTTTCCAGTCTTTAGC
This sequence comes from Okeania sp., assembly GCF_035285525.1. Taxonomy (GTDB): domain Bacteria; phylum Cyanobacteriota; class Cyanobacteriia; order Cyanobacteriales; family Microcoleaceae; genus Trichodesmium. The sequence continues at coordinate 33,929 of NZ_JAYKGW010000047.1, read as the reverse complement.
TTTTAGGGGATTTATTAGTTGATTTAATAATTTTTCTTACGATTGATTATCCATTTTGAATTAATTGTTAACTGTTGATAAATACTCTGAAACCGAATGCTAGTAATATTAATAAGGGAATTAAAGAAGCCACAAATATAGGGTAAGGGTAAGGGTTATCTTTGTTATCTTTTAATAGCATAATAACTAGCATAGTAAATATTATGACTAAAAATAGCCAAAGAATCCAGAAGAATACCAAAGGAGCATAAAAATAAATGAACAAATTTAACCGCCAACCTCCTATTAATCCGCCGATAATAACCATTGTGTGCAATATTATAGAAATAGTAAAAATCTGCTTATTTTCTATTTGTCTTGATTTTTCAATTTCTTGATTAAATACTTCAAGATATTTGCCATTTTCTTTGAGGATACGTTTAGCTTCTTCAATGCCAAACCTAGCTAAACTTTCTTCTTTTTCTACCAGAAATATATTATAATTTGGATTTTCCAATAAAGATATAAATGCTTGGCGATATTGTTTTAATTCATCTGTTTCTTCTGTATAACCATTATCTACAGTATATTGAATACGATCTAGTTTATATCCTTGGCTGTTTGCATATTCATGTAAAAATCCACGCTGTTTATTTAGAGCAGTAGAATTTACTTTGCAGTCTTGATTTTCAGGATTAATAACTCTGACAAAAATACAAACTCTAGGATTATCTAACAATAATTTACTTTTATTTCTCTGAGCATTTGATATTATTTCCAGACTTCCTGCCCATAGGACTGTTAATATGGCAAAACCAATTACGATTAACAGACTTTGCCCTATTTCTACCTTAGTTGATATATCTAAAAGAAAAAATCTTATAATACCTGTTATCAGAGCGATCGCTTGTAATATTGGCAACAGAAAAGTCGGTATCCACATTGCATAACTTACTTTATCAGCACCAAGATGAAGGATAAAAATCATAGGTATTGTTAGCAATAACCAAATGATTTTTAATACTAAAGGAAAAGCAGTGAAACCTAAACTATATAACCAGAAAAGTATTGCTAAAAATGGCGTAAATAGACATATTTTTTTAAAGTAGCTAGGAGCACTTTTAGGATATCCATAAAATACCTCATGCAATAAGCCAAGCGATAAGAAACTAGGAACCAGACCAAAATCATATAGACCATTATTTGCGCCATATGTACTCTTTTGAAGAGGCAAAATTTTCGGTAACAGAAACCAACTTAATAAAATAATTGAACCAATAGTAATAACGTGAATTAAATCTGCATATTGTAATGAAGAGCTGATTATTATTGCCGCAATTAAATTAATTATTAGAGATAATCCAATAGTTAAATTTAGAAAAGATGATGTTTTCATAGTATTAGGAAAAGATACATTAGATTCTACTTTGATGAGGTAAACAAACGCGGGCAAGATACCCGCCCTAGCAAAATTTAGTTATTACAAGACTTACGCAAATGAACCCATAAATCGTTTTTTTTTCGTTAATATTTATTGTTAAAAATAACGATTTATCCTAAAAACCCAGTTTCTCTGCGTCAGTCAAAATTTAATTATTAATTATTAATTACTGGAGAGTGCAAAGTTCTCCAAAAAAAATATTTGCTTTTAAGGATAAAAGTATTACTGGTATAGGCTTACAGCACCTAAAGTTATCAAGAGAAAGTTTCTAACTTTTAGATAGCTAAAAGCCTTAGCTAGCAATAATTATTCATATAACTTTGTACTGTCTAGTTAATAATTAATTATTAATTATTAATTATTAATTATTAATTATTTAACCTTTGCTTCATACATAATATCTGTCCGTAAAACATATTTAATGCCTGACTTTACCATGTCACCACAATGTAATTGACGATGGAAAAAAAACAAAGCATCTCCCTTATTTCCCCTTACTTCTGTAGTTCTAAATTTCGTTGCACCACCTTCATAACCATCATTTAGATAAAACAATAAAGTCCATCTCGAACGTTCGCCATTTTCTCTTTCATAATAACCATCAGAATGCCAACCAAATTTTTGACCAGGAGAATATTTATAAAACCTAAATCTCTCATTTAAACCAGTACAATATAATCCTTTGCAAGGATTTTTAATGTAAGATTTTGTTGTTTCAAATAATTCTTTTGCTAACTTTTCATCATCCCAAATTACCCGATCGTTATTTCTAATACTTTTATCCATAACAGAACCGAAGTTTGTTGTAATACTTGCTTCTTCAAATCCAATTGATTCAGCCATTTCAATGTATTTATCGCATTGTTCATTATCGAGTAAATTTCGGACTAGAAATAATTTATCTGAGTATTGATTTATCTCTTTCATTTTGAAATATAATCTCCTTTAGCCTCAATAAGTATGTAAGAGAAGCATCCTGCTTTTTACAGGTTGGAAGCCTGTATTACTAAATATAAATAATTTATCTGAGTATTGATTTATCTCTTTCATTTTAGATAGTAATCTCCAGAAAAGTAGTGCGTCATTTCAGTTATCATTTAGCCTCCTCCGGAGGAACTACCTTAACAGTTAGCCTCTTCCGGAAGAACTGCGTTAAAAGTTATCATTACCTCTTAGAATAAATAGGCTTGAAATACGGAATTTTCTTTTTTTTATCTTCTTAAAAAAGGAGACGTAATTACCAAAATTTTTCGGTAAAAATTGGGAAAAATAATTAATTTAATTAGGGTAAATTTGTAACACAACCTTCCAGGTTGTTACAGCCTGGAAGGCTGTGTTACTGTATGATAAATTTGCTCTAGTAATTATCTGTTTAGTATCCTGGTTATTACAGCCTTCCAGGCTGTGTTACTCAAAATTATGTAAGCAATCAGTTATCAGCTATTGCTTTTAATTTTAAATAAAAGCTTGACTCATTGAGCCAAAATTAAATCTTAAGTACAAAAGCTGGTTTTAAAGTTTATATTCCATTTAAAATTACTCTTTTTGCTGAGAGCTGACTACTAATGGCTGATAGCTAAATGCTTACTTATAATAAAGTCGCTCCAGTAATTATATCTTTTGGTAGTTTAGGAGGTGCAGGGTCAACTGTTAAATATAAAATGCTGCTGTAGGGAATAACTTGAAGACTATTATCTGTTAATTGCAAAATTAATTTATCAGATTTTTGTATTTGAAAAAGACGACTGGCAATATCAACATTATCCCATCCTTGTCCGCAGACTTCAAAAGTTTGAGTTTCTCCGTTTATATAGTGGATTTTGACTTTAAAGATTATGGACGTTTGTTCATTATTCATAATAATTATATTTTCAGTAAATGCTACTTAATTACTAAAGTTAAATTAGGTTTTGAAAGTTTTCTAAGTTAATGTGACAGTTTGACGACTTGCACAAGCTAGAAAATTCAAAATAGGTAAGCATTTCCTGCGGAATGCTGCGCAAACAGCTATTAGCTATCAGCAATAATAACTTGTGCTGAAGGACGAAGTTTAAATGAACATAGACTTTGGAGCTGACTTTTTTAGCAATATTTTTCGTTTCTCTATTAAATATTGCTTTTATTGCTAACTAAAAGCACTCTTCTGATAGCTGACTGCTTACCAAAATAGTTTAGCGAAATAATTAATAATTAAACAATTAAATAATTAAACAATTAAATAATTAAATAATTCGCCCCTTGAAGCCTCCCCTTGGATAGGGAAAAAATAAATCTTTTACTTAAGCGCCAATCCTCTAACTTTTAGGGAGAAGTAATTATCCATTATCCATTAATGAACTATCATTAAAAGAAAACTAGGCAAATCCTAAATTAGATAGATACAATTTCAGCAGTCAGCTATCAGCTTTTGAAGTAAATCTATGATTTCTGGCTATAAATATGTATAGTTTAACAATATCAGAGATATGATTGAAAAGTAGAAATTAAAAGAATGCTTATCATTCATTTTTATTGCCCTTGAGCTGAATGCTTATAATTTAACAATGCTTACCATTTAACAAAGAAGAGATATTGTTTTATTGACCAAAAAATCAAGATAATATTCTACTCTTAATAAGAGGATAAAAAATCTTCAATTCAGTATTTTAATGGTATTATTAATAACTTATAACTGATAACTAAAATGACTAATATTCAAGGCACACTAAATATTGACTTTCTCAGTGGCACTCCCGATAGTGATATTATCCCTGCTTTAGCAAGTAAAGATATTGTTCAAAGTTTCGGGGGTAATGACCAAATTTTTGGCAACCAAGGAACCGATGTTCTCCAAGGTAATCAGGGGGATGATACTATTTTTGGTGGGCAAGATGCCGATACTATTTTTGGTGGGCAAGGAAATGACTTTATTTCTGGAGATTTGGGAGCAGACTGGTTAATTGGGAACTTGGGTGCGGATACAATGACTGGGGGCGAAGGAGACGATTTGTTTGCTATTGGTAGACGTGAAGATTTATTCTCTACTGGTGGGGTAAATTTGGCAGATGCAGATGTAATTACTGATTTTCGGAATGGTAGCGATCGCTTAATTCTAACTGGAGGGTTACAATTTAGTGAGTTGAATATTTTGCCTGCTGAGGATAATATTATTATTCAAGATGGAGTAACAGGAGAATATTTGGCAGTTTTATTAGGAGTGACAAATCTTGAAGAATCAAATTTTAGTTCATTGTTCGGTGAAGTGGAGTTAGGGCAAATGTTACCAATTTCAGCACAGGCAAATTTTTCTGGTCAAGTTGTTAATTTGGAGGTGGCGCAAACTCCGTTAGAGCAAGCCGTTGGTTTGATGTTTAGAACTGAGTTGCCCGACGAGCGGGGAATGTTATTTTCTATCGCTCCTCCTCGCACGGTGAATTTTTGGATGAGAAATGTATTTATTAATTTAGATATGGTGTTTCTGAGGAATGGGGAAATACAGGCGATTTTTTCTAATTTGCCTCCCTGTGAAACTGAACCTTGCCCTACTTATGGACCAGATATTCCTGTCGATCGGGTGATTGAGTTGAGAGGTGGTAGAGCAATAGAATTAGGTTTAACCGTAGGCGATCGCGTGGATATAGTTCAAGTCTGAAGACAGAAGGTAGGAGGCAAAAGGCAGAAGGGTTAAAAAGATTTGGAGGTTTATAACTTTCATTCTAAACTCTCCTCCTGGGAGGGGCTAGGGGTGGGTTTACTAAAAAATTGGGTCTAAAGCCTCTTCTTTCAAGGGGATGAAAAAAATATTCATAGGACTTACGCAGAGACGCTATATGTAGCGCCTAAAACTCTTGTGCAATAGTTTTTGAACTCTATAGATAGTACAGTACCTTTGCGTAAGTCCTGATTCAACTCAGTATTTCAAGCCAGAGGCTTCAGACAGAGGTGCTGATAACTGATAACTGAAATAACTCCCTACTCCCTTTTCTTCCAATTTTGTAATACCATTTTCTGTACTTCCATCAACGGCATATTTTCCCGTCTAGCTACCTTCGCACAATCTTCATATTCTGGTTGCACATTCACAATTTTATTTCCCATTTTCCCGACCTTTACCCTGATTGTTCCATACTCCGTTTCTAATTGATGAATTTCTCGTGCCAAAATACTTCTTTGTTGCAGAGACTGACGAATACCCAAAGTCGTAGTCTCCCTAAATATTACCTCCTCACAAACAGACAAATTTTCTGCTGTACAAATAACAGTCAGTAATACTCCCAACCGATTTTTTTTCATTGTCACAGGTTGAGTAAACACATCCAAAGCACCCGCAGCCAACAAAGTATCAAAAGTATAAGCGATCGCTTGGGGAGAACAATCATCTATCTGAGTTTCTAATACCGACACAGTTTCCAGATGCGAATTTTCGGTAGAAACATTGTATGGAACCTCCGTAGTAGGAACATCAGATTTTTTAATATGAGAATGTTGAGTCTGAGCTTTACTTTCACCAATCCACAAACGCAAAATATTAGGAATAGCTAAATTCTGGGAACCCGCTCCCAAACCAACACATTGTAAAGACATCGACGGATACGAACAAAAACCTCTTGCAATAGCACAAGCGATCGCACTACCCGTCGGAGTACACAACTCCTTTTCTATACCATTACTATAAACCGGAACATTATGTAACTCCCAAAGTTTTAATACTGCTGGTACAGGTACAGGTAATCTACCATGAGCTGCTCTCACAGTTCCGCCACCAGTAGGCAAAGGCGAACAATATAACTCATCAATATTTAACCAATCTAAACCCAAACAAGTTCCCACAATATCAATAATAGCATCAGTTGCTCCAACTTCGTGAAAATGCACTTTCTCAGGAGCAATACCATGTACAGCACCTTCTGCTGCTGCCAACTTACGAAAAACAGCCAAACTCCAAACTTCAGCACGTTCCGGCAATCCTGCTTTTTTAATTAATGCTTCAATTTCTGGTAAATGACGGTTGTGAGCATGATGATTTTTTTCAGCGCTAGAATCATTTTCAGTATCGTGATGGTGGTGATGGTGACTATCAAAAGTTAAAGGTTCTCCATCTTCAGGATTAGCATGAATTAACTTCACATGAAATTTCGTCGCCATTATACCATTACGATGAACTTTTTCTGTACTTAATTCATATTCTTGGGCAATACCCAAAAGATTTAGTTTTTCCATGATATACTCCAGAGGAACGCCAGCATGGACTAAAGCACCCAGACACATATCGCCCGCAATACCAGTGGGACAGTCAAGATAAGCAATTTTCATAAATTAGGGAATAGGGAAAGGAATAATGGATAATGGATAATGGATAATTGATAATTGATAATTAATAATGAAAACCACCTCCAATTATTGCTCTGCTGAATAAATCTGAAAGTATTGAAAAATATAATGTTTCAGCTTTTTTAGGTATCAAATTAAAAGGATAAGCTTTAAAGCCCTAGGAATTAATTAGGGCTTGCTGAAAAAGTCTTTTAGTGGTGGGGAGGAGCCAGAATCCAGCAATCCTGCAATCCAGGAGGAATAAGAATTATAGAAAAGGTAGACAGAAGAATCTTCCCTTAATTTTTTACCCCTAGTTTTGCCCAAAATCGTAGATTTTTAAGCTGGAATGACCCAAAAGCTGGTACTTTCTTAGTATCTATAAATGCTGAAAGCAATGCCCATAAACACTTTTATATTTAATCAGCCAGCCCTAATTATTAATAATTAATAATTAATAGTTAATAATTAATTATTAATTATTAATTATTAACTGAACAGTGCAAAATTCTAGGAATAAATATTGCTAGCTAAGGGTTTCAGCTATCTAAAGTTGAGAAACTTTCTATCCAGGACTATAGGTGTTGTAAGCCTTTTTCCAGTAATACTTTCAGTCAAATAAGCAAATTCTTCTTGAGAAGAACTTTGTACTCTCCAATAATTATTAATTATTAGAGTTGTTTGGAAATAAAAATTTAAAACGCTCCAAGGCTTACTATATAAAGCTTTCAGGATTTTACGATCAAAAAACACTATAAACCTTGACTGATAAGGGTTTTAGCGATTTTTTGGGCTTAATTCCCAACAAGTCTATTCATTATTAATTATTCATTATTAATTATTATCTAAAATCTAAAATAAAAAAAATGGCAATTTTTTACGAACTTCATCCTGATACACCCCAAACAAGGCGTGTAGAACAGATTATCAACGATCTGAAAGATGGGGCAGTAATGCTTTATCCCACAGATACGGTTTACGCCATAGGTTGTGACCTTTCTGTTAAATCTGCGGTGGAGAAAGTTAGGCAAATTAAACAACTATCTAATGATAAGCCTTTAACATTCCTTTGTTCCTCCCTGTCCAACATTGCTAATTACGCTATTGTCAGTGACTCAGGGTATCGGATTATCAAACGTTTAATTCCTGGCCCATATACATTTGTCCTACCTGCCACCAAATTAGTGCCACGATTGGTAATGAGTCCAAAACGTAAAACTACAGGTATCCGGGTTCCAGATCATCAAGTTTGTTTGGCCTTATTAGAAACTTTGGGCAATCCCATAATTTCCACATCGGCTCATATTACCAGTGATGCGGAAGGAATGGCCCCGGTAAAACTAGAAGCAGTGACTGGTAAAGCAGAATTATTTGATTGTCTAGAAAATCTGGTGGATATAATTGTCGATGATGGTTCTGACCCAGGATATCAAGTATCGACTATTCTGGACTTAACTGGCCCAGAACCAAATTTGATTCGAGAAGGTCTTCAGGTAGAAACAGTAACAGCTTTGATTAGTTAGGGATTGCTGAATAAATCTAAAACCATTGACATATAAAACTTAAAGGCTATTTCAGGTAACACAAAGTACCAAAAAACTACTAGATTAATCCTTAAAACTGCGAATTTTTCTTCACCAAACTAGGACGTGTCATCAATTAAATAAGTTGACAAAAAGGCTATTCTCTGTTATTTAATAATCGCGATTGTCAAGAGTAGGTTCAGATATAGCGAGCGCATACCTGAAATTGTGCGGTCGGTAGGGGCGGGTTTCTCAGTAGGGATATTGCATACAACGTCCGTACAACAATTTTCACAGTTAGTTATTAGGACTTACACGGGAGGAACCCGATTTCTAGGATAAATCGTTGTGTTGAGCAATAGAAGTCTACGATAAACCGGGTTTCTGGTTTCATTTGCGTAAGTCCTGTTATATAAACCCGCTCCCCAATGATGTAATTAACAGTTTTAGCCTTGTCAGTCCACTACCTTTGTTGATAAAGCTTCTAACATCTAATTGATGACACACCCTAGGAAAAATGCAGAAAAATTAATACCTACAACCATTGCCCATTGCCTATTGCCTAACCTCTCCAAGAGACTTTTCAGCGCCAACCCTAGTTAATATTGGCTTCTGAATACCAACTTCTGGACACTGATAACTGATAACTGATAATTGATAACTGATAATGTGCCACCTGTGTATCTGTTACACAGGTGGCATTGTCAATTTAGTAACTGTCACAGTGTCCCTAACTTAAGGTAGTTTAGTAACTAAAGTCTTGATTTTCTATGTATATTAAGCTTTCAAGGGTTTTTTGCATAATTCCGGAAAATACATATTTGATGGTGAACTTCAGAATTTGTTGTTAATAGCAAAACCACATGATCAAAGTGGAACTTGCTTCAACCAATAGTTTGGAGAGCTTTCCTATAGTTGTAAATGTAGAGACAAGGAAGAAATCACAAAGACTTCAACCAACACCTAATCACTCTACATCATTATTATCCAGAGGAAAAATCAAATGACTATTAAGACTGCTAACTCCCAAAACTCTACTACTGCAAAAGTTAATCACAACCAACTTGAAAATCAAACTACAACAAATAATGCACTAGAAATGGATACAGAAGCTTTAGCTGGTGTGGTCTTAAAAGAGTTGCAAGATGGTGCAAAAAGTAAGCCAGCAAAAGCTAAAACTGTAGCTCTACGGATAGCTAAAGAAGTAGAAAGAATTTGTTTAAAAAGTAATAGGATTCAAAATTCTGGTGAAGTTCGTTCCTGGCAACTTAGTTTGGCACGCCATCGTTGGGAAAAGTGCTTAGAATATTACAAACTCGGTTCTCATAGAGGTCGTGTAGAATTACACTCTCTCCTAGCTTCAATGGTTTATCGTCATATTGCTGCTTATGGAACTCAGTTAAATTTCCAAGGTCGTTATAACATGATTGAGGATTTTTTACAAGGATTTTATATTGAGTGTCTACGAGCTTTCCGTCGGGAGCATGGTTTAGACCAAGACTATACTCCTAAAGTAAAGTTAGAATTAGCAGAATACATGACATTCACTGAACAATACGCGAAACGCCAAATTGGTTTACCTGGTCGCAACCGTCAAAGATTAATTGTGTTACGCGCTCAGAGTTTTGCTAAAGGTCAACCTCCCGAAACTGCAATTGATATTGAAATGGCAGTTGAGTCTCCTAAAGGTGAAGAGGGAGAAGCTCATAGTCGCTCTTCTGCTGTCCAACAAGTGCGGGAACAAATGGTTGCAGAGACTGTTGACCCTGCTGAAGCTGTGTTGCGCGATCGCGTAATTTCTGAGTTAGTCAAATACTTAGAGGAAGCTGGACAAGACGAATGTATTGATTATCTAAAATTAAGACTACAAGATTATCAAGCATCTGATATTGATAAAAAGTTGGGCTTAACTTCTCGTCAACGGGATTACTTACAACAACGTTTTAAGTATCATGTAGAAAAGTTTGCTCGTTCTCAAAATTGGCAGTTAGTACATGAATGGTTAGGAGCTGATATTGACCAAAAATTAGGTATGGTTTCTGATAAATGGCAAGCTTTCTTAACTACTCTTTCTGCAGAGGAAAAGCAAATTTTAGAACTTAAGCAAGCTGGTGAAGATGAAAAAGCGATCGCTACTGCCATCAAATGTACTCCTAAGCAGTTACAAAAACGTTGGGCAAAAGTATTGGATATGGCTCGTGTCTTCCGCAATCAGGACTAAAGCTAATATGGTATTAAAAATGAAACAGATTATTTTTACTTATCCAATCAAAGTTGGCTACATTAGTTCATCCGCTTCTTTCAGGAATGGGCGTTGCCCATTCCACTTCGATTGAGTCCATTTATGATTTTTATGTAATTTTCAATACAGATAAATCGCTACTATAATTATCAATATTTTAAATTTCTTTCATAGAAAATTTTTACAAAAAGAATTTATTCTGGTACAGAAACGATTAATTTTTTCTCCTTACTCTCTACTCTCTCTTTTCGAACAATAGTAGGACTTATGTAGAAACCCGGTTTCTTGGTTGCTTTGCGTAAGTAGTGAATAAAAAATAAAATCAATTATTGCACAGAAAGTATCAATTTTTTTCTCCTACTCTCTGCTCCCTACTTTTTACCAAAAAATTAAGGTATAAAGCCTCTCCATTCATGGAAAAAAAAGAAAAAAAGTTCCTTTTCGCTAGTCCTCTTCTTTATAAGAATAGGTAATTATTAATTATTAATTATTCAAGAACGTTGCATCCAAATGTCCCTACTTCCTCTTTTCTGGCGATATCTATTTAGTTAACTAGGACTAACTTCCACCCTATCAGGTAAATTTTTAGATATATTGGAGAGAGTAACAATTTATGAAGATATATGTCTATCATAACTCCGGCTCGTGATTTAACCGAAAAAAGAGTAGTTAATAATTACTCTCAAATTAAGCAAATCTTTGAAACTGTTGATGCTGATACTTGCCCAAACTCTTATAACTTTCATCTACATACAATCTATTCTGATGGACAGTTAACACCTGAGACTTTAATACAGCAAGCACTTGCGATCGGCCTCAAAGGTTTGGCCATTACCGACCATCATAATATTGGTGGTTATAAAAAAGCTAAAACTTGGTTAGAAAACTGGAAATCTATCAATCCAGATCAAGAACATTTAGCACCTACTCTGTGGAGCGGAGTAGAAATTAATGCTAACTTACTGAATGTTGAGGTACATATTCTTGGATATGGTTTTAACCCAGAAAACTTTGGTTTAAAGCCTTATTTGACAGGAAAAGCAACTAAAGGTCAAGAATATCAAGCTGCTAATGTAATTAGTGCTATTCAAAAAGCGAGTGGTTTAGCGGTACTCGCTCATCCCTGTCGTTATCGGCGTTCCGCTACTGACTTAATTAAGGAAGCAGCAAATTTGGGTATTGATGGGGTGGAGACTTACTATGCTTACAGTCATACTAAACCATGGAAACCTAGCCCAAAGCAAACAGAACAAGTGAAAAGACTTAGTGCTATTTATGGTTTAATCAATACCTGCGGTACTGATACTCATGGTAAAAATCTTTTAGTGCGTTTATAGGGTGGGGATGCTATTATCTCACCCTATATTGAAACTATCTTGAAATTGGATTAACTAGACCTCAGTAGCTTGGGGTCTATTATTTTGCTTGAAGAAGTAGTCGGTGGTTAGTATTTAGTAATCAGAATTATCAAACTCTAAGAAAATTTTAACCCAGAGTGGCTGGAAGTTGATAGCTAATTAATTGCTATTTGCAATCATTAGCATTGTCAAGAGCATAATCCCAACACTCATAAGGACTAAAACAATTCCTAGGGATATTGACTGACCAAGATGTGAAGAAGAAGAATTTGATACTTTCATTGTTTTTTTTAAAGTTTTTTAATGTTTATGTTTTTTACAATAACAAGTTTTTAAGAATTTGCGGATTTTTTTAATATTTTGTAATTAAACTTAGACTTTCTTTATAAAGTAATCATTAAGCAATTATTGCAATCCGATTTTAATTGTTACAAAACTTAGAATGGCGATAAGTTTGCGATCGCTATTTTAGGCTTTGAGGAGGGGGAATAGGGGGTATACCTGCGCGGGCAAGATACCGGGACTGGGAACATGTACAGCAATTTCACGCCCGCGCGTGAGGTACAAAATTTTATTCAGTAACTTTGGTGGCACAACCATCTTGGTTGTTACAACCAGGATGGTTGTGTTACAAATAAAATTGACAATAATTTACTAAGGTTAAGTTATGAAATTGATGGATCTGATAGCTGAATGGGAGCGCATTCCACAGGAAATGCTTACGATGATTGTTCTTTATTTGGCTGAGGTTTCTTTTTACTAAATACACCACTCATAACAATACCTGTTACTAACATCCAAACTAAACCAATACCATTTAATAATACATAAAAAGGTTTAATTTCATTGCCCAAATATTCACCTTCATGGATTACCATTAAAATATGTGCTTGGTCTCTAGATAATCCAAACCAATTTCTACCTAGTCGATAAGCTACTCCTGTAATTACAGTCACAAATAGTGGTAGAAAAACTATTGGCGCGACGATTTTATGAAATTGACGAAATTTTTGTTTAATCATCTCTATTTTACATCCTTTAACAGTCAATTTTTGATTAACAGGACTTACACAAAGTTACTATATATAGATTTAAAGAACTATAGCGCTATAGTTTTGAAAGCTATATCTATGGTCTATGGGTAAGTCCTAATTAATTAGAGTTTGCTGAATAAATTAAAAAAATTTACACAGTAATATTTTAAGGCATTTTTAATCAGAAATTGTATCATCTTTTAGGTAACAGGGAACAGAGAAGGTGGGAACACTTAACTGAGACGAGGTAAGAGTTTCAGTTTTTTTATTTTCAGCTAAAATATACCAAAAATTAGATATTTAAGTAGTCGTGCAGAAGAAATTTATTAGTTGATATAGAATTAGGATAGATGAAAACAATTATATTCTTACCTCATTATTCCCCTTCTAAATTCTGCCTTCCTTCAACAAAAACTTAGGGATTTAACTTCCTAATAAACTCTAAAGGTAAACCATCACTATCCGCAATAAAGGTAACTTCATAAACATTATTTCCAATTATTTGTTGGGTAGGTTCTAACAAAATTTTTAATGGTTGAAAAACTTCTGATTGTTCTATAACCGCTAAATCAAACTGTTGTTTTAAAGAATTTAACCAACTAGGTAAATCTGCAACAATTTCAGTCAAATCAAATGATATATGATAATATCCAACATAATTTTCATCCCCAAAAGCATCAGGTGCAGGTTTAGGTTCAGGAATTTGAATTAGTTCAATTATACCATTTAATCCTTCCATCCAACAGGCTAAAGTATACCCTGTAGTAAAGCGTTGACAAACTATAAAACCTAACTTTTCATAGAAAGCGATCGCTCGATGAATATTACCAGTCCGAATCGAAACATGGTGCATTTATTTTAATATTTTAAACTTTACTTCTAAGATTAATTTTCTAGTTCAGGGATGAAACAGGGAACAGGAAGAAAGAATTGATAATTTCTGGATAAAATTGGAGATATCTAATAGTAATGTGTAATGTAAGCATTTAGGTATTAGCTATCAGCTATCAGCAACAAGACTCTGTTTTTCAAGCTATCGATTACAAAGTTTTATATTAAGAGAAATGTTTATAAACATAGTCTTAAAGATGAGATTTACATCTAATATAGAATCCGGTTACAAGTGTATATGTTCATAATTTTATCTACACTTCAATCTCCCCGTCTCCCCGTCTCCCCGTCTCCCCATCTCCCCATCTCCCCATCTCCGACAACTATATAACGAGTATTCAACCGGATTTTATATAAAACCAAAAAAAATAGATGATAGCTGATGGCTGACGGCTGAATGCTTACGGTGTAATTAATTTTGCATAAGCACTTTCCAAAATTATAAGATATAGCAATGTGCGCACTTAATATTTACAAATTCCAGGAGATGTCCAATAGCTAAAAGTATTATATTATCAGCTATTCATTCTTCCTGTTCCCTGTTGCCTGTGCGCAGCGCTATACAGTTATTTTTAGATCCTTCTATTTCCTGTTCCCAGTTAAGTGTTCCCTCAGACCTAAACTTTTGTACTTCACCGACAATGGGAAGCGCTGTAAGATTTCCAAATAAAGTTACTCCAACAATCGAAAATAGGGATACCTCCCAACTACCCCTTCCTCTTTCTCTAATTGGAAATTAATGACTTCCCAACAAGGTTCATCCTTCGGGTCAGGACTAAATTCTACAGGTAAACCATAAAGTTTTACTAAATCAGATTCAGAATTAGCACGCCTACCGGTACTACCTTCTAAATAAGCATTAACCGACTCCCGATATCTTTGAGCAATAATCACACGAGTTGCTCGATATCCTTGAGTATAAAGTCGGTCAAGAGCCTCATGGATTTCAAACCTGATTCCATCGGGATGAGTATGTTGCCGATACCACTCATTATTCCAGAGGCGCCAGTGACGGCCAGAATAGAGATGAGACAACTCACCAGTATTTGGATCGGCTTCAAACGCCCCATGACGAGGACACAAATAAGTATCTGTTAAAGTAAGAGCTGGAATGGTCTCGCGACAGTGAGGACACTGAATCTCAGGACCAAAAATTGGATATTGGAGACCGGGGTCAATCATTTCAGTTATCAGTTATCAGTTATCAGTTATCAGTAATAGCAAACACCAGGGTAGTTAGGAGATTCTCACGCCTTTCAAGTAGAGTTGGGAAATGTAGGGGCAAATGGCCATTTGCCCTTGATTCTAACTTCTGCAATTAATGATGATAAAATTCTAACTAATTAGACAAATATCAATTTTTATTAAGAAAATAATGTCCAATCAGCCTGATTTTTGGTCTCCCCCAGATTTATCTAAAGCTGCTTTTGTTGCAGATAACGCTACAGTTATGGGGACAGTAGAGGTATGCACAGGAGCCAGTATTTGGTATGGAGCTGTAGTCCGGGGGGATGTAGAAAAAATTATTATTGGAGACCATACCAATATCCAAGATGGAGCAGTCCTTCATGGAGACCCAGGGTTGGTAACTGTTTTAGAAGATCATGTAACGGTTGGACATCGAGCAGTTATTCACTCGGCCTATATAGAAAGAGGTTGTTTAATTGGTATTGGAGCTGTAGTTTTGAATGGTGTACGGGTGGGAGCAGGCAGTATAATTGGAGCTGGGTCTGTTGTAACTAAGGATGTACCACCTTCATGTTTGGCAGTCGGAGTACCAGCAAAAAAACTTAGGGAGCTTTCGGAGCAAGAGGTCGCTGATTTACTGGAACACGCTGAACATTATGAGAAGTTAGCTTTAGTTCATGCTGGTAAAGGAACTGATATTGGGTTTACTAACTCAATCCAAAATTAAGAAATTTCAATTTGATTTGAATAAATATAACGCTTCCTATTGTGATGAGGTAAACCCATCGCGGGCAAGATGCCCGCACTACAATATTTCCCCATTAACTCATTTTCCCAAAATATACTGTATCAATAATTACATAATTTTCAGTGTTTGTATAGGGTTTGGAGACCAAACCCCTACAGAGCTTGAATTATACCGATGCTACCGGGTTTGATATTAAATGCCCGACCATAAGAAACCTACTTCCTATAAACCTGGTTTCTCATAAAATTTAAAAGCAAGTGGATTTGATGTGAAAATTTTTTAATGAGAAAGCTTAACATAAGATTAAAATTGCGCTAAATTATAAAATACAGAAAAATGCTTTTAAATCTTGAGGAGAAAAAAAATGGATTTTGACTTTCGCTTGTTAATCGTTCTATTTCCTATAATTGCTGCTGCTGGTTGGGCTGTTTTCAATATTGGTGTTATGGCTCTCCAACAACTGCAAAATTTCCTAAATAAAGAAGAAGCTTAAAATTAAGTACAATATATTTTTTTGTCTAAGTGCTGACTGTTATTTAACTAAAAGAAACAGTCAGCATTTTCTTGCCAAACTATTTTCAACGGACATGATCTGAAAACTATCAACCTTGCAGAAATAGCTACTGCATTCTCATCTTATACTCAAGTAAGTTCGGTTCTATAAGCGTCTACAAAAGTTTTTCTGTGTTCAAGTATTTGATGTGTGGATGTACATTGGAAAATATGATTGGCAGATCAATATAATTGAAAGTTAATTTTCATCTATAAATCCGCTAGTAAATCATCATCCTCCTCAACAACAGGAGCAGTATTTTCTACTGGGTTGCTAATGTGATTGAAGTTGGGAGTGTTGTATCCGTTAACCCACCGATGCCAGTCAGTCAATACCCAATCTATGGTCTCCGAGAGACTTTCAAACTGGTTCTCTAGGGCAATCCTTTCCAAGTTGGGTATATGGCGAGGCGCGATCACTACTTTCCTACTTGCCCAATTTTTTTTCATTTTTTAGCCTCTCTTTGTGCGATCGCCAGTAACCCACGAGCATTGATAAACTCGGAATCTTCGATGGTCTCAAAACCTTTTTTTTCAAGCCAGGGAGAGATTTTTGGTAGTTTAGCACCGCCACCAATAGCAAACAAAAACTCAGCGCCATCTAAATAGCTATCAATCTTGCCTAATACCTTTACCAGTGAGTTTTTGACCCATATTCTCAATTCCTGATTGTAAATTTCAGCAATGGAAAATTCACTAATCTTATTGTTGCCATAGACAAAATCACCGCATTCTACAGCTTTTTGAATAAGCTGCATATCGCCGTTACGTTTTAGCTGTTTGCGCAAATCTAAATTATTAGCAATGCGTTGATATAGAGACTTAACACCCAGATCTGGAAATCGCAATATTTGTTTGAAAGCGCCGTTGGAATAAACAGAAACTATGACTGTTCCATAACCAAGGTCGAGCAAAACTGTCTGGGATTCTTTGCTGCATTTTTTGGTCTGCAACAAGCTAGCATAAGCTCCCACACCTTCTGTTTTCACAGCTTTTAAGTCAAGATTTACTTTTCTGATTTGATTATTCAGCTTGACTGTATGTTCTCCATTAACTTTAGACTTCAAATCATTCAAGACTGCAAGATCATGTACACTTGATACGATCCCTACATCCGTATAATCCATTGTGATACTGGCTGCTATTGCAGCTAGGGTTAGCTCTAAAGCAAACTTGCTTTTACCTTCTCTATCATCTGAAGTTGATAGCACTCCAACCGGATCGAACTGGTAAGCTTGTTGACCTACTACGAACCTTTTGCCACACAAGTCAGTGCGGGGACCTACTACATATTCAACAAACACGGACTCTTGACCGCCATCTGTTATTTCTTGCTCATCATCTAAATAGTGGATTAATGATTTAATCCGAACCTCTACACCTTTACTAGATTTGGATTTGATCCGTCCGTTGCCGTTGTCAATGCCAATAGAAATACTGTCTGATATTAATTCCTCCTTATACGAGCTAACAAGATTGTCCATTGTGGTTGTTACCATAATTTTTATTGTTATTATTCTCAATAAGTTTTTAATAGGTCTTTTAAAGACCTAAATATATATTATGGCGAACTTTTGCATAATTGCAATCTACAATGTACTTTTTTTTAAATAGCCTGATCAAGATAGTGAGGCCATTATTCTTTGGCCATTTAAGGTCATTTAAAAATCTGCTTTAGGTTGTAATATCAAATCCGGTAGTATTGGTATAAAAAAGTAGAGAAACCAGGTCTATATAACCCCTAACTGTATCTTTGCAAAAAAACACACCTTTCTTTGTAAAGATACGGTTAGGGGTTCTATAAAAAAATATGTCCGGTTAGGGCATAATATCAAATCCGGTAGTATCGGTGTAAAAAGAGTGTGGTTCGTGTGGGGAGTATGGGAAGATATAGCAATGGTTAAAGATAAAACATTTTTTTCTACCGAATTAAGCGGATTTGATATGATTAAGGGTTCTATATGAAATGCCAACTATACTAAACATCTCCAAAAATTAAAAATATAATCAATTATTATCTATAAGTCATCAATTTCTCCCCCTATTCCCTGTTCCCTATTCTCTCTTTTCCGGAGATGTCTACTGATATCTGTCTCCCATAAACCCGGTTAATTCTGATTTGGGAAGTATTGGAACGTGAAGGCATAATTAGAAAAGTCGAATTTTTGTAATCTAATCTGGAGATGTTAATATAAACCCGTTTTCTATACTTTTTTTACCCAACAGGACTTACACAAGAACCTAAATATAGTGCTTAAAACCCCATACGCAATAGTTTTTTGACTCTATATATAGTATATAGTACCTTTGCGTAAGTCCTGACCCAAATTAAATTCTAGGATAAACACTTTGAAAGAACTCTTAATTACAGCAACTGATACTGATGCTGGCAAAACTATATTAACCATCGCTCTTGCTGCCTACTGGCAAACTTATCACAAAGACCTTAAATTAGCCTTATTTAAACCTATTCAAACTGGTATTGGCGATCGCGAACTCTACACTAAACTATTTTCTCTCGATCAATCCCTTGACGAAATCAATCCTTTGTGGTATAGAACACCTGTTGCTCCTCCGGTAGCTTCGGAACGGGAAGGTCGTTTAATAGAATTAGGTCATGTATGGTCAACCTTTACCACTTTGCGACAACAAAAAGATTTTGTCTTAGTTGAAGGTTTGGGAGGACTGGGTTCCCCTGTAACCCATGAACTGACAGTGGCAGACATAGCAAGAGATTGGCATTTACCTACAATTTTGGTTGTACCAGTTAAGTTAGGAGCGATCGCTCAAACGATAGCCAATGTTGCTCTAGCACGTCAAATGAAAGTTAATCTCCGAGGCATTATTCTCAACTGTGTTAAACCTTGTTCAAAAGAAGAAATAGTTGACTGGACTCCAGTTGACCTCATTGAATCTTTAACCCAAGTGCAAGTTTGCGGAATTATACCACATTTAGCAGATATTACTGACTTGGGTGAATTAGCTAAAGTTGCTTCTAATTTAGATTTAGAGAAATTTATGCCCTTGCCAGCTAAAGTAGGATAATTGATACAGGACTTACGCAAAGGCTCTATATATATATAGAACCCCTAACCGGATCTATTTTTTTATAGATGGGGAGGTTGGGGAGCTTGGGAAGATGGAGGCATTTTTCTACTTTATTCCTTATTTTATTTCTCTAACTCCTGACTTCTGACTCCTAACTCCTGACTCCTGAGTCCTGACTCCTGTCTCCTAGTTCTCACTTTTGCAAAGATACGTTTAGGGGTTCTATAGAGTGTTGGTAGGTTACGAAGTGCGCTTTTCATGTCGCGTAGCGAAACAAACCCTACCAGTAGCGTCGATGGGTAAGTCGTATGATAATTAAAGATAGTTTTGATTATTCATTATCAGTCTATTGAAGCAATTTTATTATGACTACTAAGCTAATAAACCAAATCTTACAACTTAGTATTTCAGAAAGACTAGGATTAATAGAAAATATCTGGAATAGTATTACTGATATGCCAGATAAAATTGAGCTAACAAACAAAAGAACAAAAACAAGAACTAGATTATCGCTTAGAATTGTATGAGGAAAACTCTACAATAGGTTCAAACTGGGAGGAAGTTAAACAAAGAATTAAACAGGACTTACACAGGAGGCACTATATATATAGAGTATTGGTGCGTTGTGGGTTGTGCGCTTTTCATGTCGCGTAGCGAAACATACCCTACCAATAGCGTTTATGCGTAAGTCCTATTAAAAACAGAAAATGAACTACAAAATTATTATTCAACCTGAAACAGAAAAAGATATAGAAAAAATATAGTTCGCCAAGTTCGCCAAGGATTGAAATCCTTGGCTGATACCTGAAGTCATCTAAAGATGACTAGATTGTCTATACCGTCTTTTT
The DNA here is from genome assembly GCF_035285525.1 of Okeania sp. GTDB lineage: Bacteria > Cyanobacteriota > Cyanobacteriia > Cyanobacteriales > Microcoleaceae > Trichodesmium. The sequence goes on along the minus strand of NZ_JAYKGW010000047.1, from coordinate 13,788 downwards.
TTCGGAAGGCGCTTGCCACTCATTATTTGGGTGAGGATAATAGTGGGAGCATCTGGCTCCCGTACCTGATGTTCCTGATTATCTATACCGTCTTTTTTTCGGAAGGCGATCGCCATTCATTATTTGGGTTACAATAATAGTGAGAGCATCTGGCTCCCGTACCTGATATTCATTTTTTCTGTATAGCATTATCAGGACTTACGCAAAGACAGTATATGTAGTGTCTTGGTGCGTTGTGCGTTGTGCGCTAACCCACTACTCGATTGTTTCATCTTCAAATGGTGCAATAGGAAGTTGGCCTGAGATTGCTTTCCTAGGGAATGCTAGGCAAACACATTCGTTCGCAATGACAAATAATCATGCATTATTTTAGGTGAAACAGTCCACTAAGAATAGCTTTCATAGCTTTAGTCCTGATTATTATACAAAACTACCAAATTCTAAATTATCAAAAAATATGGTTTCAACTATTCCAACCTCAAATTCTGTGATCGCATCTCAACTACGCTCAGACATTAGAAAACTGCAACCACTATTAGTAGAGTGGCGACGACATTTGCACCAAAGACCAGAACTTGGTTTCAAAGAACATCTAACAGCACAATTTATTTCCCAAAAATTACAAGAGTGGAACATCGAACATCAAACCGAAATTGCCAACACAGGTATAGTTGCCACCATTAACAGTGGTAAACCAGGTCCCGTACTTGGTATCAGAGCAGACTTAGACGCACTACCAGTGCAAGAATTAAACGAGGTTCCATATAAATCCATACATGATGGTATTATGCACGCTTGTGGCCATGATGGACATACAGCGATCGCTCTCGGTACTGCCCACTATCTTGCTACTCATCGTCAAGATTTTAGTGGTATAGTCAAAATTATTTTTCAACCTGCCGAAGAAGGTCCCGGAGGGGCTAAACCGATGATTGAAGCAGGAGTATTGAAAAACCCTGATGTAGATACTATTATTGGTTTGCACTTGTGGAATAATCTCCCCCTTGGTACAGTAGGAGTCCGTAGTGGTGCTTTAATGGCAGCTACCGAAAGATTTAGTTGCACAATTTTGGGCAAAGGTGGGCATGGAGCAATGCCACATCAAACTGTAGATTCTATTGTGGTAGCAGCGCAAATTGTTAATGCTTTACAAACTATAGTAGCTCGGAATATTAATCCTATAGATTCAGCAGTTGTTACAATAGGGAAGTTGAATGCAGGTAGAGCATTTAATGTGATTGCTGATACTGCCAGACTGAGTGGTACAGTCCGCTATTTTAGTTTAGATTATCAAGATTATTTTAGTCAAAAAATTGAGCAAATAATTTCGGGAGTTTGTGCAACTTATGGAGCAAATTATGAGTTTAATTATATTCCACTTTATCCCCCATTAATTAACAATCAAGAAGTTGCAGATTTAGTTAAAAGTGTGGCTGAATCAATAGTAGAAACTCCGGCTGGTGTTGTACCAGAATGTCAAACTATGGGAGGTGAAGATATGTCATTTTTTCTACGAGAAATACCTGGTTGTTATTTCTTTTTAGGTTCAGCAAATGCTGAGAAAAAGTTGGCTTATCCTCATCATCATCCTAGATTTGATTTTGATGAAACAGCTTTGGGAATGGGAGTAGAAATGTTTATTCGTTGTGTGGAAAAATTTTGTAGTTAGGGATAATTTATTTTGAGAATATAGGGTTTTAATTTTGTAAGCATTTCCTGGGTCATGCTGCGCCAACAGCTATTAGCTGTCAGCAGTTAGCTCAAGCACAATAAAAATAAATGGCAAAAACTCTTTTAACTTCTACTTATCTGATGTTTTTAAACTATTTATATTTATTGCCGTAAATTATAGATTTGCCTCAAAAGCTAATAGCTGACTGCTGAATGCTTAATTATATGACAGTCCGGTTGATTTTTTATACGAATTTACGCTGACAATAAAAATCGTATTTCTCTTTATATTCCTGATCTTCTTGACCTGAAATTTAAAGCTCTTAAAAGGTAAATTAAGATTTTTTAAAATCACTAAACTTCTCTTGTAATTGAGATAATTTAATATTAAAATCTCAATATTGTTATCGGTAATACTAATTTTTTCAAAAAGGTATTTTAAGATAAATCAAGTCTTAAGAGAAATCAAAATCTCTGAAATATAGACTTATACAGTTTGTAGCAAAACTTATCAAAAGAATATTTATGCAAAATAACGTTAAGCAAAAGCCAAATTATCTAAGAATATTAACCATTGCTTCTCTATCTTTATTAGGAAGCCAAATGCCGAATATAGCTAAGGCAAACCAATTAATTTCACATATTAACGGTACAAATGAGATATTAATTGCTCAACAACAAGAAGTTTGTCAACTTCAGTCTTCATCAGCAGATAACCGTCAAAATGTAGATTTCCGAGATCGACCTGGTGGTGGTAAAAATATTGCTGCTTTCAATGATGGTACTCCTGTAACAGTCATCAATAGGTCTAATGACGGACAATGGACACAAGTCACTGGGCCAAATAATGTTCAAGGTTGGGTGTATACTTTATATCTGCAAAATTGTAATACACGCTCTGCTTCACAACAAACCAATACAGGCAGTACAACAGGTGGAATACCTATAGGAACAATGTGTCAAGTTAAAGGTTGGTCTGGTTCTGATTATATTGCAGTTCAAGATTTTCCCAATGCTCAAAGTCAACCTATGCCCTATAGCTTTCAAAAAGGTACTCAACTACAAGTTTCACAACCACCAGCAGGACAAGAGTCTAAAGATAAGTGGGTTTATGTTAAATCTATGGCTAAACCTCAAGAAGTAGGTTGGGTATGGAAGGCTTATATTCAATGTTAATTAGGGTTAGCTAAAGAAGTCTTGTTGTGAAAGTAGGGAGTAGGGAGTAGGGAGTAGGGAGTAGGGAGTAGGGAGTAGTGAAGAATCAAGAGGAATTAGGAGTTTTAGAAGATGTAAAAGATACACTTAGGGATTCTATAGAATAATTTTCCCAGGACTTGGGCAAAGGTAATATATATAGTGTATCGGTGCGTTACGCTACCGCTAACCCACCCTACCAGCAGCTTTCATGCGTAAATCCTGTTTCCCTTAATTTTCTACCCTATCTTGCCGCAAAATCCACTCATTATTAGCAATTATTAATTATTAATTATTAATTATTAATTATTAATTATTAATTATTAATTATCTATCCTGCCTATAGAATAATCTTCCCTTAATTTCCTACCTTATCTTGCCCAAAATCCACTCATTATTAGCAATTATTAATTATTAATTATTAATTATTAATTATCTATAAACATACCATAGAATCTAATATCACTAAAAATTTTAGGCCAGACTATAATAGGCCATTGTCCGGTACAGGGAGAATACAATTATGACTAATCGTCCAATAATCTTAGGTATTGTCGGTGACAGTGCTGCTGGTAAAACTACTTTAACCAAAGGAATAGCTCAAGTATTAGGGCCAGAGAATGTCACCATTATTTGTACAGATGATTACCATCGCTATGATCGAAAACAACGAGCTGAAATAGGTATTACCGCCCTCCACCCAGACTGCAACTATCTTGATATAATGCAGCAACATTTGACCTTGCTGCGTACCGGACAACCTATTCTCAAACCTATCTATAATCATTCAACCGGAATGTTTGACCCTCCAGAATACATTGACCCTAAAAAATTTGTGATTGTTGAGGGATTATTAGGTTATTCGACTAGGGCAGCCAGGGACTGTTATGATGTGAAAGTTTATTTAGCACCTCCAGAAGAACTAAGGGCAAAATGGAAAGTAAAACGGGATACGATGAAACGTGGCTACAGTGAAGCACAAGTTCTGAAAGAGATGGAAAAACGGGAACCAGACTCAGAGGCGTTTATCCGTCCCCAACGGAAATGGGCGGATGTGGTTGTTACTTTCTATCCTTCTGCTGATGACGCACATACTTCTCAACTTCATGTCCGTTTGGTACTGAGACCCACTATTCCTCATCCAGATTTTCTGGAGATTATCGATCGAGGTAGTGCTAGTTTTCAGCCAGCAGTTCGTTTGGGTTTAGACCGGGATATGGGTAAACCTGTGGATGTTTTGGAAGTTGATAGTCATGCTACGAAGGAACAGGTAAATGAGTTAGAAATGATTCTTTGTAATGAAATGCCTAATTTGAAAAATTTCTGTTCTACTGAGGGAGATCCAGACCTGGGTAAGTTAGTTGGAACGACTGGAGAACTGCTTCGGAGCTATCCTTTGGCTTTGACTCAGTTACTGATTTCTTATCACATGATTAAGGCAACTAAAATTTATCAATAGAATGATTAGGCATCTTCAGAAAAGAGGGAGTAGGGAGTAGGGAGTAGGGAGTAGGGAGTAGGGAGAAAGAATAGATGATTGCTGTCAGATAATTGATTTTAATTTTCATTTTTGGAGATGTCTATTATTGAGATTATAAATTTGCTTGGGTTTGGAGACCAAACCCCTACAACTCACTTATCAGTTATCAGTATCTCGTAGTTGTTCCCAGAGGCTTGAAATACTGAAGTTTATTTTTTTATCTCCTTGAAAGGGGAGGTTTTAAGTAGGTAGACAAAATTATTTGTATGTCTTAAATATTGTCGATCCTTTGATATCTTTATGACGATATAGCCATCAAAAATGCACAATTAATTCTGTCCAGGTACTTATACACAATTTTTCGGTTAGTTATGGTATTTTTGTCAGATTTTATTTAGCAAGAGAGTTATATTATTAAAGTATAAATTTAGGTTGATTTTGAATTAGTAACTATGTCGAACAAAATTTCTGCTGAAGAATTTTATGATAATTACGCTATCAAATATGATGATGTTGCTAAGAGCAAGTCTAATGCAAATCTTCACAGTAAAGCATTGAAAATTTTCCAGCAACACAATAATGATAATGAAGGTAGTATTTTGGATATTGCTTGTGGAACTGGACTACTAAGTGAATTATTACAGGGAGATTTTGAATATACAGGTATTGATATTTCAGCTAATATGTTGGAATATGCAGCTAAAAGAGGTTATAAAACTATTCATAAACCAATAGAAACTGCTTTGGCAGAAATTGATTCCCAATCCTACGATTTGGTTTTTTGTTTAAGTTCATTGCATTTTGTTGAAGATGCTGAAACAGCAATTAAACATATTTATCGAATTGCCCGTAAAGCTATTTTAATTAGTCTTGATGAAATGACAGAAGAATATATGAAAAAGTTTATTGTTCCAGTTTACGACCATTCAAAAATAGTAATTAAAAATGCTATTGAAGATTATTTTATTATAGGTTGGGTTTCTTCAAGTCAAGGTATTCCGATCCGAACCCGAATGATTTTTATTGAACAAAAAAATTAAATTTAATGATAAATAAGTAGTGATTATTTTTAGTTTAACTCCTCAAAAGGAGAAAGAAACAATAAAAATATCACTACTTAAAAAAAAGTATCTTTGCCTTAAAAAATCAAAGGTAATATCGAAGTTGGAGCAGGTATCATTTCCGCTCCTCGCAAGTCTAATAATTGCACAAGAATTAAATAAGCGATCGCTAAACCTATAGAAATAGCTCCAGTAATAATAGCCACAATTTTTCCACGATCCATAACTTTTTACTCCTAATATCAAGTCACATTAATTAACCATAATAACCTCTAGGGACGTTGTATAACAAAAATGCGCTTTATGTCGCGCAGCGATACGTCCCTACTTTTTTGGTCTATTTCTACTTATTTATGAAAAGTGCTATTACCCAGAACGTCTACGCAACACCTCTACCAAAGTCAAAAAATCTTCTGGCAAAGGAGCGATCGCTTCTACCAAGTCCCCAGAAACGGGATGTTGTAACTCTAGTCGCCAAGCATGAAGAGCTTGACCAGTTAAGTTTACACCTACGGAACGACCTTTTCCATAAACAGTATCTCCCACAATAGGATATCCTATTTTAGCACTATGAACCCGAATTTGATGAGTTCGTCCAGTCTCCAACCGAAACAACATCATGGAAAAATTTCCCAAACGCTCCTTAACTTGCCAATGAGTAACAGCAACTTTTCCACCTCTCTCCACTGGTGTCACTGCCATTTTTTTCCGGTCGATCCGATGACGACCAATGGGTAAATCTATTGTACCACTATCCGTTTTCGGACTACCATAAACTACTCCCAAATATTCTCGTTTTGCGGTTTTCGCTTGTAACTGACTTTGCAAATGTTGATAAGCTTGGTCTGTTTTGGCAACCATGATAGCTCCAGTGGTATCCTTATCTAACCGATGTACAATACCTGGTCGTTGTACTCCCCCAATACCGGCCAAGGAGTCACAATGAGCTAAAAGTGCATTTACCAAAGTACCTTCTGAATGTCCGGGTGCTGGATGTACAACTAAACCTGCTGGTTTGTTGATAATTAATAGATCATTATCTTCATAGAGAATATTTAAAGGAATATCATTAGCTTCTATTTCTAAAGGTTTTGGTGGCGGAATAGTGAGAATAATTTTATCGCCTTTTTGTACTGTTGCTTTTTTGGAAGTACAGATATTCTCATTTACTTTTACATTGCTTTGAGAGATTAATTTTTGGATATGGGATCGCGATAGCTCGGGTATTTGTTGAGAGATCCAAATATCCAAACGTTGGCTTATTTGATTCTCGCTATTTACTTCTAAAATAATTGAACTTTCATCACTCATAAGATTATAAAAATTGTTTGTAGACTTACCAGTTTATCCAATCTACATTCTACTAGAAGATAATTAAACTTTTTGCTAAACCCAAAGTTTCAGAAATTAGAATACAGAAATTCTCAGTTTTTCTGACTTGATAATTTTGACTTGATAATTCTACTAGAAGATAATTAGACTTTTTGCCAAGCTCAAAGTTTCAGAAATTAGAATACAGAAATTCTCAGTTTTTCTGACTTGATAATTTTGAAGACATGAATTTTACTAGAAGATAATTATACTTTTTGCTAAACTCAAAGTTTCAGAAATTAGAATAGATAAATTCTCAGTTTTTCTGACTTGGGAATTTTGAAGACATGAATTTTGACTTCATATAGAGAATATCATTAGCTTCTATTTCTAAAGGTGTTGGTGGCGGAATAGTGAGAATAATTTTATCGCCTTTTTGTACTATTGCTTTTTGGAAGTACAGATATCCTCATTTACTTTCACATTGCCTTGGGAGATTAACTTTTGGATATGCGATCGCGATAGATCAGGCATTTGTTGAGAGAACTAAATATCCAAACGTTGACTTATTTCATCCTCACTATTCACTTCTAAAATAATTGAACTTTCATCACTCATATATTTATAAAAATTGTTTGTAGACTTACCAGCTTATCCAATCTACATTCTACTATAAGATAACCAGACCTTTTGCCAAACCAAAAGTTAAATAATAGGATTTACGCACCAGACCATATATGTAGCGTTAAAAACTATGGCGCCATCGTTTTTGAACTCTATATATAGTAGATTTGCGTAAGTCCTAATAAATTAGAATAAAGAAATCATCAGCTTTTATGACTTTTGACTTTTGACTTTTGACTTGATTCTGCAAGAAGTCTACAGAATATCACAGGACTTACGCAATGACCCTAGATATAGTGTTTCAAACTATGGCGCCATCGTTTTTGAACTCTATATATAGTAGATTTCCGTAAGTCCTGTAAATATCAAATACATTATTACTTAATTGAGAGAATGAAACATACACTTTCTGTTTTAGTTGAAGACGAAGCGGGAGTTTTGACCCGCATTGCTGGTTTATTTGCCCGTCGTGGTTTTAATATCGAGAGTCTAGCAGTTGGCCCAGCAGAGGACACTGGTGTTTCTCGAATTACAATGGTGGTACCTGGAGACGATCAGATTATCGAACAGTTGACCAAACAACTGTACAAGTTGATTAATGTCTTGAAAGTAGACGATATTACAGCTATTCCTAGTGTAGAACGAGAATTAATGTTGCTCAAGATTAATGCTACCACAGCTATGCGGTCAGAAGTGATTGAGATAGTAACTATATTTCGGGCGCGGGTAGTAGACGTGGGAGAAGATTCACTAACTATTGAAGTAGTAGGAGATCCAGGAAAAATGGTAGCTATTGTGCAAATGCTTGCTAAGTATGGTATCCGTGAAATTGCGAGAACAGGAAAAATAGCTTTAACCCGGGAGTCTGGTGTTAATACAGAGTTCCTCAAACTTCAAGCTTTGGAAGCTACATTGTAATTTTTTAGGCAGTAGGGAGTAGGGAGTAGGGAGTAGGGAGTGGGGTAGTAGGGACGTTGCATCACAAAAATGCGTTTCATGTCCGCTCAACCGCGGAAAACGTCCCTACAAAAATACCAAATGGCTTCTATAGCGCACTTTGCTATACTTCTAATCTAATTTTTAGGACTTACGCAAATGTACTTGTACTAGATATAGAGTTGGAAAACTATTGCGCCATAGTTTTAAGCACTATATCTAGGGTCGCTGCGTAAGTCCTGATTCCTTTAATGATGATAAACCTAAAAGTCTTTACAGATAAAGGTTATATTTCAGTATGAAAACGAGATTTTAGGTGGTTCCGGTTCCCAAACTTAGCATTTCTGGCTCACTATGATATAGATATAAAAATCAAAGAATAATTTTTCCTCCAACCCTCCCCATACTTCCCACATTCCCCACCCTCTGATTTTTTGAGCAAACCCTAATTAGCTCTCGGTTGCCGAAACTCATAAATATCCTGAATCACCTCAACCCAACCATCGGTAAAAGCTTCAAGTATTTGCTCGCCTTTTTCCCTAGTTGCCACTGTGGCATCACCCAATACACCACTACGAGTCAACTCTCGCGTTAACCAAGCAAAAGGTAAATTTCCCTCCATACTCAACATACTCTCTTCTGGCAAACCTGGAGGATATTCGCACACGGCCTTATCCATTTTCACCACATCTGGTAACATAGACAACATCATACTGGTTTCCGCATCTCCAGCATGAATCCCTAACTCCATTTCCTTTGGTGTCAATAATTCTGCACTAGGATTAGGTACGCGCCAAGCTAAGAGAGGAAATAGTAAAAAATCTGCATATTTTTGGTGCAAGTCTCGTGCTACTATCTCAATAACTTGAGGTTGCCCACCATGAGCGTTTAAAAATACTAATTTCCGGAACCCAGAACGATAGATACTTTCTCCTATTTCTGTTAAAACAGCCATTAAAGTTTGGGCAGTGAGGGTAATCGTGCCTGGAAAATGCCAATGTTCGTTAGACTTGCCGTAATATTGGGTGGGCAAAGCATAGGCAGGAATATGGGGTTCTAGTTTAGCTAATGCTTTGCCAGTTACATAAGTAGCGATCGCTGAATCCACAATTAAGGGTAAATGGGGTCCATGTTGTTCAATGGAACCTACTGGTTGAATAATTACTACATTTTCTTGATCTGGCATTGTCTCAATATCTTGCCAGGTAAGATAGGAAAAAAATCTGTTTGGTGGAATAAAATTGTGGATCATAAATAAATAGTAAGATGCTGTATTCTATAGAAGTCATTTGGGAACTATAGCAGGGAACTATAGCAGGGAACTATAGCAGGGAACAGGGAACAGGTGGAAAAGTCTTTCCGTGGTCTTTGATTCATCATCAGTCCATGTCCTAATCGCCTTGTCTGTTGCTATATAAAATTTGGTGGGGAGATAGGGGATGGGGAGATGGGGGGGATAGGGAGATTTTTCTACCTTTTTCCCTCCAACTGTTTCTTTCACTCCTGACTCCTGACTCCTATCTCCTTTGTCAAAAATCTTCACTTTTGCAAAGATACCAAATGGATTCTATATCAAGTGTCCTATTTTTCGGTAAATTAAACAATTTTCATGGCTAGATAGAGTATTAATATATCCTGGTGGATTCCGTAACCATGTGCCTTTGGGATAAATTCCTTCTTCATCTTTCAATACACCTTCAAGGACAAAAATTTCTTCACCCCCTCCATGCTCATTACTGGGGAGAGTCGTGCCTGTTGCTAATTTCATCAGAGCAACTTCTTCAGTCTGATATTTATGTAACGGCATTACTTGCAACCCAGGAACTTTACCAAGCAACCACTTTGCTTGAGTAGTAGAAATGAGAATCCGTTGTTGATCCTGTGGATTCATTTGCCAGAGTTTCACCAGAATAGTACAACCATTTTTACTATGGGGAGTGTGACGAGAGTTAACTGGGTTGCGGATATAGGTTCCAGGTTCGTAGTCTCCTTGCTCATCAGAAAAGATACCATCAAGTACCAAAAATTCTTCTCCTCCACCATGGGTATGAGTTGAGAAATAACTATTAGGAGCGTAACGAACAATAGAGGTGGCACGGGCAACTTCATCTCCATCTCGTTCTAACATTCGTCGTTGCACTCCTCCCATTGGTGAATCTATCCAAGGCAAGTTTTCTGTAAAGACAACAACACGCTTTTGTAAATCAGTATTTAGTTTCATTTTAAATTTTTGGTAAGTGTGAAACCAGCTTGTTTTAAAAGCTGGAGGAAAATGAATCGGCGGGTTTTAACCCACAGTTGTCTTGACATCTATGAACATTTTCACTGTACAATAAATACAGCAAATTCCAAGTATCTGAAGTACAGGTATTAATAGTTAAATCTTGCCAGTGCGATTTTTCGGGAACCGTGCATCCTGTTCGCGTAGATGTACCTAATCAAACTGGTATCCGCTGTATTTTAGGGAAAACTAAGTTTAATTAGGAGAAGTTTTCAACCTTTGAAGATTGATTATTAATTATTAATAGGAGAGTACAAAGTTCTCCTAAAAGATGATTTGCTTTTCAGGCTGAAAGAATTACTGGAAAGTGCTTACAGTATCTACATTCATAAATCAAAAGTTTCCAACCTTTAGATAGCTGAAAGCCTTAGCTAGCAATATTTATTCCTAGAACTTTGCACTGTTCAGTTATTAATTATTAATTATTAATTAGAGAGCTGAAAGCCTTAGCTAGCAATATTTATTCCTAGAACTTTACACTGTTCAGTTATTAATTATTCATGATCCATTATCCCTTATTAATTATTAATTATTTTCTTGCCTCATAACATTTTTCTACAAAACTTAAATAATGCTTTTGAAAAACTGTTTGAGAAAATTTATCGGCGTGCTTTCTGATAATTTCTGGCTGAAAATATTTCTGAGAATTTTCAAATTTTTCCACTGCCTCTATTAATGCTTTTTCTGTTTGTTCAGCAAACAATAAACCCGTTGCCGAATCAGGATATTTTCTCATATCTAAAACTGTTTCAGTTGCGCCACCAACACCATAAGCAATAACAGGAGTTCCACAAGCTTGTGCTTCTACTAAAGCCATGCCAAAATCTTCACAAGCAGCATAAATAAATCCTTTTGCTTCTGACATATATTTAGTTACTACTTCTTCAGATTGCCAACCCATAATTTTCACATTAGACTTAGCAAGTTGACGTAATTTTTTTAATTCTTTGCCACTGCCAATAACTATTAATTCTCTTCCTAACTGATTAAAAACTTTGACAATTAAAGATATTTTTTTATAACTAACTAATCTACAAACCGTCACATAAAAATCTTGTTTCTGAGATTTAAAAGGAAATTTTTCCACATCTACTGGCGGATAAATAACCTCTGCTTTGCGTCGATAACAACGCCAAATTCTGCGGGCAGTATGTTGAGAATTAGCAATAAAATAGTCTACTCGATTAGCAGAAATTACATCCCATTCTCGGAGTCGATGTAAAAGATATCGAGTTAAAATTCCAGGTAAACCTTTACCAACTTTACTACTATTTAGATAATCAAAAGTTAAATCCCAAGCATAACGCATGGGAGTATGACAATAACAAATATGGAGTTGATAAGGTGTAGTCAAAATACCTTTAGCAACTGCATGAGAAGAAGAGAGAATAACATCATATTCTCGTAAATCAAATTGTTCGATTGCTATAGGTAATAAAGGTAAATATTTTTGTACTCCGTTACGAGCAAAAGGTAAATTTTGTAAAAAAGTTTTGCCGATTTTTCGTTGATAAAGATAACTTTCTGGATTGCTTGATTCAAAATCAATTAGAGCATATAAATCAGCATTAATATATTTGAGAATTTCCTTAACAACTAATTCTGAACCACCAGTTGCTTTAGGAGTTAACCATTCGTGAACTAGAGCATATTTTCTTTCCACAATAGACTTTTAAATATTAAAAAATAGAACAACTTTTGATAACCAAAATATCGTAGGGAAGTTCCATGGAACGTCTCTACAATGTTGATATTAAATTACACTTTAACTACCTCATTTTCCATATTATCTACCGATATTAAAACAGAATTAGTTTTCACTGCACGGAACATTCCAAAGCGACAAAGACCACTTCCAAACGCCAGACGCATCAATAAAATAGTAGGTACTTCTCGTAAAGATTTAATTACCCCTGATAAACCAGAGCGCATCATCCCTTGAGGTCTAATCACACCTTGCCAAATAGAATCAAACCAAGAAGAAAGAGTTTCCTGGGTCCAATCTGCTGTTGTTACCTCCCCTTCTACTAACCCAGTTTCTGCTATTAGTTCTGAAAAGCCTTCGATACTAGAAAAAGCCGGATGAGACCACTGCTCTAATAATTGACGCATTACAGGTTTTTCCCAAAAATTAAGTGGTTTTTGGCGATCGTCTCGCTGATTCCAGTCAGCTACAATCAATATTCCACCAGGCTTTAATACCCGTATCATTTCTTGAGCATATTTGGCTTTATCTGGCATATGAGGTCCGGCTTCAATAGACCAAACTACATCAAAACTATTATCTGGGAAAGAGAGTGCTAAGGCATCATCTACTTTAAATTTCGCGTCAACTCCCTCTGGGGTTAGCTCTTGTGCCCGTTTTACTTGTCCGGGACTAATAGTAATACCGGTAACATTAAATCCATAGTCTTTGGCTAAAATACGGCTGCTACCACCTATTCCACAACCTACATCTATAACGGTAGTACCACGGGGTAGTTTATCGAGACCACCCCATTTAACCATTTCATGTACAAAGTCATATTTTGCAGTCAAGAAATCTTTCCTTTGTGGGGGGGAGCCATAATGACCTAAATGAATGTGTTCGCCCCAGTAAAATTCGAGGATGCCGTCTTCTGTCCATTCATCGTAGGAGTTGGCTACGGTTTCTGATGATTCATAACTGCGAGGGTTTTTTAGGTAGACTACAATGCCTATTACTGATAATAAAAGTATAAGTCCAAGGGTGTAATATAGGTACATTAAAGAAATTTTGGTATTTATTTAAAAGTTTATTGGTATTATAGCAGTATTGTTGAAGTTAGAAACAATCCAGTAGTGCATTGTTTCATCTAAAAATGTGCATTAGGAAGACACCGTAGGGGCGGGTTTCATAAGTGAGTTAACGAGTTTTCCAAGTAACCCAGATAAACCCGCCCCCAGTGATATAAGCTGTCTCAGGGGCGGGTTTGTATAAATCCTAGAGTAGTATAAAAATTTCTGCATAAACCCGCCCCTACCCCATGCACCATTTTAGATGAAACAGTCCACGACTAATTACTACTCCCTAATGCACAGTTTGAGCTATGTCGGTCCACTACTCCCCTGCTCCCCCACTCCTCTACTCCCCCGCTCCCCTACTCCTTTAGCGACGGTAAGTTATTGACTATATCTACTGTTTCTAAACTAACTGTAATTATTTGACCAATTAATCGCACAATATATTGTTCGTCGTCTAAGCGGTTGGG
>NZ_JAYKGW010000046.1:0-20520 GCF_035285525.1 Okeania sp. | reverse complement strand
AAAAAATCTAGTGGAAAATTTTCGTTTAGATGTTATTCTGGAATTAATAGAAAATCAGGAATATTTGTAAGCAAATAGCTATTAGCACTCAGCACTTCAGCAATTAGTAATTAATAATTATTGCTCTGCTCTTCTTCAGAAGGCAGAAAAAAGGAGGAAGGAGGAAGGAGGAAAAAATAACTTTTCTTCTGTTGCTACAAAATCACAAATAGCAGCAATAAAAGAATCTTTCAATATCATGTCTTCTGAATGGTTAGAACAATTACATTTTGCAGTATTATCTGTTAATGATCGCCTAGTAAGTGAATTCATTATGCAGATTCCTATGATTAAATCTAGAAGCATTGACACATAAAATTATAGGATTATCATAAAGTTTATCCTCTGTTAACCAGATTTATTTTATTATAAATGAATAAAAAAAATTTTCAGAACTTGCCAGATAAAAATAATATTTTAATAGTTGATGATGCACCAGAAAATTTACGACTATTATCAAGTATGCTAGAGCATCAGGGATATAATGTCAGGAAAGCAATTAATGGTAAAATTGCCATTAATGGCGCACAAATTGCTAAACCAGATTTAATATTACTCGATATTAACTTACCAGATATAGACGGTTATGAAGTATGTAAAAAATTAAAATCTTTAGAATCAACTAAAGAAATACCAATAATTTTTCTGAGTGCTTATAGTGAAGAAGTCGATAAAGTTAAAGCCTTTGAAGTCGGAGGTAGAGATTATATTACTAAACCTTTTCAACTGAGAGAAGTATTAGCTAGAGTCGAAAATCAACTATCTATTTATCAACTGCAAATGCAATTGAAAGAAAAAAATTCCCAGCTAGAAAAAGAAGTTATTGAACGTCAAAATTCTGAGGAACAACTAAATTTTTTATTATCAATTACTGCAGCTATTAATGCTAGTTTAGATATTCATTCTGCACTAGAAATTACCCTCAAATATATTTGTGAAAATATTAAGTGGGATTATGGTGAAGCTTGGCTTCCTAATCCTGATAATTCTCAACTTGTATATAGTCAATCTTACTATCTTAATATTCCTCCTGATACTCCTAGTCAGGAATTAGAATCCCCCCCAACCCCCCTTACCCAGGGGGGCTTAGAATCTCCCCCTGCCCCTCTTTCTCAGGGGGGCTTAGAATCTCCCCCTGCCCCGCTTAGTCAGAAATTAGAATCCCCCCCAACCCCCCTTTGTAAGGGGGGCTTAGAATCCCCCCCAACCCCCCTTTGTAAGGGGGGAGAAATATATGAGAATAAAGATTTACTAGGTAGAGTTTGGCATAGTAAAAATACAGAATGGATAGAAGATATTTCTGTAACATCACCTACAATTTTTGAAAGTGATAATATTGCTGTTAAAATAGGATTAAAATCTGCTTTTGCTGTACCAATTTTGTGGAGAAATCAGGTATTAGCTATTTTAGTATTTTTTAATAGAGAAAGTCTGCCCAAAAATCAACAGTTAATTAATTTAGTGAAGGTAGTGGGAAATTATTTAGGCGCATGGATAATTAATAATTAATAATTAATAATTAATAATTAATAATTATTAATGGATAATAAAGACGTGGAATGTCCCTCTTGAATGTGGAACAGGCATCCTGCCTGTTTACTGTTCCTGATATTTTCACACTGGGCAGGATGCCCATCCCACATTACAAAGGAAAAGGCTATATGAATAATTAATAATTAATTATCAATTATCAATTATCAATTATTAATTACTCCTCATATTCTGGCACCTTAGTTTTCTGAGGAATATTTACAGGAGTTGGTTGATAAGGTTTAGGAGCCTCATCATCAGCCCAAGCATCCTTCTCGATCTCCTCATCATATTGATACTCTAAAGTTGCTTGATACTCTTTCGGCTGACTCTTATCCTCTTCATAATCATCATACCCATCATCTGAGTCCCCCCAATTATCTTCCTCATAGTAATCCTCCTTAACAGGTTCTGGTCTTACCTGCTTTACTGGTGGTGGAGCTATAGGTTCTGACTCATAATAATCATCATAAACTGCTTCTCGTTCTAATTGCCGTGGAGAAGGAGCAACTTCTTCTTCATAATAATCACGATAAACTGGCTCAGGTTCCGCCCAGTCTTCATCCCATTTTTCCTGAATAGAAGGTTTTACTGTACGAATAGGTTCACTACTAACTGGTTGTCCTGTACCTAATTGATTACCAGGATTAACAGTAGGAGGATAATATAATCCGTCCTCCTCTTTTTGCCAAGGAGCTTCCCCTAAACCCAAACGTTCTAATACTCCTACCGTTAACTGCTGTAATTTTTCTTCAGAACCTTCAAACACAATTAGACGATCTGGCCCACTACTGACAATTTCATCAATTGATAGTTCATAGGTACTGATAAATTGGTCTGGAATTTGGGGTATACCAATAGAAGCGATAATCAAAGACACCACTTTACCATCTCTGGTATCAAATTTGAAGCCCCTAACTCGGCCTAATAATTCCCCATTTTCTGTCAAAACCTCACTATTTATTAAGCTGCTATAAGCTTCCGTATCAATTTCTTCTTCTATTATTTCTTCATCATCGACTAAGATAACGTCACCTATTTCACGGACCTCTTTCAGAAACATAAACTTGGGTATTCCAGCTACTGCTAATATATTGTCCCGTAGTCCCACAGCTACCACTTCCCGCCGATCCACATCTACCCATAACTGGCTGACTACTCCCAGGCGCTTACCCTTATCACGAGTAATTACTTGAGTTCCTAATAGTTCCGAGCGTTGGCGGATTTTTTCAGATGTCATTATAAAATAATCCCGATTAAATTTTATATATATTTTTGATTTTAGTCTGAGCAGATTAAACCTTGCCTAGTGAGGCATAGTTTAGATTGAATTAGGGTATTGCATTTATGAGAAATAGTTCTAGGTTTTGAATTGTTTGTAACTCAGGAGTTAGGCATTTTAAAGATTTAAACATGAAACTCTACATTATATGTAGGGGCGAATGGCCATTCGCCCCTACAAGTATTGGCTATACCTAAGTCCTATTAATTTCAAATTTACGTTCTCCATACCATCCTATAATTATGCAATTCCCAAATTAGACCTAGATATCTTGAATCAAAATACTACCTTAATATTTAATTATTAATCTTCAATTTTATATTTTAATCCGTAAAACTTGGGTATGAGCGCCTCTAGCTTGGGTAACATTGATGCTACCTCCGGACTATTCTATTATTGGCCGACCCAGACTAACTACAATAAACATAAACTAAGCTTGCCAGTGCCTATTGTTTAATCATTTTAGGTAATCGCTCTACATTGGCCCCTTACAAATAAGGTTTATCTACAAGTTTGCCTAAGTCTTAATAAAGTGGTTCTTCGTAAGTCTTGTTAATGTTTTGCTGGAAACTGGCAATTAACTTCCCATAACTGATAACTGAATTAAAGACCGCCAAAGATTAAAATACTTGGCTCATAGCTGAGGTCATCTTCACAGACGACTAAATTAATGGCAGAAAACAGCCAGCTAACTGCTAATAACTGAATTAATAGTAGAGCTTTATATATAGAACCCATTTGGTTGGTATCTATTTTTTTTAATAGATGGGGAGGGTGGTTCCTGTGGTTCGTGTAGTTCGTGTGGGTATATCAAGGTATTTTTCTACTTTTTTCCCTATTTTATTTCTCCCACTCCTGACTTCTGACTCCTGACTCCTGACTCCGATACCAAAAACTCGCACTTTTACAAAGATACCAAATAGCTTCTATAGGATGTTTTTCAGAAGTTTAAGGCAGGACATAGGAAAGAGGAGGCAAAAGGTTAAGAATGATTTGGAGAAAGTAGGTTTTAATAATCGGATTTGGTATATTAAAGATAACTCCACTAAATAAGTAATTTTTGTGAAACTCTTAATTTATACTGCATACTTATTAAAGCTATTATCCTACTTAATATACAACTAAGATTAATATACAACTAAGAACTAATATGGGTGTTACCGCTTTTGCTAGAGGAAATCAACTTTTTCAAGAAGGAAAACTAGGGGAAGCGATCGCTTGTTATCAAAAGTCCATACAAGCAAATCCTCAGTTTACTTGCTCTTACGAAAATTTGGCCAAAGTGCTGGAACAGGTGGGACGCATAGATGAGGCGATCGCTGCTTTACGTCAAGCAGTGGCCATAAATCCCCAGAATCCTTTGCTTTTAAATTATTTGGGGAGAATGTTGAGCAAGCAAGGCCAATTGACCGAGGCCGTAGATTATTTTCGCCGAGCGCTAGAAATAAGAAAAGATGTGTGTAATTTTTATCTAGATTTGGCCAGTGCGTTGCTGAAGTTGGGAAAATGGTCAGAGGTAGAGGACTGTCTTGATCAAATGATTCAGTTTTCTTTAGATTCTCAATCTCCTCACCCTAATCCTGTAGGGACATTGCACCCTAATCCTGTAGGGACGTTGCACCCTAATCCTGTAGGGACATTGCATGCAACGTCCCTACCCCCTACTTCCTATTCCCTACCCCCTACTCCCTACTTACCAGATATTTATTATTATTGGGCAGAAGCTAAGTCAGGACAACAACAATGGTCGGAGGCAGTGGAGTTTTATCAGCAGAGTTGGGATATTGATTCGAGTAGGGTAGACTGTGGTGTTGGTTTGGCCAAAGCTTTGGGTAAGTTGGGACGGTGGTCAGAAGCGGTAGATACTTACCATAGTGTGGTGGTTTTGTCAATTGTTTCTGGTGAAGTATTCTTTGGTTTAGGTCAGGCTTTAGGGCAGTTGGGTAGATGGTCAGAGGCAGTTGGTGAGTATAAAAAGGCTATTGATTTGGGTTTTGAGAAAGCCGAGGTAAGGCATGATTTGGGGTATGCTCATACGCAGTTGGGAAGATGGGAAGAAGCAGTGGTTGAGTATCGGTTAGTGCTAGAGGTTAATCCGAAGTCTGCCGTGGTGAGGTATCAGTTGGGGTATGCTTTGATGCGGTTGGGATATTGGAGTGAAGCGGAGATTGAGTTAAGGAAGTCTGTGGAGTTGTATCCTAAGTCCGCTGTGGTTTGGCAGCAGTTGGGAGATGTGTTGAAGGAGTTGGGGAAAAAGGAAGAGGCGGTTGAGGTTTATGGGAAGGCGATCGCTCTGAACCCAGACACTCATAATAAAGAATGGCCAAGAGTTTCTATTTCTAGTAAAAATAATTCTAGGGTTGTTACTGTTAATGTTTTACAGTTTACGCCAGAAAAAACTCGCAATCCTTTTTACACGATAATCCCCACAGAAGTTATGAAGCACTCTGACATTAATTTTCGTTTCACTACGAACCGAGATGATGTCATCAAATCCTGTCTGGCAATGCCGAAACCTACTGTTATCCATTTTCATCAGCTCGATCCTCTCTATCACCCTGGTGATAAGGCAGAATCAAGCATACGTCAACGTGCTAAGTCATTGCTTGACTTCCTAGGAAATATCAAAAAAGAGGGTGGTAAGATTGTCTGGACTAAACATAACCCTCTTCCTCACGATCGCCAGTTTGCATCTGTCGATATTGAACTCCAACAAAAGGTTCTAGATATAGTCGATCGAGTGATTGTTTTGGGTTATGGGGCAAAGAAAATACTCTCTTCGGTATGTCCTCCTGATAAAATTACTGTAATTCCCCATCCTGCTTTCGATTTGGTTTATGGGGACTTATTACCAAAAACTGGAGCACGCCGTCGTCTGGGACTTGAGACTGATGGTTTCTTATTTGGTAGCATTGGAGAGATTAAGCCTTACAAAGGCTTAGAATTTCAGATAGAAACTTTTGCAAAGTTGACAGACGAAAAGCCTACACCAAAGTTAATCATTGCTGGGAATCCAGGATCGCAGACTTATGTTGATAAGTTAAAGGCTAATCTGCCAAATAATGTTTTACTCCAACCAGGAAAAATTCCCTTCGATGAGATGTCAGCTTGGATTTCTTCATTGGATGCCTCTATCTTCTCATTTCAGGATATATGGGTTTCTAGTTCAGTGATTTTGTCAATATCTTATCAAACTCCTGTAATTGTTCCAGACATTGGTTTACTTAGAGAGTATGTAGAACAAGATAACACAGGATTTTTGTATAAACATAGAGAGCGAGATTCACTTTTAGATGCAATCAAAAGCGTAATGCTATCCCCTTATCCCGATCACTACAAATATATGTGTCGAGTTTTCTGTGAAAAACATGCAGTTACGACAATAGCCGATCGGTACATAAATCTCTATAAAAAAGTATCTAACCTCTAAAAACAACCACAAAAATAATTATGTTCGATATTGTAGTACCTGTTTATCAGGCCATCCACCATGCTCGGAGTTGCTTGAATAGTATACTTAAGTCTGGAAGTCTTCCCTATCAACTTTATATTGTTGATGACGGCTGTAATAACTATGTAAGAACTCAGCTTGAGTTAGTTGCCAACAAAAATAGCCCAAAGGTAAAATTGCTGGTAAACGAAAATAATAAAGGTTACTTATATTCTGCTAATCGTGGTGGCATGACAGGGACAAATCCTTATATTGTCTTTGTTAACTCTGATGCTTGTGTTCCTGAAAGATTTTTAGAAAAAGTTGCGGATGCCTTTGATACCGATCCTACAATCGGGGTATTAACGGCTGTATCAAATTGGGCAAACTGGACTCGAATATGCTGGACTATTCCTCCTGGTCATAATATACACTCACTACAAAAACAGCTAGAGCAGATATCTCAAAACAGACTTTCTGACATAAACAATGCCTCCGGGTTCTTTTTCGCTGTGCGTCGTGAAATATTCCAGGATTTGGGTGGATTTGACCCAGTATATGGTCGTGGTTATTGGGAAGAAGCAGATTTTTGCATGAAAGTTCTTAGTCGTAATCTTCGAGTTGTTGTCGATGAAACCTTGTTTGTTTATCACCATGGATGGGGTAGCTTTTTGGAATCAGGTCGCGATTTTAATATGAAGCACAACAAAGGGATATTTATGGAACGGTGGTCTAAAGATTACGAAGCTTATCAAAAACAATGGCGTTCACATAATCCAATCAGCTATATGGAACGTGCAGTTATTGAGGACAAAAAAAAGTATCCTGACCTACTGTGCCGAAATTCGGCCTTTAAGGATGCTAGTTCCCAGGCGTGTAAGTACCCTATTGACAAGAGGTCAGTCGGTGCAGAAATTGAAGCCCTAAAGCTATCGGAGCAACTACCGCTACCCATTACTCCAAAAGGGCAAGCATTAGTAAATAATGACAGCCCAAGAATATTATATATTCTGCCAGCACTCAAAGTGTATGGTGGCATTATATCTGTTTTGCAGATTGTCAACCAACTTATTATTAATGGTTTTGATGCTAATATTGCTACTTATGGGGAAGTTGATGAGCAGGTACTACAACTATTTCCTATGTTTTTTAATCCTTTTAGATTTTCTAGCATGGAAGAAATGGTAGCTGAGTTTCCAGACTGTGACCTGATAGTTGCGACTCACTGGAGTACGGTTTATCCTGCTTATCTTCTCCAGAAAAAACGAGCCAATCTGCGCCTTTGCTATTTCGTCCAGGATTATGAACCTGACTTTTATAACGATAACTACAAAAACCTGCAAAAAGCGGCAGAACAAACCTATTATATGATCCCAGATAAAATTGTCAAAACGAGATGGCTAAAGTGTAAAATGGAGGAGTTCCCGGGCAAAGTTCACCGTATCCCTCTAGGTCTGAATCTGGACTATTTCCACAACACTAATACTGAACGCAAACTACAGATAATTGCCCTGGGTCGCCCACAGTCAGAAAGACGTAATTTTGAAATGGTCATCTCTGTCTATGCTGAAATCCATCGTCGTTACCCTCATGTAATTTTAGCGCTCTATGGTTTTGGCTATGATATGACAAAGTTGCCGTTTCCTTGTAAAGATTATGGTCTTTTAACCCGAATGGAAGATGTTGCTCGCGCCCTAAATGAGTCAAGCATTTTGCTAGACTGCTCAACTTTTCAAGGGTTTGGCAGACCTGGTTTAGAGGCAATGGCCTGTGGAGTTTTCCCGGTTCTGACGCGGGAAGGTGGCATTACCCAATATGCCAAGCATAACTATAATTGCTTGCTTATCAATCCTTTGAATCAACAAGAAATTGTGGAAGCTTTAGAAAGCTTTATAACTAAACCTGATTCTTTTCAAACCCATCTTGCTAATGCAAAAAGTACGGTTGAAAATTATAGTTTGGAGAAAGAAGGTTTACGCACTGCTGAATTTCTTTCTCTGGTTTTAAAGAGAGATGATTTTGACTCTTTAGGACTAGAAGAAATCGATTATAATTCAGTACCACTTAGAGGTTCATCTCCCAAAGATATATCAAAAAATTTTGGTATTCAGTCTGATAGCATACCAGATTCTTCCCCAAAATATGCTATTTCTTCTATGCCCCATAAATCCTACGAGTCTTATGTTGTCGAGGACGGACATAAGAAAGTACCTGGATGGGTCGAGGATGGGGCTTTATTAACCATAAGTATGTTGGCTCATTTTCAAAATGTTCATAGTTTATCTGGTAGCGTTTGTGAAATTGGCGTTCATCATGGTAGGCTATTTATAGCTTTAGCAATGATGGTAGATTCTGAAAGTCCTTTAATTGCTATTGATTGTTTTGAAAATCAAAGTGCCAATATTGATAATTCTGGTAAAGGAGATAGCCTTCAATTTACCAAAAACTTTAACCAATGGATAGACAACGAAAAGCAGTTGAGAATCTTAAGTTCTGATTCTCTGTTGCTTACCCCTGGTGAAATTTTGACTTTATCAGAAGGAAAATATGCACGATTGTTTAGTGTAGATGGTGGTAACACAGTCAACCATGTTCTGAACGACTTGGCCCTTGCTCAAGAAACTCTATCAGATGGTGGTATTATTATTGTCGATGATTTTGTTAATCTACGCTGGCCTGGAGTAATGGAGGGTGTAGTTACTTATTTTGGCTCTAATTCTAGTCAGGGTTTGGCACCTTTCTGCTATGGAAATAATAAACTTTACTTATGCCGCCAAGAATACTACCAAACATTTTTTAATTATGTTTTGGCAGATATATCTCCCTTAGCAACAACGTTTAAGGTTGTTGAACTATTTGGTTATCAGGTTCTTTATGCAAAAATGTCTGGCTTTTCTAAATAATTGTGGACAAAACTGATGTATGAATTTATAGAGCTATATGTTGCAGGCAACTAAGAACTAAACATTTGAAATTAATTAAGGTATCAATATAAAATGAAGAGAAAAATTGTATCGGATGCCTATTCCTGGGGATACGAGTCTCCCATCGGCATCAGTCAGGATATTGACAATACTATCTCAATTCTGGGATATTACAAGAATGAACCTTTTCACTACTGTGATACTTATGAATGCTGTTCTATATCATTTGAAGACGACTGTAATTTTTGGATTGATGAGTCTTCTACTCAAGCTCAGAATCATATATCAGGTTCGGTAGGTGTATTAGCATCTCAACTTGCAGGTACTAACAACTATTTTCATTGGATGATTGATTGTGTTTCGCGAATCAAAGCACTTGGAAACTTAGAAGAATTAGACTATATAATTTTTCCTAAGATTAATTCCAAGTATGGACAAAAAGTTATTTCTGCTCTTGGCATTAATGAAGCCCAAGTGCTTATAGCCGAACCTGGAATGATGCTTTCAGCCGAGCGACTGAGCATCCCTTCGGAAAGAAGAACGGGAAATCATCAAGTCAGTCAATGGATGGTTGAATTTCTTCGTAATTCTTTTCTTGCTAAAATTGAAAAAAATAGTGAAGAAGAGAAACGTATTTATATAAGTAGGAAAAGTAGGGGATTGAGAGCAATTGAAAATGCTGCTGAGGTTGAATTAATTCTCAAAAAATATGGTTTTATAACGTATGAATTTGAAAAAATAGCCTTTGATTCCCAGGTAAAGTTAATGCCGAATGCTTCTTTTGTCCTTGCACCCCATGGTGCTGGACTGACTAACCTGGCTTTTTGTAATCCGAAAACAAAGGTCTTAGAAATTTTTGCTCCCTGTTATATAAGCAGCTTATTTTACCAAATAGCAAAACACGTTGGGTGTGAGTACAGATTTTTAGTAGGAAATTTTAGCGAGAGGGATGAAAGAAATTCAAACAGCCGTAACATTCAAGTTGATACAAATGATTTGAGTCAGCTAATAGAAAATCTGCTACTTGTATGATAGCATATGCAAAGATTAGGTGTTTTAGGAATATACTATACCAGCGTTTTCTATCCAATAAAATTCTATAACTTTCTGATTATATTCCTTGCCTAAAAATTCAAACACTTTTTTCAAAGTTAATTCTGGATTGTTCACATAGTATAAAATCAAAATCTGGTAGACTAAAAACAATAACTTGCAAAGTTATATCATATTTGGTTAAATACTTATTATAATTGAAGCTCGTATTAAGGCTGAAAACTTATCTAAAATTAGGGATTTAGCCCGACTACAAATAAAAAGTATACTTATAAGTGATTATCCTAACATAATATTACACTCAAACTTCTAAAAAATTCATGGCTTATACCAGTTCTCTCAAAACTGCTAATCAACTATTAAAAGCGGGTAGATTGGATGATGCGTGCCAAGAATATCAGAAACTCATAGATCAAAAACCTAATTTTGCCTGGAATTACTATTATTTGGGGCAAGTGTTTGTCCAACAACAAAAATGGTCTGATGCCGTAGCCCAATATCAACAGGCTATTAAACTTAATCCTAATTCTGCCAACTTGTATAATAGTTTAGCCGAAGCATTAATCAAACAAGGAGAATTAGATCGGGCAATTAATTCCTCAAAAAAAGCTATTTCTCTCGAACCAAATTTGGCAATTTATTATCAAACATTAGCTTTAGTTTATGAAGCCAAATCGGATTTTGCGCAGGAATTAACAACTTGGCAAAAAGTGCTTTCTCTTAATCCAAATCACTTCAAGGCAACTCAAAAAATCTCTTGGTTGCAAACAGATATTGCTAAAAATTTTGTGGATAATGGGGATAAGTTAAATAAGGAAGGAAAGATAAAAGAAGCTGTTGAGTTTTACCAACAAGCATTATTTCTCAACCCTCAACAACCGATGTCTATTTATCGTAATTGTGGCAATAATTTAATTACTTTAAGCAGATTTAAAGAAGCAGAAGTGGTTTTTCAACAGTTAATAGAAAAGTATCCAAATCAACCTCATGGTTATGAAGGTTATGCCAAGGTAAGTCATAGTTTAGGTAATTGGGAATTGGCATTAATACGGTGGTCGGAGGCAGCAATTAAGTTTCCCCAATATATCAGTTTTCAGCACCAAAAAGGCAGTGCTTTAATCAATTTATCTCGGTTTAAAGAAGCAGAGGCGTTTTTTCAACAGTTAATAGAAAAGTATCCAAATCAGCATCATGGTTATGAGGGTTATGCTAAGGTAAGTCATCATTTAGCTGATTGGGAGTTGGCATTAAAGCGGTGGTCAGATGGTATTGCTAAGTTTCCCGAATATATCTGGTTTCAAATTGGAAAAGGCAATGCTTTAATCAATTTATCTCGGTTTAAAGAAGCAGAGGGGGTTTTTCAACAGTTAATAGAAAAGTATCCAAATCAGCATCATGGTTATGAGGGTTATGCTAGAGTAGCTCAGAGCTTGCCAGATTGGGAGTTGGCATTACAACGGTGGGAAAATGCTTTAGAAAAGTTTCCCAACTATTTTAATTTTTATTTGCCAAAAGGGGATGCACTAGCTATTCTGTCTCGTTATGAAGAAGCAGAAACTTGGTGGAAAAAAGTTATTGCTAAATATCCCCATCGCCATGAAGGATTGTCCAAAAGTGCTACTCTAGCGAGGCATTTGGGAAATCGGAAATTTGCTTGGCAAAGGTTTGAACAAATTATGGAAAAGTTCCCTGGGCATATTCCGGCCTACTGTGAGGCTGCTAAAGAATTGATGGCCATGGGGCGTTTTGTTGAGGCTGAGGCAAAATACCGAGAGGCTTTGCAGAGAAATCCTAATAATTTAACGGTTTTGCTCCAAGGGGGAATTTTAGCAAGCCAACAAGGAAATAGAGAGTTAGCTTTGGAGAGGTTTGAGCGAGCGAGCGAGTCTTACGATCCTCAAAAAGCTATTGATGCCTATATACTGGCGGCAACGGAATTAAAATATTTAGGTCGCGAAACTGAAGCTGAGGCGAAGTACGAGCAAATTTTAAGTTTCCATCAGCAGCGGGGTTTATATCCAGAGGTTAAACTACTGGGGACAGGTTTAACTTCTATTCAGGAATTAGGTTTGTTACTTGACCGACTGGTTACAAAACAACCGAATAGTGCTAAGGATGTTGTTTCTTTAGCTCAGTTAACAGATAATATATTATTATATCGAAGGAATTATCCTGCACCCGTAGCTAAAGATGCTTCTTCGTTGCTGCCGAAGTTAAAGATATTAAAAGAATTGTTTTCGCAAGTTATTGCTACTCAAGAGGATTGTAAAGAGCAGGATTTGTTAGTCTTAAAACACTTCAATATGGCTATTCAACTCCTGGAAAAAGAATCCCAGAGATTAAATAGCAGCGAGTGGAGAAAGGTTAAGCTGCTTCGCACAGAAATTCCACTGTCATTAATTAATGAGTTGCGTTTTGAGGGCTTATCATCGTCAGCACGCTATGTAATAGGTGCTGACGAATGGATGCCTAAATTTCAGACAGAAGCTACAGTAAAATATTTACCCGGGTTAATGGATGAAGAAAAGGAGTATTTTCCAGCTAAAGTTGGGAAATTGGCAAGTTGGCTTAAGCTGAGAAGCAGGCAAACTATAGAGATATTTAAGGATTTTATTTGCGAGCCTCCTTATGGTATTTCTGAGGGATATATTCTACCTTGGTTTTACTATTGCAGTTTAGTATCTCAAGAGTTTATTCATGAACTAGACAGTGAGAAGGCTGAAAACTCTGAACAAAACATTATTTATAGCAAGGCTTGTTCTAAAGACAGTATGAAAGTTTTCGATTCTAGAGGCTTTTTTGAGGAAATTGCTATAAGTCAAAAAAAACTAGATAGTTATTACGAGGATGAAGTAGTTTTCGGCATACCTAATGTTTGGGGAATTTGGGGTGCATACCAGAACTACGGTCATTTACTGTTCGACCAAATTCCTAGTTTGATTCTGTATCAAAAACTGAATTTATCGTGTAAAATATTTGTTCCCCACATTATGGATAGCCACTGGGAAATCTTTAATGCTTTGAACATACCAAGAGAGAGAATTTTGGTGAAACAAGAGCAGAAGTTTAAATATTTCATAATTAGCTGCTATCAACACAATGCAGAGATAATTGATATTTACAGAAAATTGAGAGAGTCAATCGTAGCAAAGCGTTCCGATATACCCTCAGAATATCGCGCTCGTTATGTGTATATTTCAAGAAAACATTCCACTAACAGAGCAATGACTAATGAAGCAGAAGTAGAGGAGTTGATGGCGAGCTTAGGATTTTCGATTGTTTATGCCGAAAGGTTGAGTTTTGAAGAAAAAGCCATGCTAATGAATTATGCTTCTTTTGTAGTTAGCCCCCACGGTGCAGGTATTCTCAACTCGGTTATGTGTCATCCAAATACAACTATTGTCGTAATAATGCCTCCGGGTACTTCTCCGTGTACATACAATTATAGGATGTGTGCTTGGAGTGAATACAGTTTGTACTTGCTATTAGGTAAAAAAACAGCTAATGGCTGGGAAACGAACATAAATAAGTTGAAAAAAGTTATTACTACAATACTTGAGGCAGAATGAAAACCTACACAGAACAGACAAGATGTCTGTTCTAAGGGCATACAGCCGCTTTCAGGTCAATGAGCCACACGAAAAAAGCGATAATTCTGTAGGGACGTTGCATGCAACGTCCCTACTGTGGTTTATTCAAATGAAAACCGCTGTAAAACAGCAGCACTTATTTGTAACAAATAGGTGCTGCTGTTATGTTTTACAAAGAAAATGCTAGGTCTTCAAAGGAAGCATTCAAATAATGCTGATAGTTTTCAAAATTAACTGTATGGGGACGCGGTAAATCGAATACCAACTTCCCTCCTTTTTCTAAGTAGTTAATCTCATCCTCAATCACTTCCCGACGCAAATGCCAAATCAATACCATAGCATAATCTGGATGTGCTTCCCTTAACTTTTCGTGAGTTATAATGGGAATACGACTTCCTGGCGTAAGCAAACCATCTTTTTGAGGTTGCAGGTCGCTAATAGCTACTAAATCCTCTGGGGTAATGCCACAATAGTTCAAAACAATATTTCCTTTAGTCGAAGCTCCATACCCATAAACTTTCTTACCAGAGGAACGCATCGTATCAAAAAATGCTCTTACCTCATCGCGATGTTGAATAATCCGATTGCGGAATCGGTCAAAAGGAGCCATTGTTGCGAGGGGCGCTTCAGCATCAAGAAGTTTTTTGATAACCTCATAGTTAGGCTTCATGGCACTATCCTTGTGGGCAGCTATAATCCGAAAACTCCCACCATTAACAAAATTCAAACTGACATCAAGTATTTTGAGGCCAGCCCGTTCGGCCATCCATTGAATCTGCTGCAAACCCAGGTAAGTTAAGTGTTCGTGGCAAATCTGGTCGTAAGTCAGATTGGTCAACATCAGCGGCATATAGGAAAGTTCAAACGCCCAAACCCCATCTGGAGCTAAAACAGAATGAATTTGCTTCATAAAGTCTATTGGGTCTTCCAAGTCATAAAACATGGCTATGGAAGTAACGATTTTACATTTGCGATCGCCCACCATTTCCCGCACCCCATCAGCAGAAAAGAAATCATAGATAACTTGAATATCTGTATCAAAATTATCTGCGAATTTTTTACTTGAGGGATCCATACCTATGCGAGTTAGGTTGCGTTCTCGATAAAAGTTCAGCAAAGTACCATCATTGCAACCAATGTCTAAAACCAAATCCCCAGGATTAGGTTGTACCATTTCCAAAACTTCTGTAACAATACCTTGTAGGTGACTGCGCATTGTCCGACTGGTTGAGGAACGATAACCGTAGGTAGTACCATACATTTCCGATACATTAGCACTGTGTTGGAGTTGCAGGGTTCGACAGACAGATTCATCACCATCACAAATTACTAAATCTAAAGGAGAAGTGGATGGATCGGGAGAGTCAGCGGATGGAAAAACTCCGCTCAGGGGTTGACTCCCCAGACTTAAAACTGGGGTAAGTTTTTCGTTGCCACAAACTCGGCATTTAGTAATTTCTCTAGAGTAAGAAGTTGATTGAGTCATTTGTTTTTTTCAATAAATCGGACTATGGTAGTATTTTACAAGTAATTTGGTAAAAAATAGCAATTTCTTCAGCTTGCTTGCTCTTTTAGCGTTTTTTCGCCTTCAATGGTTTGCATTAAACGTTCTTTTAAACTTTTAGCAGGATACCAACCAATTTTTTTCATAGCTTTAGTATCAGCTTGAGAAAACATAATTTCACCTGAACGTTGAGGTAAAGCTCCAAATTTTAATTCTGTTTGAACTTCTGTAAGCTCTTTCAGCATTTCTATAAGTTGTCGCAAAGAAATTGCTTTACCCATTCCTACTTCATATTCTTGATAATATTGTGACGGTTCGGATTCTTTTTCCAACAGTAAATAATAGGCCGAAACTACATCCTCAACATGAATAAAATCTCGTTGCTGTTCCCCTGAAGTAAGTTCTACCTCAGAGGCATTGCTTAAAATTTTTTTAATTACTAATGGTATGAGTTTGTTAGGATAATCTGCTACACCAAAAACGTATTCTAATCTAACATTAAAAAACTCGATCTGATGAGCTAGAGCAATTTGTTTTCCCCACTGTTGGAAATGCTTTTTAGAAAGAGAATAACTCCCTAATTCTTGATAGGGAAGATTGATTTTATTTACATAAGTATCGGTGTTAATAAAAGTTTTGGTCTGGAAATGTTTAGCTGCATTTAACAATTTTAAAGGAAATGCAGTATTAGTTTCAAATATTTCTATTAGACTCTCTTGACGGCGGCCAGTAGCTGTTGCTGTGTGAACTACTGCATCAATTTTTCCAAAGTCTTGAAAGGGTTTTTCTATGCTGCATTTATCTATGTCATAAGCAGTTATCTCTGACAAGCAATCCTCAATCTTTTTGGTGTCAGAAAAACTACGCTTGAGAATAATAACTTGATAATTATATTTAAGTAGGTGTTTAACTAACTGACTACCGATGAAACCTGTTGCACCTGTAACTAAAACCGTTTTTTTCATTAATTTATGATTAATATAACGTGGTTAGAAACCCGGTTTCTTGGAGAAACCGGGTTTCTGAAAGCAATTTAAACCGGGTTTCTGAAAGCAATTTATTATTCATAAATAAAGGGACTTTCAAACTCAGAAAAAGGTAAAAATGCGCGATCGCGCTCGGAAATAATAGGGTTAGTCTCACCAATAGGCCAAGATATTCCTACGGAATCCCAGCGTACTCCGCGATCGTGGTTAGGAGCATAAATGCTGGAAAGATTGTAAACCAGAATAGCTTTTTCGCTAGTAGCATAGAAACCATGAGCAAAACCAGTTGGTATATATAAGATATGAGCATTTTCCTGGCTTAACTCGAAGGTTTCGTATTGTCCGTAAGTAGGCGAACCTACCCGTAAATCTACCACAGCATCAATTACTCGACCAAAAAGACAATAAACCAGTTTAGTATGATCGTGAGGTGGTATTTGAAAATGTAAACCTCTTAAAACATTTTGATGAGAAATAGAATAAACTTCCTCAACATATTTTGTTTCTAATTTGTATTTTTCAAATGTTTCTTGATGAAAAGTCTTGACAAAACTCCCTCTTTCATCTTGAAAAACTCTGGGCTGGATAATATAGCATCCAGTCAGTTTGGTTTCAATTAATTTCATTTTCATTTATATTTGTTGAAATCAGTTAAATTCAGAAAACCATCATACCATTTAATTGTCTCTTGTAAACCTTTTTCCAAAGTATATTCTGGATGCCATTTTAACAATTTACGAGCCTTTTCTGCCGATAAATATTGATGTTTAATCTCGTTAGTTGCCCGATTTAAAATAACAGGTTCTAGATTGGTTTTATTCATTAACACCAAAATTTTACGCACCAACTCTAATACCGTAATTTGTAACTCATTACTAAAATTAAAAGCTTCCCCTAAAATTTCTTTTCTATCCATTTGTTCTGCCAAATGCAAATAAGCCAAAACTCCATCTTTAACATAAAAATAATCCCGGATATAAGTACCATCGCTACGAATAGTCACAGGTTTATCCCGCAAAGCAGACCTAATAGTATCCGGTACAATGCGATTAAAATTCAAATCTCCCCCACCGTAAAAATTACCACAACGGGTAATACAGATGGGCAACCCATAAGAAACATAATAAGTACGACTAATTAAATCTGCACAACTTTTAGAAACGTCGTAGGGATGTTCTCCTTGTAACGGGGTAGTTTCATTGTAGGGCAAAACCTCCTGGTCTCCATAAGCTTTGTCGCTAGAGGCAATAACAATGCGACTCACACCCCCCACCCGACGACAAGCTTCCAATACATTCCAAGTTCCTTTAATATTAGCTTCAAAAGTCCCCAAAGGATGTTTATTGGCCACTCCCACAATGGTTTGGGCCGCCAGATGAAAAACCGTATCTACTTCATATTCAGCGATCGCCCTTTCAATAACATCCAAATCCTCAACACCACCTCGGACTATATTAATTTTATCCGCCCGATCGTCAGTATAAAGGCGAGATTTCGGCACCAAGTCCCGTACCAAACCAGTAACTTTTGCCCCCCGCTCCACCAACTCAGCTACCATCCAACTGCCTAGTAAACCAGTACAGCCAGTAATAAAGACAGAGCGATCGCCCCAAAAATCATTTACCTGCATATTATTCCCAAATTCTCCAAGGTGCTTGACCCAACTTCCACATCTTATTCAACTCCTGATATTCCTTAAAAGTATCCATCGCATAAAAGAAACCAGAATGATAATAACTCATTAGTTGACCTTCTGCTGCCAACTTTTCTAATGGGTCTTTTTCTAAAACACAATTTTCCGCGGATAAATAATCAAACACTCGACGGTCAAACACAAAAAAACCAGCGCTCACTATTTTATCGTCTTTAATCTTTTCCCCAAACTTCAATACCCTAGCTTCCTTGTCAATATCTAAAACTCCGTAACGAGAAAGCGGTTGTACCGTAGTGACAGTAGCCATTTTTCCATGACTTTTATGAAATTCTACCAAATCTTTAATATTAATATCTGCCAGACCATCACCATAAGTCACCATAAATAAATCTTCATTAATATATTGTTTAACTTTAGCAACTCGCCCCCCAGTCATAGTTTCCAAACCAGTATTGACCAGAGTCACGCGAAAGTCCTGCTCTTGATGGAGGTTATGGTAAGTAATTTCCTGGGAACGACCTAAATTAATGGTAAAGTCATTATTCATGGCCTCGTAATTAAGAAAATACTCCTTAATTAAATTGCCTTTATAACCCAAGCAAATAATAAAATCCCAAAAACCATAATGAGCATAGAGCTTCATTATGTGCCAAATAATCGGATGCCCTCCCACTTCCACTAATGGTTTAGGACGGTATTCGGTTTCTTCTCTTAAGCGGGTTCCCATACCACCGGCTAGAATAACTACTTTCATTTTTGTTCCTGTTTTTCTTCTGAAATAAGCATTCTTAATACTCCTTTTGATAATGGATAATTTTCCATTGTATCATAAGGAACTGTAAAACTCTAAATCAATTTATTTTTTGATGATATTTAGTGCAAGCATCTTGCTCGCGCGGGTATACCTCTTGCTGATAACTCAGAAACCCGGTTTCTTGATTGATAACTCAGAAACCCAGCTTCTAACTCAGAAACCGGGTTTCTTTTGGCTTTTTAGTTTCTATTTTTTTATCCTACATCTTAGATTCTTAAAACTTGAGTATGAGCGCCTCTTGCTTGAGTAACACCAATAGTACGTTCGGATGCTTCCATCATAGGCCGACCCAGAGTAACTACAATAAATTGAGCTAGTTGTGCTTGTTGTTTTATCATTTTAGCTAATCGCTCTACATTCGCTCCATCTAAAAACATATCTACTTCATCAAAAGCATAAAAAGGAGATGGGCGATAACGTTGGAGGGCAAAAATAAAGCTTAAAGCTGTTAAAAATTTTTCTCCTCCAGACATAGATGCTAATCTTTGAACTGGTTTTCCTTTCGGGTGAGCGACTAAGTTTAACCCACTATTAAAGGGATATTCTTGATTATCTAATTGTAAATAACTATCTCCTTCGGAAAGTGTGGCAAAAATTGTGGGAGAATTAGTAAAATCAGACTTTATAACTTCTAATTAATGATAGAAATAACCGCCAATTATGATGAACCGTGGAAAGCAGCAATTGGAGAATATTTGCCATCTTTCCTCAGCTTTTTTTATCCAGAAATTCACAACTCCATTAATTGGAAAAAAACGCCAATTTCTTTAGATAAAGAACTAGAGCAAATTACTGCCTCAGCCACAACAGAAAAACGTTATGCTGACAAATTATTTAAAGTTTGGCTATTAAACAACGAAGAAAAATGGCTGTTAGTTCATATAGAAGTTCAAAGTCAGTACGACCAAGAATAATTAATAATGGATAATGGATAATGGATAATGAAAACTATCTCTAACAAAAATGCTGATAACTGATAACTGATAACTGATAACTGATAACTGAAGATGGCGTCCCAGTTCATATAAGTCTGGGTTCAAAAAAAGTCGGATTAGATTAGACTTTTATGTTGTGAAACTCTTAGATTATAAGTGGGAAGAATTATCAGCAAGTAACAATGTTTTTGCTATGATAGTAATGGCACACTTAAAGACTAAGAGTACCACCAGAGATTTCACAGAGCGAGAAGAATGGAAATGGCAATTAGTCAGAAGTTTATATGAAAAAGGATTAAGCAAGTTTGATATTATTAACTTGTTTAAATTCATAGATAAAATGATGACATTGCCTCCAGCATTACAACAAAATCTAGAAACAAAAATTAATCAATATGAGGAGGAAAAAAAAGTGGAACTTTTATGTATGATGGAAGAACGTGGTCTTGAGAAAGGTAAACAAATAGGTCAACAAATAGGTGAAAAAATAGGTGAACAAAGAGGTGAAAAAATAGGTCAACAAATAGGAGCCAAACAAACTTGCCGACAAAATATTTTGGACTTACTCCAAATGCGATTTTCATCAGTCCCAGAAACTCTGGTAGAAACTCTGAATAATATTGAAGATTTAGCTTTCTTAAAACAGTTACATCTAGAAACAATCAGAGTTAATTCTGTGGCAGAATTTGAGGAATTAATTCAAGATAATTTTTCTAAGGAAAATTATTAATATCGGGATTTTAAATTCTCGGTTATAACTTCTAACTCCTGACTTCATA
>NZ_JAYKGW010000045.1:0-6212 GCF_035285525.1 Okeania sp. | reverse complement strand
CATTCGGACTACGTTTTACCAAAGCATAAGATTTACCATCTAACTCAATAGCATCTTCCTCACAATCTGGTTTTGGAGAATTATAAGAAAGAACATATTCTCTACCAATATAATCAGCCATTTCTTCCGCAACTTCACCACGCCATTGAGTCTTAGTTACTAATACAATTAATTGATTTGCTAATCGAGGAATTTTTTTAGCAATTTGTCGTCGATAAATTTCATCTAAACTGCCAAAAGGAGAATCCATAACAATCGGAAAAGTGCTACTATCAGGACCCATTAAAGTATTTTTTTGACTCCATTCTCTCACCTGGTCAATAATACTACCAATAAACGCCAAACTAAGAATTTGATTTTCTCCTGTAGAAGCAGCAACCAAAGAATTTTTACCACCAGTATTTTCCACTAAAGTTAACTCATAATTTTCATTAAGTTGAGGAATATAAGGAGTAAAAGAAATTTCCGAAAATAATTCTTGTATCCGTTTTTCCAAAGAAACTCTAAACTGTTTTTCTAAACGTAACTTAACTTCGTTTAATCTCTGAATAGCATCTTGAGTAGCAGCAATTCGTCTTTGACATAAAACTTGTTTTACCTCATTCATTTTTTGGCGATCTAGTTGTTTCTCTAAAACCTTAATTTGTTGATTAAAAGTTTCTAACTGTAAATTATTTGAACCAGTTTCCCGGTTTAAATCTCCCACCTTAACTTCAATTTCATCTAACCTTTTTTGTAACTTCTGAATATCCTCATTAGGATAACTGCGTAATTTTTTTTGAACGATGTCTAATTGATTTTCAATCCCGGAAAGTTGAGAACGTAATTGTTCTATATTTCCCTGTTGTCTATCAACTTCCTCCCAAAAATCTACTACTTGTTTCTCAACTTCATCCATTTGTACAGTCATTTTAATAGCAGTTTCTTCAACATCAGCAATCTCTACTTTTTCCATCCATTTTTCTACTAATTTTCTCCCAGTCGAATCTTTAGTTAATTCAGTTCCACAAATACAAAGTTGTGCCTCTAATAACTGTTGAATAAACTGCCGATTAATTCCAGTAAGTAACTCCCCTTTTTCTTTTAAATAACCAAATAATTCTCGAAATTCTGCTATTGATTCTGATAAAAATACCATATAACCACGAGTTGATATAGCTCTTTTCAAAACCTGATTTGCTTGTACTATTTGTTCTCTAATTGCTCCAATCTGAACTTTTAATTGATCTCTTTGTTGAGGCAAACCTTCTGCACCTTTAAAATCCAATAAACGACTACTAATTTCTCGTTTAAATTCCCGATAATGTTGTAATTCTTTGTCTATTTCTTTTTGGCGTTTTGATAATTTATCAATTTCCTTTTCAACTTGACTTTTTTCCTTCAATAACTTTTTAGTCTCAGGATTACCAATCAATCTTAAATCAGTTTCCAGAGACTTTTTAGCTTCTCCTAAATGTCTAACAGAACGATTTAATACTTCAATTCCCAATAATTCTTTAGTAGCTTCAGCAATTTCACTTTTCTGGTTATCCCTAAAAATATACTCAATTCTTTCCCCATCAAAAAAGAAATATCTATGTAAACTTTCTGGCAAAATTCTCCCAACAATATCATCAGGATGTTCCGGTGGTGGAGACCAACGTCCATCATCTCCAGCTATTTGCATATATAGCTCACTTTTACCATGTTCAATTCGATTTTTTTCGTTTCTATAAGCTCGACATAAACGTTTAATTTGATAACGTTTATTATCATGTTCAAACATAATTTCTACCCAACAAGCTATAGCTTGACCTGGTTTTGCTTCTGTAATTGCTCGTTTATTTACTAATTGAGTTTCTGCTGCAAAAGCAGCACTAAATTTTTCATAAAGTACCCAAGTAAAAGCATTCATTATCGTGGTTTTACCTGCACCATTGTTACCATGAATAATTGTTGTATTTTGTTTACCTGATGCCAAAATTATTTCTGGAGTTTTGCCATAAAACTGACGAAAATTACACAAAATAATTGAAATTAATTTCATTGAACTACTTCTTAATTTAAGGAAGAAGGAAGAAGGAAGAAGGAAGAAGGAAGAAGGAGGAAAATTTTATTTCCCTAATTTCAAAACTATTTGTAATATTTTGCCATAAAACTGCCGAAAATTACACAAAATAATTGAAATTAGTTTCATTGAAATGCTTCTTTATTTAAGGAAGAAGGAAGAAGGAAGAAGGAAGAAGGAAGAAGTTAAGAAAACTCTATTTTCCCAATGCCAAGATTATTTCTGGAGTTTTGCCATAAAACTGCCGAAAATTACACAAAATAATTGAAATTAATTTCATTGAATTGCTTCTTGATTTAAGGAAGAAGGAAGAAAACTTTATTTCCCTGATTTCAAAACTATTTGTAATATTTTGCCATAAAACTGCCAGAAATTACACAAAATAATTGAAATTAATTTCATTGAATTGCTTCTTGATTTAAGGGAAAAGGAAGAAGTAAGAAGTAAGAAAACTCTATTTCCCTGATGCTAAAACTATTTCTCGACTTTTGCCGTAAAATTGTCGAAAATTACACAAAATAATTAAAATTAATTTCATTGAATTGCTTCTTTAATAATTTTGATAATATCATCATTAATTCTAGGAGTTTTTTTATAAAGTCTGTCTTTTTCTAATTGTAAAACTCGCGCAATAATTTTTTTTACTTCTGGGGGAGCCGTCGTAATTGGCTCTTGAATATTATTGAGTTTATTTTGAGTTTTAGGATTATATTTAGAATGCTTTTCAGCAAAAATAGTTGATATTTCTTTGATTACTTTATCTGAATATTTTAAAGTCATTTTTATTTAAGTAAGAAGTAAGAAGGAAGAAGGAAAAAGGAAGAAGGAGTAAACTTGGAAAAAAAGAAAAAAATGATAGAGATAGCTTTCTGAAATACACTGAATCTGGTTCGACAATATTTTATAGTGAATTGAGTTTTATTTAAACTGTCATTTTTGATATTTTTTAAGTAATTTTTAGATCAAAATATAGGTATTTATTGATAAAGAATTATTAGCGATCGCTCTCTGGTAAAAAAAGTTTATTATTTATTTTTCACAACCTAGCTATGAAGAATAAAATATTTCATCGGGTAGGTTAATTATGATATTAGGCATAGATTTTTGGTGTTAATTATCATGTAATTTTT
Source organism: Okeania sp. (assembly GCF_035285525.1). Lineage (GTDB taxonomy): Bacteria > Cyanobacteriota > Cyanobacteriia > Cyanobacteriales > Microcoleaceae > Trichodesmium. The sequence goes on along the minus strand of NZ_JAYKGW010000045.1, from coordinate 3,035 downwards.
TTCTGACTTATATTGATAATTTTATACCTTATAAAAATCTCTAGTCAAAACTACAAAATCATTGGCAGAAATTTTTCTAGTAACCTGAACAAACCATGACCAATTAGAACGATCGCTACGCCCTAAAAAAGCATCTAACTTATTCCTTAAATCTTCATCTAAAACTACAGGATTATCCAAATATAAACAAGGTTTTTCTAACTCAAAAACCCAAGGATACCTATCAGAATTAAAAATTTTAGGATGAGCCGACTTTTCTGGTTTAGTTTTAACTAAAGCATGAGCAACAATACCCTTAGCAGCAGCATAAAAACAAATATTATCCCCAGACTTAAGACTTTTTCTACCAGGAGTTTTATCTCCAAAAGCATAAATCTTTTCTTCACCAACCAAAAACTTAATTTGCTCAGAAGCAGAACGTTCCTCAGTAGCAGCAACTGGAGTTAACCAATATGTCACCTCATCTTCAAAAACAACTTCTAACTCCTCAATAGGTTCAGCTAAAGATACAATTTCTTGTAATTTTTTTTGCATAACTTTCTGACGAGAATTTATAAAACGAATAAAATCATTATTTTGCATTGCTGCATACCCATCCTCATCAATAAAATGACTAGCTAAAGTTTCTAAAAGCTGCTCTTTATTACCACCATGTTTAGCCAAACAATCATCTAAAAAATCCGCCGGAAGTTTATTACTTTTACATCTATTAGTTGCTTGAGAAATTAAAGTTCGATTCAGAATACTATCAACTAAATTATCATATTTTTCACTATACCTAGACTTAGGAAAAATATGGTCATCTTGACATTTATTAATTTCTGCAGGTTGCCCTGTTAAAAAATCTTTAGAACCTTCACAAGCAATTAATCCCATTAATCCTCTATATAAAGTTGTATAACTTTCCTCAGTCTTTAAATCAAAACTTTGAACAGATAATTTTTGCAACCATTCTGGTGCATTTCCCTGATTATCTATCCATCCACTAACATTTTGAAAATCATAATGAATTTTGCTATCTACAGCATTGTCATAACGCTGACCTAAAATACATCCCCAATAAAAACAATCTAACTTTTGATAAGCTTCAGCACCAGCAGAAATTCGATTTATTTTATTTAATAAAGCAGCCAAAGGAACAATTAAAGTAGTATAAGGAATCCACTTAGAATCAAAGGCTCCATACACATTAATTAATCTTTGATAAGCTGTTACTATTGACTTAACTGCTTCATGCCATAACTTTTTAAATAATTCTCCTTCTATGTATCTTGTCATTTTTAATAAGTTACCTTTTTTTGGTTCTATGGCTTGCCCCAAAGCAATTAGTCTCAGTAAAAATTCTGGTTTAATTAAATCTGTAACTTCCTGATAATTATTTTGAGCTTTCTGCCATAAATCTCGTAAATTTACTCCCTTTTTATAAATATTTGCTACAGCCAAATCAAAAAGAGAAAGACTAGCACCAGTACGATTAATTCGCTCAAAAATATTGACAATATCTTCTTCTCTTGTTTCAGGAGATAAGGAAATAACAGGAACCATAAATTTATGGAGCCTTTCATGGATATTTATCAATAATTCTTGTTGTTTATCCTCCCAAATATCTTGTTCTCGATACAGCCACTTATTAAAACTATTAGAATCTCGCAATAGAGAAAAAGGTAAGGCTTTGTGTTGTTTTACTAATTCATCATATTCTTTTCTTCTACGGCTATCCCGTTCAGATATACCTATCACTGCACTTTCTAAATCATTATCTAAAACTGACTCTAAACGTAAATAAAAACGATAAGGATTTTTAGCCCCTTTTAGAGGTTGATTAGGTTCATAAAGTGCATAATATAGAGAAGTAATGCGTTGCTGACCATCAAGAACTAACCTTACATTGTCTGTAGCATTAGGTTTATCTGTTATTCCCTCCACAAATCTAAAAGGAAACATTGGGTTTTTACTAGAGGTATCTAACATCAAAAATATTCCGATAAAATAACCCTGCAATAAAGAAGTTAATAAATCTTGAATATCATCTTTTTTCCAAACAAAAGATCTTTGAAAATCAGGAATAACAACTGTTCCTTCCACAGCATATTTAATAATATCTAACAAGTTTTTAGGATTTGCTTCTGGTAATTCTAGAGACATATTTTTTTTATTCTCCTTTCATTGTTAACAATTAGCTTAATGAATTTTATTCTAATATTGTATATTATCAAATATCTAATAATCCATACCTTTTTTGAATGTTTAATAACTTAACTCTAGCTTCTCCAGCATTATCTGCTAAATCGGCAAATTCTAAGAACCTTTTTAACTCTTTTCTCAGCAAATTTCGTTCTACCTCTAAACTACTTCTACCCAGATCTGGAGGCAAAACAATCATATCAAATAAAGTTGCTCTTTCCTTATTGGGATGAGGTCGTAAAATTCTACCTCTTCTCTGAATAAACTGTCGAGGATTTCGACTACTTGCTAAGATAACTGCATTTTTAATTACAGGTATATCTACCCCTTCATCTAAACAATTAATTGCTACTAAACCTTGTAACTCTCCACTTTCAAATTGTTGTCTTAATTTCTCTCTTTTTTTAATCGGAGTTTCCGCAATATAACTATTAACTCTATAACCTAATTCTGAACCTAATATTTTTACCACCGCTTCCATTTGTCGTAAATTTGAAATATTTTCTGTTTCTACCGAACCATCTCCACAATAAAATAAAGTATGAGTTGTTTGTAAACGACTTGCCATTAATTTTCTTAATGCTGTTAATTTATTTGCTGCTGAAGCAATTAATCGGGAACGCTGCATCAATAAAGCTTTTAAATCTTCTTTTTCTATTTCTACATTTTCTTTTTCTGATAATAATAATGCCCAACCAATTTTAGAGGTAAGTTTTGCATAATTTCGACTTTCCTCTTCAGTCAATTCTACTAAAACTGGATAATAAAGATAACGAGCTAAAGCACCTTGTTTAATTGCATCAGCTAAAGTTAATTCTGGCTGCAATACTTCACCAAAATAATCTAAAATT
>NZ_JAYKGW010000044.1:0-29298 GCF_035285525.1 Okeania sp. | reverse complement strand
GGAGCCAAGAAAAAGTTTGTAGGTTGGGTTGACGAAAGGAAACCCAACACCAAAATGTATCTGAAAAGATGTATTGGTTGGGTTTTGCACTTCTCAACCCAACCTACGTTATCAGCGATCGCTCCTCAACAGACATTAATATTTAGATAAAGGCAATTTTAAGGAATAAAAATTATGTCTGAACTACAAGAATTAAAAAGACAAGTTTTGAATTTATCGGTGAGCGATCGCCTGTTATTACTCAAAGACATTGCAGATTATTTGTACTGAGAACTTCGTCCTCGACGAGAGTTACCACCTGATTTATTAGACAAGTTTCAAGGTATAGGAAAAACAGATATTCTACCTCCAAATGATGCAGAAGTTGAAGCAATGCTCCAAGAACGTTTAGTGGAGAAATATTGAAAATCTTGAATGAAATACATACTATAATATTTAGATAAAGGCAATTTTAAGGAATAAAAATTATGTCTGAACTACAAGAACTAAAAAGACAAGCTTTGAATTTATCGGTGAGCGATCGCCTGTTATTACTCAAGGCTATTACAGATTCTTTGAATGAAGAACTCCGCCCCCGTCCAGACCTCAAATCTGCTATAGAAGGTTGGCGAGGCATAGCAAAAACAGATAACCCACCTCCAACTGATGCTGAAGTTGAAGCCATGCTAGAAGAACGTTTAGTAGAAAAATATCTAAAATGAGAGTATTATATAGATACTAATATCGTCCTGGATTTTGTCTTAGAGAGAGAGCTTTTTTTGAATGATGTTAATGTTTTATTTGAAGCTATAAGAATTCAGGAAATAGAAGGATATGTTACAGAAACAACTTTAACTAATATTTTCTACATTGTCAGAAAACAAACTAAAAGTCTTGAAAAACCAAGAGCAGCAGTTGCTATGACATTAGCATTAATGAAAATTTGCAACGTCGATCATAATATTTGAGAAACTGCTTTTGCTTCTCATTTGAGAGATTTTGAAGATGCAGTGGAATTAGCTTGTGCTTATGCTAAAAATGTAGATGTTATTGTTACTCGTAATGCTAATGATTTTGTTGGTGCAAATCTGCCTATTTTTTCAGTTCAACAGTTATTTGAACACTCCACATAACTAATAACAAAATTGTAGTAGTTTGTAGGTTGGGTTGACGCAAGGAAACCCAACAACGGATACACAGATGATGCCAAATAATTAATCCGTTTATCCGTGCCCAAATCTGTGTCTAGCAGTTTGTAGGTTGGGTTGATGCAAGGAAACCCAACAAATGCGCTCACACTGATTATGGCACAAATACACGGATACTTCCAAATGATTGCTCCGTTTCGCTCACACTAATTAGGGCACGGATACACAGATGATGCCAAATAATTAATCCGTTTATTCGTGCCCAAATCTGTGTCTAGCAGCAACTTAACTTCTCACTTCTTCCTTCTTCCTTCTTTCTTCTTCCTTCACTTCAACAGTTGCTACAGTCGTCTCAGCTTCAGAAGGAGGCACAACCTGATAAAACTTCGGCAAATATTCAGACCAATTAGCCAAAATAGCCTTTGCCTTAGCACTACCAGTCTTTTCAACGTGTAACGAAATCAACTCCCGCAACTGCGCCTCACCTTCTGGAGTACACACCCGCTGAATAGAAACGATTTCATTATTCACCCTTGCCGGAAAATCACCATCCTCATCCAAGAAATAAGCAATTCCTCCAGTCATACCAGCACCAACATTGCGACCTGCTTTACCCAAACAAACCACAACACCACCAGTCATATACTCACAAGCATGATCGCCAGCACCTTCAATAACTGCTTTACCCATCGAATTTCGGACTGCAAAACGTTCCCCTGCTTGACCATTCGCAAACACAATCCCACCAGTCGCACCATATAAACAAGTATTACCAATAATCACGTTTTCCGCAGGATCATAACCTGCTGTCACAGATGGCTTAATAATAATCTCCCCACCGTGCATTCCCTTACCAACATAATCATTAGCTTCACCTTGCAATGTTAAAATCATTCCTGGCAAATTGAAAGCACCAAAACTCTGACCTGCACTACCATTAAATGTCAAATTAATCAACCCTTCAAAACCAGTATTTCCATAACGGGAAGCGATCGCTCCTGATATTCTAGCTCCAATGGTACGGTCAGTATTCAGAATTTCTGTGGTTTTAGAAACAGTTCCCTGATTCATAATGGCAGTTTCAATTTCCTGATCGCCCAACAGCACATCATCTAAAACCGGACCATTGCTGTGAACTTTTTCATGGTTTAGCCAATCTCGGTTAGTGCGAGTATCTGGCAACTTCAGCAAACAATCTAAATTCACACCTGCGGTTTTGGTTAAATCTATATTTTCACGTTCTTTCAGTAAGTCTGCACGACCTAATATTTCTTGGAGGGAACGATAACCCAATTTTGCCAAAATAGTTCGGACTTCCTCAGCAATAAACCAGAAGAAATTAACCACATTTTCTGGCACCCCAGTAAACTTCTGACGCAACTTCTCTTGCTGCGTTGCTACACCAACCGGACAAGTATTAGTATGACAAATCCTCGCCATAATGCAACCTTCAGCAATCATCGCAATGGAACCAAAGCCAAATTCTTCAGCACCCATTAATGCTGCCATAATTACATCCCAACCAGTTTTCAAACCACCATCTACCCGGAGAGTCACGCGATCGCGTAGTTCATTTTCCATCAATACCCGATGTACTTCAGTCAAACCTAACTCCCACGGACTACCAGCGTGTTTAATCGAACTCAGAGGAGATGCACCAGTACCACCATCGTGACCAGATATCTGAATCACATCAGCATTGGCTTTCGCAACACCAGCAGCGATCGTGCCGATACCAATTTCTGCCACCAGTTTCACCGAAACACCAGCATTAGGGTTGATTTGGTGGAGATCAAAAATTAACTGTGCCAAATCCTCAATCGAATAAATGTCATGGTGAGGAGGTGGTGAAATCAACGACACTCCTGGTTTAGAACGACGAAGTGTGGCAATATAGTCGCTAACCTTTTTCCCTGGTAACTGACCGCCTTCACCTGGTTTTGCTCCCTGAGCAACTTTAATTTCAATCTGTTTAGCACTCATCAGATATTCTGGAGTCACCCCAAACCTACCCGAAGCTACTTGTTTGATAGCGGAAGAGGCAGTGTCACCATTTTGTAATCCTTTGAGATGAGGGAATAAAGTCGATAAACCTTGACTATTAACATCATTTAAAATCTTAAATCTAGTCGCATCTTCTCCACCTTCACCAGAATTAGATTTACCACCGATGCGGTTCATCGCGATCGCTAAAGTTTCGTGAGCTTCCCGTGACAAAGACCCCAGAGACATTCCCCCAGTACAAAAACGTTTCATTATTTCCACTGCGGGTTCCACTTCCTCCAGAGGTATAGAAGTGGATGGAATATTCAGGTCTAACAAATCCCGTAAAGCTGTTACTGGTCGCTCTTGCAAATATTTCCGGTAAAGGTCATAATGGTCGTACTCTGTGGTTTCCTGATGTTTGCCGTTACCGTTAGTTACAGGCAAGATGCCTGTGTTACCATTACTGGCGACAGCTTTATGAAGAGCTTTTGCCATTTCCGGACTATTCATATGATATTCACCACTGGGGCGATATTGCACAAATCCGTAATTTTCCAGCTTTTTAATATTCAATTCTGGAAACGCCCGACTGTGGAAAGAGATCGTTTCTTGTGCTAACTCAGCGACAGTTAAACCACCTATTCGAGAAGTAGTTCCCCGGAAACCTAATTCTAACAAATCTCCACCAATACCGATAGCTTCAAAAATCTGCGCTCCGTGGTAAGAAGACAACAAAGAAATTCCCATTTTTGAAAGAATTTTCAATAATCCTGCTTCTATTGCTTGACGATATTGTTTTTGTGCTGCTTCGATCGTAATTTTGTCAATTTTACCCCGTTCCATTTGCTTTTGCACTGTGGAACTCGACCACCAAGCACGAACAGACTCTAACGCCAAATAAGCATGAACTGAACTCGCACCATAACCAACTAAACAAGCGAAATGATGGGTACTCCAACACTGAGCTGTTTCTACTACTAAGGATACTTTCATCCGCAGTTGTTGTTTAATCAAGTAATGGTGAACCGCACCCACAGCTAAAAGAGGAGGAATGTAAGTCAAATCTGCACTGATACCATTGTCTAATTTATCAGATAGAATAATAATTTCTGTTCCATTCTCAACCGCTGTAGCTGCCTGTTGGCACAAATTATTTACAGCTTTTTGTAGTCCTTCTGGTCCTTCAGCTACAGGAAATAGAGTAGAAAGAGTTTTTGTAGCAAAATCTGAATCCTGAATTTCTTTTAATTCTGCTGCGTTTAATACAGGTGATTCTATTTTTAATAACCGGGCATTTTCAGCACTAACTTCCAATAAATTACCACGCTTGCCGAGGACCATATTCAACGACATCACCATTCCTTCCCGGAGTGGATCGATAGGAGGGTTCGTCACTTGCGCAAACCTTTGCTTAAAATAATCATACAGCAAATGCGGGCGTTGAGAAAGCACTGCCAAAGGAATGTCGTCACCCATACAGAACGTTGGTTCCTTACCCAAACTTGCCATACTGTTAATCACCATATCCAGGTCTTCCAGACTATAACCAAAAGCAGTTTGTAATTGCAGTAGAGTTGGTGCTTCCAATTGAGTGTTTGCCGTAAACGATTGCTTTTCGATCTCCTTTCTTTGTTGCAACCATTCCCCATAAGGTCGCTGAGAACTAATGCGCTTTTTGATTTCCCAATTTTTGAGAATTTCATTAGTACCAAAATCTACAGCAATCATTTCTCCAGGAGCAAGGCGACCTTTTTCCACTATTTTTGCTTCTGGGACATCAACCGTTCCGACTTCAGACGATACGATAATTAGGTCATCATTCGTAATGCAGTAACGTGCTGGTCGTAAACCATTTCGATCTAAAGCTGCCCCCACTTGTTTACCATCACTAAATACCAATAACGCTGGACCATCCCAAGCTTCCTGTAAACCACTATAATATTCATAAAAATCGACAATTTCTGGATGTTCCACCAAGTCCGGCTGATTTTTGTATGCTTCCGGTACCATGATCATCAATGTTTCCAGGGGAGAACGTCCGGAACTAACAATTAATTCCATCACATTATCTAGATTGGCCGAATCACTACTTTGGTCATCAACAAAAGGTTTTAACTCATCTAGTCGTGACTGCCAGACTCCGGAACTGAGACTGGACTGACGCGCTTTCATCCAGTTAATATTTCCCAATAGAGTATTAATTTCCCCATTGTGACCAACTAATCGCATCGGTTGAGCTAGAGGCCATCTAGGCATGGTATTAGTACTGAAGCGTCGATGGTAAACGGCGAAGGAACTCTGATAAGTTGGGTTGGTTAAGTCTATGTAAAATTCTCCCAATACTGCGGAACGCACCATTCCTTTGTAGACAATGGTCCGACAAGAGAAGGAACAAATATAAGCATCTATTCCCCAAGCAAAACCTTCTACTTTTAAGGCACGACCAATATTACGACGGGTGAGGTATAGCGATCGCTCCAACTCATCTCCTTGTAATTTATCGGAACTAACGATAATTTGCTCTATTTGTGGTTGGTTTGCTCTTGCTTGTTCTCCCAATTTTTCGGGTTGAACGGGTACAACTCGCCAACCAACTAAGTTTAGACCTTCTGTCGCGATCGTTTTTTCTATTGCCTGACGTGCTATTTTGGCTTTTTCGTCTGCTTGGGGTAAGAATACCATTCCTACACCACAGTTATTGGGGTCAAGTTCCAGATTTTCGGACAACAGCTCCCAAGGGATTTGAGTTAGCAAACCTGCTCCGTCTCCTGAGTCTCGGTCTGCGCTACAACCACCGCGATGTTCCAAGCAAGTTAAGGCAGGTAATGCTTTTAAGATAATTTCATGGCTTCTTTTCCCTGATGGATGAGCAATGAAACCTACTCCACAAGCGTCCCGTTCTTCTACCAACCATCTTTGGCCCTGATAAGTTTCTTTATTTGCTTTTTTTGTGTGAAATTTATTCATTTTTGATTTACTCATAAGATCTTAACTTTCGCTACAGGCAAGATACCTTTGCTACGGCTATTTTTTAGGGGTTTTTACTCTCGGTAAGCGGAGTTTTCATCATTGTTATATTACTTATTTGAACACTAAGAAGTAAGTTGAATAATAACAATAGAGTGCAATTTTAATTTTGTTGGAGATTAGATATTATAACTAAAAAAGTCTTTCCTATTTTTCTCTGCAGTATGGAGAGAATATCAATTGCCTATTTTTTAATATACAGGACTTATACTAAATCCGGTTTAGAAGAGAGATTTACTGTCAAGGTAAGGCAGAGGGTAGAAGGGAGAAGGGTTAGAAGAACTTGGACAAACTAGCTTTTTATAACCGGATTTGGTATTACCCATAACTAGCAAGCATATATGGTAGGAGTTAACGGCTCTTAACCCTCTAAAGATTTTCAGGGACAATAACTTTGTTAGTTGAATAAAAAGTCATGCGCATAGACGAACAACACCAGTCGATTTTTATTATCATATCAGAACCTAGGTAAAAATGCAACCCTATTAGAAGTACGATTTTTTCGGAAGTTTCAAAGAATGAAAAGGCTTGATATTTTCCACTCACTCTAAAGTATAGAACCCCTAAACGGGTCTCTAAAATTAGTTGGGGAGTTGGGGAATAGGGGAGTTGGGGAGTCGGGGAGTCGGGGAATATAAGGCTATTTTTCCAGCTTTTTCCCTATTTGATTTCTCTTACTCCTGACTTCTTTGGCAAAAAAACACACCTTTGTAAAGACACCTCTAGGGGTTCTATAGACATAAAGATTTAATTATAAATTATGAAGAAAGCTTAGTTAGGGGGTGACAGTTGCAAGGGTAACTTTGCTATGTTTGATATGGTATCCAAGTTAACTCAGAGAGCTATTAAAAAAATATTTGTCTATCAGTATGTAATTTTATAAGACCGAGGATAATACCTATCTTAAACACTAGATAGTTAATAATCCCAGAGTTAAGGAAACCAATCTCATATTTTATTGTTTTCTGTTGGAGAGCGTCAAACAATGGTACAACTTAAAGAAGCACCTCAAGTTCCTAATTTAGCTTCTAACTTAGAAGAGTCTGCTACTGTAGAACGTCCTTGGGGGTCATTTACCACTTTAGAAGAAGGCGTTGGATATAAAATCAAACGTATAGAAGTAAAACCAGGACATCGACTCAGCTTACAAATGCACTACCACCGAAGCGAACATTGGGTTGTCGTTTCGGGAACCGCTAAAGTTACTTGTGGCGATCAAGAAGAAATTCTAGAAAACAATCAATCTACCTATGTGCCTCAATGTACTTCCCATCGTTTAGAAAATCCAGGAGTGATTCCTTTAGTATTGATTGAAGTACAAAATGGGGAGTATCTTGGAGAAGATGATATTGTTCGTTTTCAAGATGACTATGCTAGAGCCAAATCTTAAGTGGGGTTTGAGGAAGGAAGGCAGCTATGCTGAAGGCTGCTGAGGGAAAAGGAAGGTTTAAGGGAAAAAGTTTTTTGAGTACTGATTATCTGGACATGATATTAGTGAAGAAAGGGAACACTTAAAAATAGTGCATTAGCATTAGGGAGTAGTAGGAACGTTTCATGGAACGTCCGTAGAGGAGTAAGGGAGAAAGATTTTTGTTGGGTTTCGGGGAATCCCTCAACCCAACCTACATAATATTGCATGATTTAAGATGAAACGATGCACTACCATTAGTAAAGATTAGTAAAAAAAATAAAGTACCAACCATTAGATTGGGCAAAGTAGAACAAAACCCCACAAATTGGTATTTTATCAAATTGCAACTCCCTAAGCTAAAAAAATTCTCAATGATTAACTTCAGCAAAGCAGCAGTCCAAGAGATTATTCGTCTTCAGTCCAAACAAAATCAACCAAATGCTTTATTTCGCTTAAAGGTTAAACCTGGTGGTTGCTGTAGTCTTTGTTACACAATGGAATTTGATTCAGAAAAAGCTAGCGACGATCAAGTTTATGAGCATGGTCAAATTAAAGTAGTTGTTGATTCACAACAACTCAACTATCTGAATGGATTAACCTTAGACTATTCTGAGGACCTTATGGGTGGAGGGTTCCGATTTAATAATCCTAATGCTACAGTGACTTGCGGTTGTGGTAATTCTTTTTCTGTTTGATATTGACAAATACATCTCAATAATTTAACATAAAAGATTGTTTGTAAAGTTACTGCGAAATAATAACATGGAAAGAAGTAAAAAAATACTTCAAGAACGTTATTATAGCAATTTCCACAGTTACGGAGTATACGGAAAATCCCCCTTTCAACAGGGAAGCTTTGAAAGGTTGTCTTTTTCCAAGCAGGGACTTTGAAGGCTTTCCCCTTTCAACAGGGAAACACGGAAAATTGTCCTAAATAAATCCCCATTTCCAAGGGAGACTTTGAAGGTTAACCCCTTTCAACAGGGAAACTTTGAAGGCTCTCCCCCTTTTGAAGGGGGGTAGGGGGGGTCAAAAAAAGTGTACTTCATAGATTAAGGAACTGCTATATTTATTTCCCAAAACTTTATTAAAAGCAGACCGTTGCACCAGAGGTTCCTTTGGTGCAACGGTAAATTATTCATAAGTAGCAAAAAAGTATAAGAGCGACTAGAAAAACTATTACTAATGCCCACAATTCAACAACTAATTCGTTCAGCTCGTCAAGACATGGAGCAGAAAACTAAATCTCCTGCTCTGAAAAGTTGTCCTCAACGTCGTGGAGTATGCACCAGAGTATATACCACGACACCGAAAAAGCCTAACTCTGCTCTGCGTAAAGTAGCTAGGGTTCGTCTAACTTCAGGCTTTGAAGTAACTGCTTATATCCCAGGGATTGGTCATAACTTACAGGAACACTCTGTAGTTATGATTAGAGGGGGTAGGGTTAAAGACTTACCTGGGGTAAGATATCACATAATTCGTGGAACTTTAGATACCGCAGGAGTCAAAGACCGGAAACAAGGTCGCTCTAAATATGGGGCAAAAAGACCTAAAGGCTAAAAAGTCAGAAGCCAGAAGTTTTTCTGAAGTCAAGATTTGGGTTACTTTAAACCTAAATTTTACAATAATTTCAACTTAAATTATTTGACTTCCTTCATAAATTACTAGCTAACTATTTGTTTGTGACATTTTTTGAGTGAATTGGTATAAATTTAGTGAAATGCCAAATTCTCGAAAATTCTAGCTAAAACTAACAATCATAGCAGATATTGAATCTGGCATCAAGTAATTATCCATTATTAAAAGTTTATTTTTTTATTATGTCTCGTCGTAGAGTTGTTCCCAAACGTCCCATTCCTCCAGACCCAAAATATAATAGTCGGTTAGTGACCATGATAGTCCGACGTATCATGCGTCATGGCAAGAAGTCTGTAGCACTGAATATCGTATATGATGCTTTTACAGCTATTGAAGAAAGGACAAGTTCCGATCCACTAGAATTATTTGAAAAGGCAGTCCGAAATGTGACTCCCCTAGTAGAAGTTAAAGCTCGTCGTGTGGGTGGTGCTACTTATCAAGTTCCGATGGAAGTACGTTCTGATCGGGGAACTACTCTAGCTTTACGTTGGTTGGTGCAATATTCTAGGTCTAGAGGTGGAAAAACAATGGCTATGAAGTTAGCTAATGAGTTGATGGATGCAGCTAACGAAACGGGTAGTGCTATTCGCAAGCGAGAAGAAACTCATAAAATGGCAGAAGCTAATAAGGCTTTTGCTCACTATCGTTACTAAAATTAGGGAGTAGGGAGTAGGGATTAGGGATTAGAGGAAAATAATTGATAATCCATAAAAATAATAATGGCTTGCTGATTAAATATCAAAGCCTTTTTAAGTATCAAAAATTTTCAGGTTTTAGGTTGATAGATTTGAAAAAGTAAGCATTTTGGTTAAACAAAAGGCAAAAAAATCAATCAATTATTCTTTACAACAACTATCTCTATAACTATAATTTACCCTAACTATGAAATACTCTCTAATCCTTAGTTTTTAGCTCGATAGACTTTTTCAGCCAATCCTAAAATTTTATTTTCTATGATTTTAGATGTTGGATATATCTAACTAAATAGCAGTTGTTCCAAAAGCATAGCATTTTAACTAACCATAAAAAAAGGTAGCACAGATAAGGAGGTAGGTAACTGTGGGAAGAACTATGCCACTTGAGCGGGTGCGAAATATTGGTATCGCAGCTCATATTGATGCGGGTAAAACAACAACGACAGAAAGAATCCTATTTTATTCTGGCATTGTACATAAAATGGGAGAGGTTCATGATGGCACCGCAGTTACCGACTGGATGGCTCAAGAACGAGAACGTGGTATTACTATTACTGCGGCTGCTATTAGTACAAAATGGTTAGACCATCAAATTAATATTATTGATACTCCAGGCCATGTAGACTTCACAATAGAAGTAGAACGTTCGATGAGGGTTCTGGATGGTATAATAGCTGTTTTTTGTTCTGTTGGTGGGGTACAACCTCAGTCAGAAACGGTTTGGCGACAAGCTGACCGTTATCAAGTTCCTCGCATGGCCTTTGTCAATAAAATGGACAGGACAGGAGCTAACTTTTTCAAAGTATATGAGCAAATTCGTGATCGCCTCCGTGCTAATGCAGTTCCTATTCAAATTCCTATTGGTAGTGAAAATGAATTTAGGGGAATTGTGGATTTAGTGAGGATGAAAGCTTTTATCTATACTAATGATCTGGGAACGGATATTCAAGAAACAGAAATTCCAGCAGATGTGCAAGAATTGGCTGAAGAATATCGTCTAAAGTTGGTTGAGTCAGTAGCAGAAACTGATGATGCTTTAACAGAGAAGTATCTTGAAAATGAGGAACTTACAGCAGAGGAAATTCGTAAAGCTCTACGTCAAGCTACTATTGCAGGTACAATTGTACCTATGTTATGTGGCTCTGCTTTTAAAAATAGAGGCGTTCAGCTTTTATTAGATGCAGTAGTAGATTATTTGCCAGCTCCTACAGAAGTTCCAGCAATTCAAGGAACTTTACCAAATGGAGATTTGGATACTAGACTATCAGATGATGAGGCTCCCCTAGCAGCTCTGGCTTTCAAAATTATGTCAGATACTTATGGCCGTCTCACCTTTCTGCGAGTATATTCAGGAGTTCTTGCTAAAAGTAGTTATATTCTAAATTCTACTAAAAATAAGAAAGAGAAAATTTCTCGTCTAATTGTTTTGAAAGCTGATGAAAAAATAGATGTAGATGAACTACGAGCAGGAGATTTGGGAGCGGTTGTAGGTATGAAACATACCTTGACAGGAGATACAGTTTGTGATAGAGACAATCCAATTATCCTAGAATCTCTTTATGTCCCTGAGCCAGTTATATCTGTGGCTGTGGAACCGAAAACCAAGCAAGATATGGAAAAATTATCTCAGGCTCTCCAAGCTCTTTCTGATGAAGACCCTACATTTCGAGTGAGTGTCGATCCAGAAACCAATCAAACGGTAATTGCTGGTATGGGGGAACTGCATCTGGAAATATTGGTAGATAGGATGCTTCGGGAATATAAGGTGGAAGCTAATGTGGGTCAACCACAGGTAGCATACCGAGAAACTATTCGCCAACAGGTTCAAGCAGAGGGTAAATTTATCCGTCAAAGTGGTGGTAAAGGTCAATATGGTCATGTGATTATAGAATTGGAACCAGGAAAATTAGGGAGTGGCTTTGAGTTTGTCTCGAAAATTGTGGGAGGGACAATACCTCAAGAGTTTATTAGTCCAGTAGAGCAAGGAATGAAGGAAGCTTGCGAAGCTGGGGTTTTGGCTGGTTATCCATTAATAGATGTTAAGGCTACTTTGGTAGATGGTTCTTTCCATGATGTGGATTCTTCAGAAATGGCTTTTAAAATTGCTGGTTCAATGGCAATAAGAGAAGCTGTAACTAAGGCTGCACCTGTATTATTGGAGCCAATGATGAAAGTAGAGGTGGAAGTACCTGAAGATTTTATTGGTAATATTATTGGAGACCTAAATTCTCGAAGAGGACAAATAGAGGGTCAAGGAATGGAAACAAGCATGGCTAAAGTAACGGCAAAAGTTCCTTTGGCAGAAATGTTTGGTTATGCTACTGATATGAGGTCCAAAACTCAAGGTCGTGGTATTTTTTCAATGGAATTTAGCAATTATGAGGAAGTACCTCGTAATGTGGCTGAGACTATCATTGCTAAAAGCAGAGGATATGTTTAAGTAGTTTGGTAAATTGTGTGTTTTTTAGGTTAGAATGTAAGCTTTGAGCTGAATAATGGGAAAATAAAAAAATTGATAATTAAATGAAAACTGGCAATTTACTGAAAAAATAGGCAATTGTTTCCAACAAAAGCCGATAAAAATTAAGTAAAAGAATAGGCAGAGTTTTCCAAATTTATCTATTATTAATCAGTGCGTCTGTTTCCTTATTTAATTAGCTATTAGTTTTTAGCATTCAGCTATGAGCTTTTTGAATTTGGGTTAAAATTTAATTTATCACCCATTAAAAAAAACAGAATCCTACCTGAAAGCTGAAAGCTGACTGCTGACTGCTTATTAAAAGGAAACGGAATTAACGAAGGAAAAAAAGGAACAAATAATTAATGGCACGCGCAAAATTTGAAAGAAATAAACCTCACGTCAATATTGGAACTATTGGCCACGTTGACCACGGCAAAACTACTTTGACTGCTGCAATTACCATGAGTCTAGCAGCACAAGGAAAGGCTAAGGCCAGAAATTATGCAGATATTGACGCAGCGCCAGAAGAGAAGGCACGGGGTATTACAATTAATACTGCTCATGTAGAATATGAGACAGAACAACGTCACTATGCCCACGTTGATTGTCCTGGACACGCTGACTATGTAAAAAATATGATTACAGGGGCAGCTCAAATGGACGGTGCAATTCTAGTAGTTTCTGCTGCTGATGGCCCAATGCCTCAAACTCGCGAGCATATTCTATTGGCCAAGCAGGTAGGGGTTCCTAATATTGTTGTTTTCCTCAATAAGCAAGATATGGTGGATGATGAGGAACTTTTGGAATTGGTGGAATTGGAAGTTCGGGAGCTTTTAAGTGACTATGATTTTGATGGAGATAATATTCCGATTGCTGCTGGTTCAGCATTACAGGCAGTAGAAGCATTAACAGCTAATCCAAAGATAGGAAAGGGCGAAAATGAGTGGGTAGATAAAATTTTGGCTCTGATGGATGAAGTTGATGGTTATATTCCTACTCCAGAACGTGATGTTGACAAACCATTCTTAATGGCAGTAGAAGACGTATTCTCGATTACTGGTCGTGGTACTGTAGCTACAGGCCGGATTGAGCGTGGTAAAGTGAAAGTGGGTGAAACAGTTGAATTGGTAGGAATTAAAGATACTCGTAGTACAACTGTTACGGGCGTGGAAATGTTCCAGAAAATTCTGGATGAAGGAATGGCTGGTGATAATGTGGGATTACTATTGCGTGGTATGCAGAAAACTGATATCCAACGTGGTATGGTTTTGGCTAAACCAGGTTCTATTACTCCTCACAAGAAATTTGAATCAGAAGTATATGTTCTGAAAAAGGAAGAAGGAGGCCGTCATACTCCTTTCTTCCCAAATTATCGTCCTCAGTTCTATATTCGGACAACTGATGTGACTGGTGCTATTGAGTCTTTTACTGCTGATGATGGTAGTGCAGCAGAAATGGTAATGCCAGGAGACCGGATTAAAATGACAGTTCAACTAATCAATCCAGTAGCTATTGAGCAAGGTATGCGTTTTGCTATTCGTGAAGGTGGTAGAACTATTGGTGCGGGTGTTGTTTCTAAGATCATAGAGTAGGACAATTTCCTGAAAGTTTAAGTGGCAGAAAGGCACTTTCATTAATGGATAATGGATAATTACTGCTCCCTTTTAGAGAGAGTTTTTACCTGAATTATTTAATTATTCGGTAAGTTATTGATATTGGCTTTTCTGCTACTTATTAATAAAGAAGGAAGAAGGAAGAAGGGGTAAAGATAAAAAAAAGGAAACCAATTTATAGATAACTATCTAAAAATAAACTGGAGAATCTATTTTTAAGAATATCCAATTGATATCTACTTTGTTTGTATAATTTTGAATAAGTTATCTTTAAATATTATCCTGAAAAAAATAACTTCTGACTTCGTTATAGTCTATTGCGAGTTAATGAAACTAGCAATTTATAGTTGAAAACTTAAAAATCTGAACCTAGAAAATTAAAGAGAAATGGCCACAATTCAACAACAAAAAATTCGGATTCGTTTGAAGGCATTTGACCGCCGTTTACTAGATACATCTTGTGAGAAAATTGTAGATACAGCAAATAGAACTGGAGCCACAGCCATCGGGCCAATACCTATGCCCACAAAACGACGCATTTATTGTGTCTTGCGATCGCCCCACGTTGACAAAGATTCACGAGAACATTTTGAGACTAGGACTCATCGTAGAATTATAGATATTTATCAACCTTCCTCAAAAACAATTGATGCTTTGATGAAACTTGATTTACCAGCAGGTGTGGATATTGAGGTGAAGCTATAGATAGATTAATAAGCTATGAGCAACTAAGAGTTGAGTTAATTATTATTAATAATGTTAATGCCATAGCAATGATTTAAGGATAGATACTTTAAAAAAAATGGTATTGTATTTGCTCTTAGATGTTGGTCTTAAA
The DNA here is from genome assembly GCF_035285525.1 of Okeania sp. Classification (GTDB taxonomy): domain Bacteria; phylum Cyanobacteriota; class Cyanobacteriia; order Cyanobacteriales; family Microcoleaceae; genus Trichodesmium. The sequence goes on along the minus strand of NZ_JAYKGW010000044.1, from coordinate 14,502 downwards.
TAATTTGATTTGTAAAAAAAAACTGTATGAGGTTTGGAGGCCAAACCCCTACAGTAATATTTGACAACCTAATTTTAGGATAGTTATATTATGATTGCTAATAGTTATTAATTTTCAACTAGGGCGTGTCATCAATTAAATAAGTTGACAAAAAGGCTGCTCTCTGTTATTTGGAAAATGGCGATCGCGGTTGGGTAGGTTCAGATACTAAAGTACCATGCCTGAAATTGTGTGGTTGGTAGGGGCGGTTTTCTCAGTAGGGAGGTTTTCCGCGCTTGAGCGGATGAAACGCTAAGCGACATGAAACGCATTTTTGCCGATGCAACTTCCGGACAACAATTTAATTTTCACAGTTAGTTAGATAAACCCGCCCCCAATGATCTAATAAATAGATTGAGCTTTGTCAGTTGACTATTTTTGTTGATAAAGCTTCTAACATCTAACTTGATGACACACCTTTAAGAACAAGCCATTTACCAAAACTCTTAATATATATAAAATCTGGATAATTTTTATCCAAGTCCGCAGCGACTGTAACGGAGTGGAAGGAAGGAATCTCCGCGCACTCCTGAGATTACTTCCCTTCGGTCGCAATGACAAATCTTCAACCGGATATCAAATTAAATCCTATTCAATTTTTATGTCAGAATTCTGAAAAATATTAGGTATAAAGATATTCAAGCATAGAAAAATCCGCTAAAGTATTAAAAGTATAACGATAAAAAAATTATTAATACTAGCAAAATGGCATCCTCTTCTATAGCTGTTCGAGAACTTCCCTTATTTCCCTTACCAGAAGTAGTTTTATTTCCAGGTAGACCTCTGCCCCTACATATATTTGAATTTCGCTATAGAATTATGATGAATACAATTCTGGAAAGCGATCAAAGATTTGGAGTTTTAATGTGGGACTCTACTCAAGACCATGTTGTGGCAACTGGATGTTGTGCTAAAATTGAGGATTATCAACGCTTACCTGATGATCGAATGAAAGTTTTAACGATAGGTGAGCAGAGATTTAGAGTTTTAGATATGGTTAGAGAGAAACCGTATTTAGTTGGTTTAGTTGAATGGATAGAAGATAAGCCTTCAGAAAATGAGCTTGGAGATTTGGCAAATCAAGTTGAGGTTTTACTTAGAGATGTAGTTCATCTTTCTGGAAAACTGATGGATCAGAAAATAGAGTTGCCAGAAGATATCCCTAGTTTACCAGAAGAATTGTCTTATTGGGTGGCTAGTAATCTTTATGGTGTGGCAACTGAACAGCAAGCTCTTTTGGAAATGCGGGACACTGCTGCAAGATTAGAAAGAGAGGCAGAAATTCTTAGTTCTACTCGTAGTCATCTTGCAGCCCGAACTGTTTTGAAGGATACTTTAAAATAATAAGGCGAAAGCTTCTATTTGTAAATACCGGATCTGATTGACTTTAGCTACCAGTAGCTAAAGCAGATCTTTGCTGGCCTTTAGCTAATACCTTAGTTTCATCACAAGCCCATTGACGATAATCTAATAATAATTGATGGGTAAGTCTTTGTTTGATTGTCAATAATACACTTTTGAGTAAGCCATTACCAGTTGTTTCTAAGACTGGTAGTGGTGTTAACCATAGTGGAGGGGGTAATTCTACTTTAACTTCTAGCTCGGCTTTACCTTTAAGATGAGTAATTCCGTTGATTTGCATGGTTTCAAGAATGCCAGTTAAATTTAGATTAAAGCGTTGGTTTATATATTTTACACCACGAATTTCACATTTCTCTGACTTTAAATAAATTTTACCTCTAGAACTAGACCACAACCGCATATCTACAGTAGGTTGAATAGTTAATGTCATAAAGTGTAAAGGACGCATTTTTAAACGAAAATAATTTTCATCTAATTGCTCTAATCTGGTTGAGTCTGTTAAAGCATTGACTAAACGCTTTGGTTGACGGAGGTAATGTTGAATAGGGACTTTTTGTTCTACTACGGGGATATCTACTGATTGTGAAGCTGTAAATCTAATAATCATAATTTTTTAATTAAATCAATATATTTTAACTAAATCTTAATTAAAATTCACATTTATTAATGTGATTTAGATCATCTTAAAGTATCAGCTCACGTTTGGTCAATAAATGGGAGAGAATTAGGGAGAATTAATGAATTATCACAAATAATACTGTCTGACTTAATGAGAAATAAGTAAACAAATGTAATTTAATTTTGCGAAGTGTAAATTATATAAATTTGTAGAGATTTCCTTGAATGTAAAATTTACATGACTTACGCAAATGTACTGTATATAGAGTGAAAAAACTATTGCGTATGGGGTTTTAAGCACTATATCTAGGGTTACTGCCTAAGTCCTGAGCTAGATGAATCCGATGTTCCCTGTTGCCTATTCTCTGAAATGACTATATCTATCAGAACTTACGCAAATGTACTGTATATAGAGTGAAAAAACTATTGCGTATGGGGTTTTAAGCACTATATCTATGGTTACTGCCTAAGTCCTGAGCTAGATGAATCCTCAACTAGAATATTTTTTCAACTGTTCCCTGTTCCCTATTCCCTATTTCCTATTTCCTGAAATGACCATATCTATCGCACATCTTGGCCCTGCTGGAACTTATACAGAGACAGCAACAATAGCATTTTCTCACCAACTGAGTCAGCTTGGTCAAGAATCTGTTTTATGCCCATATCCTAGTATTACTCAAGCTTTATGGGCAGTTTCTCAAGAGCAAGTTAATTTAGCAGTTGTACCTGTAGAAAATTCTATAGAGGGAAGTGTTACTATGACTTTAGATACACTTTGGCAACTGGATACTTTACAAATTCAAACAGCATTAGTCTTACCTATTTCTCATGGATTAATATCATTAGCTAATAGTGTTGAAGAGATTAAAACTGTTTATTCTCATCCACAAGCTTTAGCTCAATGTCAAGGTTGGTTAGAAAAGTTTTTGCCACAAAAAGTACAGCAAATTCCAACTAATTCTACTACGGAAGCATTAAAATATTTAGAAAGTGATTTGAGTGCTGGAGCGATCGCTTCTCAAAGAGCTGCGGAAATTTATAATTTACCTGTATTAGCTTTTCCAATTAATGATTATCCTGATAATTGTACCCGTTTTTTAGTCTTGAAAAAAGGTTCTGAGGAGATAGAAAGTTCGGCTTTAAAACTAATAATTAATAGGATAAATAAACCAGAAAGTTTAGTTTTGACTTCTTTGGGTTTTACTGTTCCTGCAAATGTACCGGGAGCTTTAGTTAAACCATTGGAAGTATTTGCGAAAAGGGAGATTAATATGAGTAGAATAGAGTCTCGTCCGACTAAGTTATCTTTGGGTGATTATTTATTTTTTATTGATATAGAAGCTAATAGTAATGATGATTATGTTAAGGCAGCAATAGAAGAATTTACAACTTATACAAAAGTCCTCAAAATATTTGGCAGTTATACTATTATGGCAATTAATTAGCAGAAGGAAGAAAGAAAAATGTCTAGAAGGGGGAAAGTTTTTTTGCTCGCTTATTATTTATCGCTCTTGTATAATTAACTATCTTTCTAAACATTTTTTAGCCTCTTTTGATACTTCTTCTTTATAAACAAATTGAGCTAGATATTCAAAGATTTTTGGTCTCCAATGCAAGCTGCTTCAAAAAGAGCAAAATTATCTCTATCATCAATAATATTTTCAGGAACAATATTCAGATCAGGACTAGCTTCTATTAGTGCTTTAATTATTGATAGGTTACTCTTCCTTATTGCTATTATTAAAATTGTTTTTTCCTCATCAAGTTTAGCATTGACATAAATATCTGCTTTAAGAAATTCTAATAGTATCTCACAGCATTTTTTATTTTCTCTATTCGACCAAATTCTGCGTAATAGCTCTAATAATTTTCCTGGATTTTGAGATACAGAAGCTCCTGCTGTTAATAAAGCTTTGACAATTTCTGTATGAGTTCTTATTGATGCTTCTAATGGCGTAAAACCTTTATATTTTTCTGAGAAATCAATTTATTGATTTTCAAGTAAACTATTAATTTTAGTCAAATTACCCTTTATAATTGCTTGATGCAAAAAAGGCATTTTTTTGAACACAATTATCCTGTTTATTATTAGTCATAATACTTACTATCAATTAATGTTTAACTAATTATTGACTGCATTTTTGAATTTTATTTAGGGTTTGCTGAATAAATATGAAAAAATTGATAGATAAAAGTTTCAGCTTTTTTGATGTCTGGAAAAAGTACCTATTTTTCATCTTTTCTATTGTAAAAAAGTTCATATTTTGGAAGATATAAGCAAAGAAAATTACTCTTAAGATTATTCTGAGTACCTCCTTTATAATTCTGAATCTATGAATACTTTTAAATTTAATCAGCCAGCCCTATTTATTTACCCAACCTTGACTTAAAATGGGATTTCCTCATCGAAATTAGAATTATTTTCCCCTAGTTTAGATTGAGCTAAATTTTCCTCGGCAGCTTTAATTTTGGCAAAAATAGATGTTTGAGAAACAGCTCTTTTTTTGATTAACTTATCTATTTTGTATTTATATTTAATTGCTTCTCGATATTCTTTAGAAATTGGTTCTTCTGGTAAATTTAGATCGCTAGCTTTGATAATTGGTAGTCGAGAACCTAATTTTTCTATAGGCATTTCTGGTAATCGAATTAGAAAATATTCTCGTCTACGTCTAATATTTTCGGCTCTATTTTCAATTTCTGTTAATACACCTAATAACTGACTAGGATGGTGTTCAGAAATAGCGACGATGACTTCAATATCATCTAAGGGAATACCTAAACTTTCTGCTTTAGCTAAAAATTCATTGGGAATATGATTTATGACTGGAGATTTAACTGTAGCAGATATTTCTGCCATAGCTTTTTTGATAGTTTCTTTAGCATTTTCAATTGTTTGATTATTAGCTTTATTTGTCGGAGCTTCACTAACAATATTTTCTAATTTTTGGGTAGCATCTATTAATAATTTAATTGCTTGGTTTAAATGTTGATAATCCATTTTTAGGTATTGCTATAACTGATAAATTAAAATAGTTTTAATGAGGTATATATCAATATTTGAAGAAAGATAAAAAATTATTGGTTTTAGCTAGAGAATAGGCAAAAAAGAAGACGGGTAAGCATTCAGTTACTAGCTGTAAACTCTTCCTCTTGAATGCTATGAAACAGCAATAAAAACCTCAAGATTAAGGAGGAGATTTAGATGAACATAGACTTGAAAACTGGCTTTTTTTTAAATATTGCATTCTGAATAATAAAGCTTTTATCGCAAACTAAAAGCAGTAGCTAATAGCTGATAGCTGAAGGCTGAATGCTTAGGAATAGGGAATAGAAAAAAATATTTTTGGAAATGTGAGATGCACCCTTTTAATTTTCATAAAATGATATTATTCAAGAGGTGTTAATTCTTGGGTTGATTGCCATCCTGGTTGCCAAAGGGAACGGTCTTTTAGTTGTTTAGCATTTAGCCAAAATCTGACAGTTGAATCACAAGATGCTACCATTTCAGCAAATACCCATTCACCTTCATTTTTACGATTTACTACTTGGAAATGCCGCCATCCCCAAGTTTTTTGGGTTGCTGTCCATTTAGAACCAAGAAGATAAGGAAACTTTTGTTTTTTTGGCATTTGTAAAGTAAGAAGTAAGAAGGAAGAAGTAAGAAGGAAGAAGTAAGAAGGAAGAAGTAAGAAGGAACAAGAAAAATAGATGAATTTATAGATAAATACAGCTTAGTTAATGATTTTTTTTAGGAGTTCTGTAATCTTAAAATAAGGTTTTAGTTACAGTATATTTCGGTCAAATAATGTACAGAATAAATGTTTAAATTCTTGTAGTGCGGGCATCTTGCCCACAATAAATTTAGATCATAACAAGAAAAAGCGCTAGGTCTAGGAAAAAATGAATAAATTTTGAAAAAATATGTTAAACAGTTATTAAGTTATTAACCCTGCTGCTTGTAATGCTTCCCAGGTTCTGCTAGAACACTTTTCTGGTGTTAAAGTAGCGATCGCTATCCATTTAATTCCTAAAGGTCCAACTTCTGGATCGTCACTACTAAGGTTAGTTGGTTTTGGTTCTACTGTACACTGATAAATAATATTTAAAGCATGAAGTAATTTCCCTTGACTTTCAGGAAAAAATTTATCCGATATTGTTAGTAGTCGTTCTACTTGAAAATCTGTAATTCCAGTTTCTTCTTTTATCTCTCGCGCTAGTCCTTCCATTAGAGTTTCTTGTGGTTTTAAACCTCCTCCTGGTAAGTCCCAACAATTAGGTTCTGGGTCTGTCATTTGATGCAGTAATAGAACTTGGTCATCTGCTACAAATAATCCTAATACTGCTACTTTTAATCTTACTTCTGATTGCATTTTATACTATATTAAGTTGGATTCCAAATAAAATAAAAAAAACTGGCTATAATTGTAAGATTAATAGAGTATAGAATCCAGTTTTTGGTAAATCTGTTAACTACAGGGAATAGTAATCTCTTGTTTTTTGTATTATTACTGTATAAATAATACCAAATTGATAAATCTTTGTGAGCAATATTATTACTAACAAAAAAGAAAGAAATTCAAGATAAAACTCTGATTGTAAGCATTCAGCTTTTCCTACGAAATCCTGGGCAAATATAAATTTTAATTCTCCTTATAAATAGTTATATTTTGGTGTGATAATGATTTAATAACTGATATAGTAATCCTATTTGAGTTGTTGACAAAATTTCATTGATTTTAGGGAATAGGAAAAGCTTAACAATTAACAGATGGGAGTTTCAGTTTTTTATTGAGTTTTTGATTTATCAGAACTTATTTAGGATTACTATATATGTAAGCATTTCCTGCGGAATACAGCGCCAACAGCTATTAGCTTTCAGTTGACTCCTAGGTCGGAACTGCCTTAACAGCAAGAAGACTCTATTTTTAAGGAGAAGTTTTAAGTGAATCTAAACTTTGGAGCTGACTTTTGTAGTAAAACTTTTCATTTATCAATTAATAAAGCTTTTATCAGTCACTAAAAGCAATAGCTAATAGCTGATAACTTATGGCTGAGATATAAATGGTTACCTATATATGATAATGCAGTTTCTCTATAAGAGACTAACTGACCTAAATACTTACCAAAAGATTAAATTTAAAATAATAGTTAAGACATTTATTTATTTATTATGCCAAGAAAAACTAAAAAAACAGTTACTTCTCATTCTATATCAGAAGAAAATGCGATATCGTTTTCTTCTATTCATAATAGAATTAATTTTCTTAACGAAAAACATCAAAAACTTCTGACTAAAATAAAACGTAAAAAAACTGAACTATTTAACCTTACTGAACAGATACAAACCTTGACTAAAGAAATGTTTCATAAAAGCAGACCATTTGAGGAAGAAATTAATAACTTGGATGAAGAAATTCATGGTCTATTTCAGAAAATTTTGAATAAGAAGCATTTAAAAAAGCGTCATAAGCAAGAACTTATAGATATTTATCGAACTCTACAAATAACTGGGAAAATTTCCCTAAAACCAGAATGTTTTTCTCAATTATCATCAGCAAATTTTGAAGATGATATTAGAGATGATTCGGAAGATGGAACTGAGAAAGACTTTTTTGAAGAAGATTTTTATAATAACTATAAATTTGAGGAACAACCAGAAATTTATCAACCACGTCCGAGTAGAGATTTAAGAAAAATTTTCTTAAAATTAGCTGATAAGTTTCATCCTGATAAAGCAACTGAAGATGAAACTCGTATTCTCTATACTGAAATAATGAAAGAAATTAATATTGCCTATCAAAGTGGCGATCTAGCTAGGTTGTTAGAAATTGAACGGGAAAAAAATGAGGAAACAGTAAAGTTTTATCAAAATGATAGTGAAAAAGAATGTGAACGTTTAGGAAAAGAAATTGAATTATTATCTCAACAGTATGAACAAGTTAAAGCTGAATTACGAGAAGTAAAAAATACTCCTCAAGGTAGTATGGTTAAACAATATCGGAAAGCAAAACGAAATGGAGAAGATTTGATGGAAACTGTGCTACAAGAAGCCAAATTTCAAGTAAAATCTTTGAAAAAATTGCGTGATTTTGTTAAAGATTTTAAAGATCAGAAAATTACATTACAAGAATTTGTGGAAGGCCCTAATTCTGTAAATGTAGACAATATGGAAGATATTATTAATGAAATGTTTGAAAATATGTTTGTGGTGGTAAAGTGGTAAATTAACTTATAGAAATTCCCATACTTTTCAGATACAAAATTCCTGATTTTAGGGAACAGGTATGGAGGTATGGAGGGAATGGAGAATTAGGATAAAAATCAAAATAGATGTACTTTATAACTATGGGAAACCCTATATTAACTAAGCTATCCTAATAAGGATTTGCTGATTAAATTTAAAAGGAGTTACAGATAAAATTTTTAACCTTTTGAAGTCGCGAAAAAGTGCTAGCTTTTTGGTTACTTAAGTTTAAAAAGTTAGTATTTTGGGTAGACAAGGAAAAAAATTACTTTTCTACTCCCCAGGATGTTGTTATTTTAATTTGATGCTATAGTTAAACCCCTAAACTGGATAAGCTAGAGAGAATATTGCTGCTTTATTCCTAAGAAAAAATTTAATAACAAAAAAATAATTCTTCTTGTCTCCCAAGTATCCTTATATTCTAATAATTTTACTGCCAGAATGAGAATGCCCTGCTCTAGCCAAAATACTTTCTAGTTATCCCTAATTGTAGCTTTTCTGAAGTTACTGAGGTACAGTTATTTTTATTATTTAAGCTGATAAATAATAGCTGTTTGCGCAGCATGACCCAGGAAATGCTTACCTAAATGTTTAATCTAAATGTGAGGAGCTAAAATTCTGATGCGAGTCTTATTAATTTACCCCTTATTTCCTAAATCTTTCTGGTCTTTTGAAAAAGCTCTGGAACTGGTAAACCGCAAAGTAATGCTACCTCCTTTAGGTATGGTTACAGTAGCAGCTATCTTACCCCAGGAATGGGAATTTAAGTTAGTCGATAGAAACATTAGAACAGTTACAGAAGCAGAATGGGAATGGGCAGATTTAGTCATACTTTCGGCAATGATTGTCCAAAAAGAAGACCTACATGACCAAATTCGCGAGGCCAAACGACGTAATAAATTAGTGGCCTGTGGTGGTCCATATCCCACGGCCTTACCCCAAGAACAATTGGACAGTGGTGTAGATTTTCTGATTTTGGACGAAGGGGAAATTACTTTACCAATGTTTGTGGATGCTATTCAGGGTGGGGAAACTAAAGGTATTTTCCGTGCAGATGGGAATAAACCTGATGTGACAACTACTCCTGTTCCTAGGTTCGATTTATTGGAAATGAAATATTATGAATCTATGTCGGTTCAATTTTCCCGTGGTTGTCCGTTCCAATGTGAATTTTGTGATATTATAGTTCTTTATGGTCGTAAACCTCGTACCAAAACCCCTGAACAATTATTAGCAGAGTTGGATTATCTATACGATTTAGGATGGCGTGGTTCTCTATTTATGGTAGATGACAACTTTATTGGCAATAAACGTAATGTTAAATTGTTGCTGAAAGAGTTAAAAGTTTGGCAAGCAGAACGTCAATGTCCATTTAAAATTGCTACAGAAGCTTCCGTTAATTTAGCAGAAGATTTAGAATTAATGAAATTAATGGTAGATTGCAATTTTAAATCAGTATTTTTAGGAATAGAAACCCCTGATGAAGATAGTTTAGAGTTAACCCAGAAATATCAAAATAATCGTAACCCTCTTAATGAGGCGGTAGAAAAAATTATTAGGTCTGGTTTAAGAGTAATGTCAGGGTTTATTATTGGTTTTGATGGAGAAAAACCAGGAGCAGGCGATCGTATCGTTAAGTTTGTGGAAGAGACAACTATTCCCACTGCCTTTTTTAGTATGTTACAAGTTTTACCAAATACTGCACTTTGGCATCGCCTGAAAAAGGAAGGTCGTCTTTTAGATAAAAGTGGTAATGGTAATCAAGTAACTTTAACAAATTTTATTCCTACTAGACCAATAGAAGATATTGCCACAGAATATATAGAAGCATTCTGGAAATTGTATGACCATGAAAAGTTTTTAGATCGAACTTATCAACATTTTCTCATAATGGGCGCTCCTACTGGTAAAGGTGCAGTAAAAATGCCTAGTTTGGTAGATTTACGAGCATTATTAATTATTTGTTGGCGCCAGGGAATAAAGCGGAAAACTCGTTGGAAGTTTTGGCATCATTTGTTTAGTATTAGAAAACATAATCCTAAAGTTTTAAGTTCTTATATCAGCACCTGCGCTCATATCGAACATTTTCATGAGTATCGTTATATTGTAAAAGAAAGTATTGAAGGGCAGTTAGCTGAATATTTAGCTGAGAATAAACAGTTTAATGTGATTAAGGATGAAGTTATGAGCTATAAGAAAAAGGTAAAAGAAGAGGTCGCTTAAATAGTAGGATGTTTTTATGGGTAAGCATTCAGCTTTTGAAGGAAGGAAGAGGGAAGAAGGAAGAGGGAAGAAGGAAGAGGGAAGAAGGAAGAAGTTAGATGTAACTTTTGGCAGTATTCCTTATTTTCAATTTTTTGTAATAAATGAAGAGGTAATTATGAATAATTAATAATTAATTATTGAAGTTAGGAGTTTGCAGACAAAACTCAAGTGAAAATTTGATTTGTCAACCAAACTCCTACCGTAACTTATTTGATAAATTATTATCCTTATTGCCTACTTCTTATACCAATTTTCAAAAAGAATGTTAGGAACAGTAAAAGGGTAATAAGTAGACTTTACCAGATATGTCTATTTGACAAAAAAAAAGACGATTTTCGACCTAAAAAAACCCCTAGATATTTGTCGCCAACATTTATCAAGCCTCGTATTACCCCTTGCCAAAAAATTAATATATAAAGCTTATCCATCAATGAAGAAAAAAATTCTTTTAGTCAATCAAATCATCTTGTTGATCAAAAGAATTAATAATTAATTCTTGAATCACTCCCTAATTAATTAAACCCAATGGTAACCCACTTAATAATAACATAATTGGTACTATCATAGCAGATTTTTCTTCAGAAATATTAGAAATATTTTGACAACCACTATACATAGTTAAAATCGTATAACAAAAAGCAAATATACCTAAAACAAAACTAATTATCCAACTATTTAAAATAGCACTAATTAACATCAATAAACCCAGAGGTAATAATGAGGTTCCTGCAATAAATAAATCACCAGTTAAACTACCATCAGCATGAAATATTAATCTAGCAAAACCACTTGTAACTGTTACATTTATAAAAGAAATAATACCAATAATTATTAACAATAAAAATTCTGTATGATTACTTTCATCTAATCGTTCTAAAATCAGATTAATTCCCATTACAAAACAAACTTCAAATATTATCCCTAATAAAATTGCTACATTCAACGATCTGTTCTCTTCCAACTTAGCAAAAGCTGGTAATAAACCTCCTATAGGATTAGGCAAAAAAGTCTTAATTGTTATCCAACTATCCTGAAAACTTTCCTGGAATGTTGTTAGTATTTCTCCCCAAGAAAAATCCTTTAAACTTCTAATAGCTTCTAACGATCTTTGAGAATTAGATATATCTCCTTCCTCAGCAAAAATTTGGGCAGCTTTCTGAAAATCTAATTTTGCTAGACGATTTTCTTGTAATTCTAAATAAACCAAACCACGGTGATAATAAACATGAGCAAAATTAGGATTTATTTCTAATGCTTTAATATAATCATCCATACCAGCTTGAATATACTTTAATTTTATCCGACATAAACCCCGATAATAGTAAACTTCTACCAAAGATGGGTCTAAAGATAATGCCTTAGTATAGTCAAGATCGGCATTCCGATAATCCTGCAATTTATAACTAGCAAACCCTCTATGATACAAAACCTGTACCCAATCAGGATTAATTTCTAGTGCTTTTGTATAATCTAGTATAGCACCATGATAATCTCCAACTTGACTTTTAGCAACTCCTCGTTGATATAATTCCTGTACATTCCCTCCTACATTTTTGTCATATAGCGATCGCTTCAATGAATCAGAAAGAACCTCATAAGCTAAATTAATTTCTTTAAACTTTTCTGCTGCATTTATATTTGCTGAATTAACATCCGGGTGATATTGACGTGCTAGATTATGATATGCTTTTTTAATCTGTTCTGCCGAAGCATCCTTTGATACTCCTAAAACTTCATAATAGTTATGCTCTTTTTCCATGAGAAATAATTTTAGGGAAAGCAATAAGCAATAGAAAAAAATACAGTATTTTATTAAAATTTAGAATTATTATCAGTTAAACCTTTAAATTATAGTATAAATTTTTCCTACTTAGGGTGTGTCATCAATTAGAAGTTAGAAGCTTGATCAACAAAAGTAGTGGACTAACAAAGCTAAAACTGTGCATTACATCATTGTCGGGCGGATTTATCTAACCTGAACCCGTGAAAAATCTTTGTACGGATGCCCTTATTTATGCAACGTCCCTACAGAGAAACTCGCCCCTACCGACCGAAGCATTTCAACTGTGCTACACTTTATCTGAACCTCAAAAATGGCGATCGCTATTTTTACTTAACAGAGAATAGCCTTTTTGTCAACCTCTTTAATGATGATCAGCCCTAATTAATATCCCCTAAACTCATAAATTCTGAATGGAGTTAAGCGGACTCGAACCGCTGGCCCCCTCAATGCCATTGAGGTGCTCTACCAACTGAGCTATAACCCCTAACCAAAGCACTACTAATATTACCTAATTTTTTTTTGTTTGTCAAGAAATTAATTGAAAAAATTTCAACACCATTTCCGTCAGATGAGTAATCAGAGTACCTAACCTTTTTAAGGAGAATTGTACTCTGATGAAAACTGATATAACAAAAAAAGAATCAGTAAGGACATAAATTTAAGAATGAATCTGAAACAGTGGAAATGTTCTTCCAACTTTTCCCTGTTCCCTGTTCCCTGCTATAAATAATCAGCTTAAAAATATATGTAGGAATGTTGAGACATTTGAGTGAGGTGACTCATACAAGTACCCATCAGAAAATAAACCACCATCATTGCTGCAGCAGATGTAGCAACTAAGATACCTGCCAGCATTAAAGAAAATTCCCGATAATGGAATGCCTCTTGCATCAAATGCAGAGACCAAGCGACCAAAGCAACATCAAGTATTAGAATTGTGAGCAACATAAGTTACGTTTTGTAACAATGCTTTTTATTCTAACAACATTTCTTAAAATATGTCTCAGTATCTTGCCTAAGAAAATCTAAAAATTAAAGTTATGGCAGGGAACAGGGAACAGGGAACAGGGAACAGTAGAATATCAAGGGGTTTCAGGATGTATAAATGTCCATGCCCTTTGCTTTGAGTGCTATAGCAGGGAAAAGGGAATAGGGAACAGTAGAAAAAACATTTCTCTGCGTCAAGTTCATCATCAGTCTACGTCCTAATCAACTCATTCCTTTTTTTTACTTCCAAGTAAAATTAGCTTTGTCTAACAGAAACTTGATGGCCAGCTAGATAATCCTTAATTTCCGCTACACTAAGTTGACCATAATGTAACAAAGAAGCCAGAAGTGCTGCCTCTGCTTTCCCTTCAGTTACAGCCTCAAAAATATGCTGACAGTTACCTGCACCTCCAGAAGCAATGACTGGAATCTCCACATTTTCTGCTATAGTCCTCGTGAGCGCTAAATCATAACCAGCTTGGGTTCCATCAGCATCCATACTTGTCACCAGCAGCTCTCCTGCCCCTCTTTTTTCAGCCTCTATGGCCCAGGCGATCGCATCCTTACCAGTATTTTCTCGGCCACCCCGCACATAAACATCCCATCCTAAATTATCTAGGTCAGAACGACGACGGGCATCAATAGCTACTACAATACATTGATTTCCGAAACGGTCACTAGCCTGATTAATAAAGTCCGGTTTACGAACTGCTGCGGAATTAATACTAACTTTATCAGCCCCTGCCCTTAACAAATCTTTAATATTTTCTAAGGATTGAATACCACCTCCCACTGTCAGAGGAATAAACACCTGTTCTGCGGTTCGATAAACCACATCTATGATTGTGCCTCGGTCTTCGTGAGTGGCCGTAATATCCAAAAATACCAACTCATCAGCACCAGCATCATTATAAACTTGAGCTAGTTCTACAGGATCTCCAGCATCTTGAAGGTTGACAAAATTAACACCTTTGACAACTCGACCTGCATTAACATCAAGACAAGGTAAAATTCTTTTGGCCAACATATCAATACATTATTAGGGGTAGCAGATTATATTATTGCTGATTTGATGATTGTCGATTCTAAAGTAGAGATTAATGGATAAAATTAACTCTAGTCAGTTTTCAGATAAACTGTGGATTGATTAATTAATACTACTGACTAAACACAAATCTAACCAAAGCGCTCAAGTTGCTTA
>NZ_JAYKGW010000043.1:0-12014 GCF_035285525.1 Okeania sp. | reverse complement strand
TAGGTTCAGGACCAATATTTGTACCTAATATTAAAGATAATGTTGAAGCAGGTTCTTGTCCTACAAATAGAACTCTTTTTCCTTGGCTAGCATATCGTTTGGCAGTGGCAAATGCAATAGTAGTTTTACCTGTCCCACCTTTACCTAAAAATGTATAAGTAATAGTCATTTTAGTTATTAGTTATAGCAATGTGCGCACTTAATATTTACACATTATTTTTGGTAAACTCTTCCCATATTGGACTTTGAGCTGGACCTTGTAAATACCTAAGCGCTCATTGCTATATTTATTCGTTATTTAATTATCAGTATCTATATTATTGCTAAAGTCAGAATATTGAAGCACTGAAGTTTATTTTTTTATTCCCTGAAAAGGGTAAGACTTTATTTTTTGTTTATTAAACGGACGTGGAGGATAAGGAGGAGCAGGAGGAAGAATCTTGTCTATAGTTATAGCAATGTGCGCACTTAATATTTACAAATTGTAGAAGGTGTCCAATAGCTTAAAGTTTTATATTATCGGGAATTTATTTTCCCTATTACCTATTGTCTATTGCCTGTTGCACAGCAGCGCAGCACTATATTATATCAAAAAAAATGTCTAATTCAATACATTTTTCTCCCGAAAAAGCTGAACGAAGACATATCTATAATTTGTCAATTTTGTCAAGTTTTATCTTAGGAAATATGTGGGTAATGGATAGCTGGGAGCAGTAGGACTGGATTGTGTCCTTTGCCAAAAACCTGGCACTGTGTGCAAAGCTCCCAAATAGTTTCTATAAAACTATGCAAACAAATGATTTTTATTAAAACTATGCAAACAAATAATTTCTATAAAACTATGCAGACAAATGATTTCTATTAAAACTATGCAGACAAATGATTTCTATAAAACTATGCAATAATCCAGGATGTTTATAGGCGCTCAAACAACCTCCAGACATTGCTTTTGGCTTTTTAAGCTCCGTAGTACTTGCATCCAGTTGTATCAATTCAGATAGAAAATCTGTAGAAAATATGATCATTTATACATCCGTGAGAGAAAAAACATTATGATTGTCTAGTCGAAACAAAAGAAGCACACTAACTAATGGTTTCTAGCAATTATTCTCCAAGCACTTTATCTCAACTTCCTGCGATCCAAACTTTTCAGATGGACGGGGAAGGAATCGGAAATATTCCTAATGCAGTCAATCTCTTCCGAGGTGATGTCAACCTTCCTTTAGATTTAATATCACTTCCAGGTAGAGGCGATCTAGATGTCAAAGTCACCATTATCTACCAAAGTAACATTCAAAATCTCGTAGATACTTGGAATGTAGAAGCACCGACGGGTATTCTCGGATTGGGATGGAGTATGCCTTATGAGATGATTGCTATTGATAACAGAAATACAGGTTCTATCTATGATAACCGATATTATCTTGTTTCTGGTGGTTCTGCTAATCGGTTGTATCAAGATGGAATAGCTCAAGATGGTGCATGGAATTTTGAAACGGAAGACTATAAACCTTGGGATATTAAATATTACCCAAAGGAAGAAAAATGGGTGATTATTAAGGAAAATGGAATCAAGCAAATTTATGGAGGAAAAAAAGATAGCTTTCCAGAAAATAACCAATACATTCAATGGGGTGTCAAATGGGGTGGTAATAATGGTAACTGGATTGATAGCACTACGAATATATCAGGACAGGAATCTTTTGCCCTAGGTTGGAATTTAGCAGAAATCCAAAATACTTGGGGTGAAAAAGTTACTTTTAGCTATGAAGTAGTTGATGCCAAAGAAATTGGCCGTGGCGGTTATGAATATACCCAAGCTCCTTACTTAACAAAAATTACTGCTTTAGATGGACGTACTATTACTTTTAACTATGAAGATAAACAGTATGATAACCAAATAAAAGAATATCAAATTCCCCATGAATCTAGTAGCAATATTCATGCTTATCAAGATAAATATGAAACAAAGTTTCTTAGCTCTATTGAAGTTAGAGAAGAAGCATCAAACTCACTCTTATTCTCCCTTCAGTTTGATTATCAGTTAGAGAATGTTTATTTGAACGATCTTAATAATGCAGATTTCTATAAACGTTATCTCACCGGAATAACTCAGAAAAATCCAGAGGGAGAATCTTTACCTGGTTATAAGTTTGAATATTACACCAAGGATATAAATAATAATATCCATCGTGGTGTTTTAAAGCAAATTGTTTATCCTGCTGGTGGTATAGCTACTTTTAATTATGAAAAAAAGAATCTAATTGGCACAGATAAAAAAACTACTATTTATGGTCAAGGTATTCCTCGTGTTTGGTTTGGAAATGATTATGTTGTAGTTACTTACTATGATGATAATCGGGGGAATTTAGATATCAAAGTCTATAGTTGGAATGGTAATTGGATAGATTATTCAGCCAGCTCAGGAGGTTTTAATTTCAAGCTAGATATTGATAGTTTGCAGGTAGTAACTCAAGCAGATTTCTTTGCCCTGAGTTTTAAACAAACAAATCAAAATGTGATGAATGTTTATCTATTTCATCAAGATATGGGGCGGTTTGGACAATGGAGTTATGAAAATTACTTTTTGGATTTAGCTGCAAGTGATGTTCAAACCCACCTTGCTGTTGGGAGTAATTTTGTGGTTTTCTGTGCTTCTGGCAAGGGAGACTTAGGTTTATATGTTTGGAATCAACAGTCAAAAAATTGGGATAATCGAGGTGAAAATATCACAATAGATCAAGGTAATTATGTTTTAGATGCTTTTGGTAATTATTTCACTATTGGTATCTATGATGCTGCTGCTAAACGCTGTGAAATGCTGTTATATTACCAAGATGAAATTTACAAAAATTGGACAAGACAAAGACATTGCTACTATCAGTCCAGTTGAAAAAGATGATGATGATAATCCCTATTTTAATTGGAGTTTAGGTAATAATTCTGCCATAGTAACTTTTATCAAAAAACTTGATACGAATATTGATTATCAAGTCCGAATTTATACATGGGATGCTGAATTTAAGATTGGTTCCCCTTTAACTAATGACTACAGTGTATCTCAAGAAACAGAAGAACCTTTTTTCTATTCTATTACTACAGGTAGTTTAGTAGCAAATATCGAGCATCTCTGGCGATACAATGGTAGCGAGTGGATAGATAGTAAGCTGAATGTTTCTAGTGGGGATGAAGCAAGGAAGTTTGGTTATGGTTCGGATTTAGCGATCGCCTCCAATTCTGATTCTACTGATATAAAAGCTTACAATCCTTACAAAAATCGGTGGGAATACCCTACTATCAATGGTTCTTGGTCAAAAGATGAGTACCAACCTACTGTCAATGGTAATTTTGTCACAATTGGAAATGGTATATTTTACAGAGATAATCAAGGAACACTAAATAAAGATCGACAATCAATTCCATCAACAGCAATTAAACCTGAAAGTATTGTTAACCGCGCACCTGCTTATATTGCTTATGAGACGGATGAAGGAGAAAGTCAGATATTGTTGTTAAAAAATGGTAAGGTTTCTAATACTGAATATCTCTCAGAAAGAATTTATGTTGATGACGACAACAGTAAGGGTAAAGCGGGAACAATATTAGCTGGATTTAATGCTTTTGTTACTTATAAAGGTGATGAATTTGACAAAGCTTCTAGCCTGAATTTATATTATATTGCTAATCAATCAATTAAGGACAATATTACTGATTTTCCTGTGGTTAAAGTAACTATTAATGATGGATATCAAGAAAGTCAGACTAGCTATAATTATGATACAACAAAGATAGCTATTAGTGTTCAAGGAATTGTTACTGAATATTCTCAGGTTACGGTAATTCAAGGTAGTGAAAATTCAAAATCAACTCCTTTCGGAAAGACTGAATATTACTTCTATAATGGGCTTTCAGTATCAGGTTTAGGATTCAAAGATTTTCAAGAAAATCCTCCCTATTACTATAGCTTATTGCATGGTAATCTGCATCAACAAAAAGCCTATAATTCCACAGGTGATGAGTTAATTCGCAAAACTATTGAATATGAAGTAATAACCCAAAGACAACTATTAGGAGAGTCAAGGTACATTAATTTATACGGTTTTTATGCTCAACAAAAAGCAGAGGAAAGTATTATCTATGGTCAAGAAATTAGCGACACAAATTCTCAGGTTAATGCTTCCTATGTGGGAGTTAAACAACAGGTCGAATATGAATATGACTCAGCAACAGGATTGTTAAAAACACAGAAAACTAAGAATTATAATAGTTTAGGTGAAGAGGAAATACTGACACAAACTTCTGTTTATGGTTGGGAAAAATATGATGGATTAAAACAACAAAATATCCTTACTCCTGTTGTGCAAACTATTAACAAAACTAATGATAAAACAACAGCGATCGCTGTTTCTACTTGGAAAGATTGGGGAGAGGAAAAATGGGGTTTATCCAGAAGTTATCAAGCACTCAAAGCAACTGCAGTTTTTGATAAATGGGATAATTCAACTGAACCAAATACAACAGATTGGTTGCAGGTTTCAGAAGTAATTTCCCGGACTTCAAAGGGAATAGCAGAAGATTCAATTGATGTGAATGGAGTTCATAATTCAGTTGTCTTTGATGACCAGCAATTTTATCCGATTGCTCAGTTTGGTAATGCCACTATTGAAGAAGCATTTTATACAGGATTTGAAGCTTACGAATATCTCAGTGATTGGAATATAAATCAAGGGAATTTAACTGATTTAATTGTCACAGGAGACGCTCACACAGGGGTTTCTAGTTTGGGAGTTAAGCCTAATTTTACTATCACTAAAAAAACACATCTGACAATAACAAATACTCAGCAAAGTTATATTATTTCTGCTTGGTTGAAAACAGAAACAGGGTTTGATACAGATGGTGGCAAAGCTGAAGTAAAACTACAATTTTACAACAACAATGAACCTGTAGGAAATCCTGTTGATTTAGAGATTGAAGCAACTAAGAGCAAGTGGAAATATTGGCAGTATGTTATTAGTTCTAATCAAATTCAAGGAGCAAGTTTAGGATTAGAAATATCCAATCAAAAAACATCTAAATCTCTTTTAATAGATGATATTTGCTTTATTCCTTTAATTAGTAGTTTCCAAGGAAATGTCTATGAATCTAAGTACAAAATAGTTACAGCACAATTGGGAAATGGTGCGGATACAGTGCGTAATTTCTATGACTCTTTCCAACGAAAAGTAGCAGAAATTGGCATTGCGGAAACAGTGAATGCAGTTACGACATCCTATTTAACTCGACAAGAAAATGATGATGGAAGTTATGTCTTTTCTCAGGGTAAACCTAATAGTGTTCTGACTATTGCAGCAGCAGCAGCAGGTGTTTATGCTAACTTTATCAATGGTGAACAATGGCGAGAAGATTGGCAATCTAGCTCTAATTCCTCTCAGGATGGGAATCAACCCACCCCTAACCCCTCCCTGGAGGGGAATAAGAAATTCTCCCTGGAGGGGAATAGTTGGGAGGTAGAAAATAATGCTTTAGTTCATAAAGGAAATACCTCAGACACCATTATTTATCAATCTACTGCCTCCTTTAGTAATTATGGAGTCAGGTTATCAGTTCATCCATCAGATAAACCTCAACAACCTTTAGGTATTCGTATTAGCGATCGCTTAACTGTAACTTGGACACAAAATCAGGGCTGGACTTTAACCCTCAATGGTACACCTTCCCAAGTTCCTCATACAGGTTCCATTCCCCATGAATGGTTATTAGTCGCTGCGAATAATACCGTTTTATTCTATGCTGACGGTAAACAAATATTTGCTGAGACAATAACAGATAATATTACTGGTGCGGTGGAAATATTCACTGGGGATGAAGTTGCTTTTGCCAATATTGTCACCTTTAAAAATCCTCAAATTGGGATTACCTATAGTGATGGTGCTGGGAAAGAAAAACAAACTCAAGCATTAGAAGGAAGCAACTGTCTAGTAACAGAAACCGTTTATGACATTTTAAGTCGTCAGGCGATCGCTACTAAAGCAGCAAAATTTGATAATACTTTCTTCGGTTATCGAACATCATTCATTGAAACTATACAATTGGGAGTCCGGAGAATTAACAGGAGAAGTTGCTAATCATTACCCCGAAGATGAAGGTTATCCTTACAGTAGGACAGTATATGAAGCATCACCATTGAATCGTCCCATACAGCAAGGAATACCAGGGAAAGCATTTGCTATCGGCAATGGTAATACCCATATTGTCAGCAGGGAATATGGCACAAATATACAAGGATTTTTTGCCGAAGATTCTTATCCATCAGGAGAATATTTAGTCGAAAAGCTAACAGACGCTGACGGAACAACTGTTTATACTCTCACAGATAAATTAGGACGTACTTTAGCCAAAAAAGCAGGTCCCATTGAAGCAGGAAGCGATATTTATCAAACTACTCGCAGTATTTATGATGATGCTGGAAATCTCGTTAAAGTTTTACTTCCTAATCAGTTTGTACCTCCCGAAGATTCACAACCTAATGCTTGGGAAATCACAATGCAGTACGATTTCCTCGGACAAATGATTAGCCAAACTAACCCAGATTCTGGTACAACCAAATATATCTACGATCGCGCTGGTAATCCTCGGTTTATGGTAGATGCAGTAGGGTTAGCATCTCAGATTATCTTTTATAAAAAGTATGATATCGTAGGACGTTTAACTGAGGAAGGTTGGTTTACGGGAGACTGGGGTGATGGAACTGCATTACAGGAAAAAGCGGATACTGACCCCAACTATCCGCAACAAACAGCTTGGCGTAAACGGTATATTTTCGATGGGGATGGTTCAAATCCTAATTTAATCGGTCGTTTGTGGAAGATATTGAGCAGTAATCAAGGGAATGGTAAAACCGATATCCAAGAAATCTATGATTACGATCAATTTGGTAATGTAGTGAATCACACTCTGACAGTGACTGGATATACAGCACAAAAAGTTGGTTATGAATACGATAATCTCGGAAATGTAATCAAGATTCACTATCCTGATAATATTAACAATATTCCTGAAGTCGTTTACAGCTATAACAGCTTAGGACAAACCATTGCTATTGGAACACCGAAAAATCTCCAACGGTTTGCCAGTTATAGTTATAATGGTGATGGCAGTTTAGGAAATACAACTCTAAATAATGGGGGAATACAAAACAGTCTTAGCTATAACTCCTCTGGTTGGCTAACCCGCATTCTGAATCAGAAAGCAGATAAATCTCTAGTTATAGAACAATCTCTTGCTTATACCGAGAATGGTTATCAGAATTCCGGATATTACAACGGGAATATTGCCAAAAATAGCATTAATTATGGAACTTGGAATAATGCACCCCAAAGTTATGACTATCAATATCAGTACGATAAATTAGGACGATTAGAAGTTGCCCAAAATTCCCAAAATGAGCAAGCAAGTTTAGGAGTAGGCAAACCCACGACTTATGACGTCAACGGCAACATTGAAACCTTAAAACGGGGTGATACAATCAATGAGTATGAATATATCCAGAATACCGATAAAGTAAACACAGTCAGCAATAACAGCGAACCTCAAACCTATAGTTATGACGCCAATGGGAACGTTAAAAGCGCTTCTCATCGTCAAGTCTCCAACATTGATTACGATCCCTTCACTCAGCTAACCACTCAGGTACAGCTTGAAGAAGCAACATCAGTTTCCTTTAAATATGACGGAGAAAATCAGCGAGTCTTGAAAACATCTGAGGATAGTTCAGGAAAACAAACTGCAAGCAAGTTATATGTGCATGGTTTGAATGATTATCCTCTGTTGGAAATAAGCGACAAACCCGTACAGTATATCCATGGAATGGGTGGGTTAGTCGCACTGGTTCAAGATGGTAAAGTTTACACTGTCTTGAAAGATCATCTGGGTTCTACCCGTGTCGTGGTAGATGAAACCGGAACAGTAATTGCTGCCTTTGATTATCTCCCCTTTGGAGACTTGATGAGAACTGCTGCCGGCAACCCAGAAATTATTAGTTATCGCTATACGGGACAGGAATTTGATACCGAGTTAGGACTGTATAACTATCGAGCGCGATTTTACGATCCTAATTTGGGAAGGTTTTATGCCACCGATCCCGATGCGCAATTTGCCAGTCCTTATTTGTATGCTGGTAACAACCCTATAATACTCGTAGATCCAGATGGAAAGTTTGTATTTTTAACAATTCTTGCTATTGCTGCAGCAATTGGTGCAGCAATTGGTGCTGGCGTTGCTGCTTATACAGGTGTCAAAGCAGGACTCAAAGGATGGGATTTAGCAGGCTATATATTTGCGGGAGTAGCAGTCGGTGCTGCAGCAGGAGCAGTATCAGCTGCTGGAGGAGTGGCAGCTTTTACCGCTGGTGCAGCAGTTGTCAGTGCTGGAGGATCGATAGGCGCTGGCATTCTAGTTGGTGCAGCAGTCGGTGGTACAATTGGTGCTGGAGTTGGTGCTGGGCAGGCTGCTGCCCAGTTTGGCATTAATAACGCTTTCGGAGTTCAAAACCCAGGAAGTTTGTCTGATGCAGTCTGGCAGGGAGCATTAATTGGTGGAATTGGTGGTGCTATAACAGGTGGAGTTGCAGGATTTGGTGGTGGAAGTTCAGCTGCCATGAGTCTTGCTGGTGGTTCTAATTGGGGACATCCACTCGATAATCTACAATCCCTAAACAATGCTTATGATGCTTTTACCAGTTTTGGAAGTAGACCAGAAAGTTTATTTTCACATCCAGGTAGATGGTTAACAGCTCTTCCTACTAAAGGAAATACTCTTTATACTCAAGGATCGATAGCAGCTTCAGTTGTAGGGGACGGAACTGAACTAGCTTTACCTGCTGCCAAAAATTCTACTGCAAGTGATGTTTCCTATCAACGACCTGATGCTTCATCACTTTATGGCAAGTTGGCATTTAATCCTTCTATGTCGAATAGCGTAGGACTACCGTTCACTTTGATTACTCAACCAACTTATTGGGGTGGTTCACCCATTGTAAGTCCCTGGCCACGGTCATAAGTGGGATATCCGCTCTTGTAGCAAATTATCAAATTAACACTTTTAGAACTTACCCATGATATCATGTCCGGTAGCATCGGAGTGTGTATAAAATTAAGATGATAATGAGAGAAAACCTGTTGCCAGATGAGCTGTTGCCTGTTGCCTTCCTTCCACTAAAACCTAATTATTCAACCGGACATGATATAAAATCGTGACTTTTTGTGCATTAAGAGCTGAAAACTAGGTACTTTTTCCCGACCTAAAAAGACTAAAACCTTTATTTAAGAGGACTTTTAGGTTTAATCAGCAAGCCCTAGTTAGGGTTTGCTGAAAAAAACATGAAAGTATTGACAGATAAACCTTTTAGCAATTTGTTTTTCAGGAAAAAGTACCAGCTTTTAGGTCAAAAATTTTAAAAAAATTAAGATACAATTCTTCCAACTAATTCTTCTATAACTCCCATTCCTCCTAAATTCCCCTCCACCGGAGGGGTTAGGGGTGAGTTGATCCCTACTCCCTACCTTAACCATCAGACTTTCCATACGCAAACCCTAGTTAAACCACGGAGAATCTAAAATCATGAAAGTTTGCAATCAAAAGCGATCGATCCGACCGCCATAAGAGGAAATATCAAACCCTATCAGGACTTACGCAGAAAGCAGGAAATTTCGTGCTTTAAACAACAAAATTACAGCAATAAACCCAATTTCTTGGTTGCTTTAGGTAACTCCTGCTTATATTTCTTTTCCGAGGAAATTGGATCGAACAATCAAGTAAACACTTAAACCAAAAAGGATTTAGATTTATGAACAAGAAACGTATTTTTGGCGAAATTGTAGCCATACTTCTCTCAGTTACTCTCATCTTCGTTACACAAGTTAATTCTGCTAGTGCTGATGAAGTCCCTATTGGTACAATAATGGCCTACGGAGGCTTGGTTGATGGTAGCGCCTCATCAAAATTAGAACAGCAAGGCTGGCTAGTCTGTGACGGCACTGGATATAACAGGGAAGATTACCCAGACCTATATCAGATTATGGGTGATTCTTTTGGAGAAGGTGATGGTGTCAAGACCTTCAACGTACCTGATTTCCGAGGACGCTTTCTTCGAGGCGTAGATCATGGAACAGGAAACGATCCCGATGCTCAAAACCGCAGTGAAGCAACTCAGGGTGGAGCTAAGGGCGATCATGTTGGTTCGTACCAGAATGATCAAGCAAACTCAATTGATACGTTTACAACTACAGATACAGATTCAGACAGCGGTTACTCTGTAGGTACAGAAACTGTGCCTGATGATGGAACAGAATCGAAGGAAGTCGGAATAGCCGGATATAAGGGAGCTTGGATCACACTAAAAATGAAAAAGAAAAATGCGGACACCCGTCCTAAAAACATCTACGTTAATTGGATTATCAAAGCTGTGAACTTATAGTCAGGAAAAAAGATTTGAGGTAGTTCTGGAGTAAGCCAATAGGGCGATCGCTCCTTCTTTTATTCTCTGGCGAGTTCCCCTCTTAATTCCCCTCCTGGGAGCAGAGCTAATTTATTGTCGCCAGAGAATATTTACAACCCTATATTTTTATGAGTTTTGTACGAACCACACCTCCCATCCTTCCCACACCTCCCACACTTCCCACCCTCTCCTTCTTTTTTCTCTCGTGACAATAAATAGTCCCTGCCTCCTGGGAGGGTAACCAGTGCCCTCGCTTGTGGTGAAGAGAAGGGGAGATGTTTCAGTCTTTAAGTTAGGGAAAGAACCCACCCCTAACCTCTCTCAGTAAGGAAACCAGTGCTATTGCTCTTTACTAATTGGAAGGCGATCGCTATTTTAGTGAATTTTCTTTTTTATGCTTTTTAAAAGGGAGACTTGAAATCTGATTTTATGATCGTAGTATTTCTCTGATTCTTTTGCGGAAACTTGGTAAAGCAGGAATTCTAACAATATCGCGACTTTGAGTCAAAACTTCTGCCACCAAATCTTGAATTACTAATCCGGGAAATGTGGGACTGGTGAAAACTTCTTTATATTCTTCTCCTTGTAAAAGATAAATCTGAAGTTGATTTTTTTCATAACGCCAAAGTTCCGGTACACCTAAATTGCCATAAACATTTAGTTGAGTTTTGGAAGTAACATCCACTTCAATAGCTAAGTCTGGCGGTGGATCAAAATTCAGATTGACTCGTCGCTTGCCTCCCATTTGAGCATGATTTTCAATATAGAAACATCGATCCGGTTCAATACCACTTTTTATACTTTTTCCCTTGAAAGTAGTAGAACCAAAACACTCACAATCTATTTCTAACTTATCAAGCAAAATTTTCACCACATCCCCCAGGAGTTCTTTATCAACTTCAATTTTCTGGGGTAGCCATTCTAATTTCTAAAGTTCCTTGATAATAAGCAATTCTGGAAGAGCGATGTTGCCCTAACTCTTCCAGAACAGATTCAAATTCAGTCCACTGTAGATTGTGGATTAATAATCTTTGACCAGCGGGAACTGTAAGTTGTTGAAGTAGTAGGGTAACTGCCATGATGAATGGTATTTTAATTTTGGATTTTAGCGATCGCTAATTATTGCTCTGCTAATTAGCTATCAAAGTATTGACAAACAAAGACCTTAGCCTTTTTGTATCAAAAAAACTACCAACTTTTTAACAGCTCAGAGGTACAAAATATTGACATTTTCGGTGAAATAATTGCCGAAAAATCAAGGGACAATTCTTTACTACTTCCTCTAGAATTCCCATTTCTCCTCCTTACTCCCTAATTCAGATATTGATCATTGGGCAGTAGCAATAAGAAAATTTAGTTACACTCAAGGTAAGACTTTTTTCTAGTTTGCTCTCATACCCAATGCTCTACCTTTAGTATTGGTTAGGAAACTGCTTCTATTTCATCTTCAAAAAACCAAGTGCCCATTTTTTCTTCAAATTCAACCCAGTAGCCAATTCCACTACCATCTACCATT
>NZ_JAYKGW010000042.1:0-63668 GCF_035285525.1 Okeania sp. | reverse complement strand
AACTTAATTCTTTGTAGAAATGAGAAAATATGAACTTAAAAATCTCGGCAAAATCTGGGAATACTTTGCCACTCTGAAAATTCTCCTTATTCCTCCTCAAATACTTTACCCATTGGTAGAAAATATCTCTAATTTCCCCTTATTGTTTTTCACTTTTATAGTTGAGTAGAAATGCGAGAAAAATTTATAGCGAGCGCTATCTTTTAACTTCCAATGAACCAAATATTCTCAACTTAATTCTTTGTAGAAATGAGGAAGTATAATTAATTAACATATCAAAGTAGGAACGTTTCATAAAACATCTCTAATTTTAAAATTCCCTATTCCCTTCTGAGATATCACAGACCAGATGTCTATGCTAAAAAGGTCTTATCATATTTTTCCCACCTTTGCCTGTTGAGTTTTGTCTTTCATCATAAACAGGACTTACCCCAATGCACTATATATAGAGTTGAAAAACTATTGTACAATAGTTTTAAGCACTATATCTAGAGTCCCTGCGTAAATCCTGATAAATATGTTACCAAAAGCCTAAACTTGACTATACTTAAGTAATAAAATTAGGCAAGATGCGCTCTACTATAAACATCATGTATTCCACCCCACCTAACAGGCAAAACATTAAACCAAAGCCTAATCACATAACATTTTTTTGTCATTATGTCAACCATCAGCCTTTGTGAACCAAAATACCTAGAACTCAAAAATCGTCTTACTCAAATACAAGACCTAGAAGTAGCCATCAGCGTCCTAAACTGGGACCAAACCACCTATATGCCCACCGGAGGAACCTTTGCCAGAGGCAGACAAATAGCCACTCTGAGAAAATTTGCCCATGAAAAATTTACCGATCCAAATATATACCAACTGCTCGAAGAGCTCCGAGCTTATGAAAAAAGCCTCCCCTACTACTCTACCGAAGCCAGCTTAATTCGCGTTACTCGCCGAGACTACGAGCGTGCTGTCCGAGTCCCATCAGAATTTATGGCAAAACTTTCTCAACATCAAACCGTATGTTATGAAGCTTGGGTTAAGGCCAAATCACTCAAAAACTTCTCCCTAGTCCAACCATACTTAGAAAAAACATTAGAGTTAAGTCAAGAACTAGCCAGCTTTTTCCCCTACAAACACATCGCCGATCCCCTCATCGACTTTGTAGACGAAGGCATGACAGTCTCCATCCTTCGGCCTCTATTCAAGGAACTGCGCCAAAAATTATTACCCATTGCGGAAGTGATCGCCTCTGCTCCACCCATAGACGACTCTTGTCTGTATCAACATTATCCCAAAGAAAAACAGCTCAAGTTTGGACGTTCTGTCATTGAACGTATTGGTTTTGACTTTCAACGGGGACGACAAGATGAAACGCCCCACCCTTTTACCTCTAGCTTTTCTATTGGGGATGTGCGTATGACCACCCGGGTGTATGAAAATAATTTTAGTGAGGCTTTGTTTAGTAGTATCCATGAGGTAGGTCATGCTCTTTATGAACAGGGGATATCTCCGGAGTTAGAGGGTACTCCTCTGGCGAAAGGAACTTGTAGTAGTATCCATGAAAGCCAATCTAGATTATGGGAAAATATTGTAGGTCGTAGTCGTGGATTTTGGGAATATTTTTATCCCCAACTTCAGGGTATTTTCCTTCCCCAACTCAGTCGTGTTTCTATTTCCGAGTTTCATCAAGCTATTAATAAGGTGGTAAAGTCACCTATTCGTACTGATGCTGATGAGGTGACATACAATCTTCATGTAATGATTAGATTTAATTTAGAGTTAGCTATGTTGGAGGGTAAATTAAGTGTTAAAGATTTGCCTGAAGCTTGGAATGAAAGTTATAAAAAAGATTTAGGAATTGTTCCTGCTAATGATAGTGAAGGGGTAATGCAAGATGTACATTGGTATGGCGAAATGATTGGCGGAATGTTTCAAGGTTATGCTTTAGGGAATTTAATCGCAGCTCAAATTTATGAAGCAATAGTTAAATTTGATCCGGAAGTTACTTTTGGTATTGAACGAGGTAATTTTACTCTTCTACGTCAATTGTTAAAACAAAATATTTATCAACATGGTCGTAAGTATACTGCTAATGAATTAATAAATCAAGTGACAGGTAAATCTTTAAGTATTGAGCCTTTTATTAGTTACATTCAAGATAAATATAGCAATATATATAATCTTAATTTTGCAATTATTGCTTGAATAAAAAGTTCGTTCAAAACAGATAAAGTTATAAATTAAATGTAAGTATTTCCTGGGTCATGCACTCGCATTCAGCTATTAGGATTTCTAATCTTTGAGTTAATTAGGGTTTGCTGAAGAAGCTTTTTGCACTTGGTAGGGACGTTGCATGCAACGTCCTTACTGCAACGTCCTTACAGAATAAGCATGAACGGGGTGTTGCAAAGGAAATAGTTGAAAAAATAGTTGCTTAATTTTTCTGTTTTAGTTAATGTAAGATGCTAACTTTTTCAATTTTATCGGTTTAAAAAGTTGCATTTTTACTAAAAAATTAGGTATAAAGCTTCCTTTTGTTCGGAGATTAAAAAACACTTAATTCAGTATTTCAAGCCTCCGACTAAAGCCGGAGATTCACTCTCTACTGATAACTGATAACTGATAACTGAAATGACGGTTCCGGAGAAATCAGACCCTAAAAATAGTGAAATATTTATCTATGAATACTTTTAGATTTAATCAGCAAGTCTTACTTAATTCCTGACAATATCTAAAAGTTGAATGCTAATAGCTCAATGGGAGCGCATTCCGCAGGAAATGCTTACAAATTAGAAATTGGTATGACATACCCAGGGGGTAACAACAAGTAAGGCTGTAATGACACATTCCGGATAATTAGATTAACTGGAAGTAATTAGCAATAATGTACAAAAAAACTTCTTATGTTATTGGAAAATTTATAGAAGATGATAATATGAACAATGTAACTGTAGTGTTTTTTTGTCTTAACTAATTGTAACTAAAGTCTGAATTGTAAAAGTAAGCATTCAGTCATCAGCTATTAGCAGTCAGGTAGCTTCCTTTGGAGGAACTTCATTAATAGCTTTTTCATTAATGAAGCAATAATTTGTTTAACTGCTACTAAATTTTCAAACAGATACTTGAAGCAGTAAAACGAGTAGCTCTAGTTGTTAACTAAAAAGCTGATAGCTGATAGCTGATAGCTGACTGCTTACAAAAACATTAACCATCACAACCAAATTATTATGATGCGTGTTCCTACTATTACGACTCTATTAAGTGTAGCTGCCCTGTTTAACTTAAACTTCGACAGAGCGATCGCTTCTAATAAAACAGAGTCTTTAACTAAAGAAGAAGAAGAAAACTTAATTAGTCAATTAAAATCTAAAAATTTTACCTTAAGTGAAACAGACAGAATCAAAACTAAGTTCTCAGAAAAACCCAAAAATCAAAATTTTCTAATACCTTTAATTCCTGGAAATTCTAGATTTTCTGAGCAACCTACTCAAACTAAATTATTCTCTAAACCTTTCTATTCTGGAGTTCCTCAAAAACAAACAAACCAAAAGAATATATCAGAAGGCGATCGAGGTGCTGAAGTCTGGGCAGTACAAAGACGTTTGCAAGCAAGAGGTTTTGATCCAGGTACTATAGATAGTGTATTTGGTGCCCGGACAACAAAAACAGTAAAAGATTTTCAAGAGTCTGCGGGTTTGACTGTCACAGGTATAGTTGATGAAATTACTTGGACATCTCTAGCTAAACCTTCATTGGTCTCTCGTTCACCTCTGGAAAGAGAAACGCCATCAATAGTTTCTCGTTCACCTATTCAAGAAAAATCACCGATAGTTTCTCCCCCACCTTTTAAAGAAGAATTACCGATAGCTCCTGCTTTACCTATACAAAGAGAAACACCACCGATAGTTTCTCAACCATCTCCTGAAATAGCAAAAGCAACGACTCCCAAGCAAAACCAAGTAGTCGAAACAGACAAGATATTAGCTAAAGGTGACAGGGGGTCTAAAGTCAAAACTTTACAACTTCGTCTGGAAACAATGGGTTTTAATCCAGGACCAATCGACGGAATATTTGGCATGAAAACTGTAGCAGCAGTCAAAGAATTTCAAAAATCTCAAGGAATAGAGATTGATGGAATAGTTAACGAAAAAACCTGGGAAGCTTTTAGTAACAATTAAAAGTCATTTCAGTTATTAGCATTTCCGGCTTAAATTAGAAAAATACTGAAGTTGATTTTTTGATATTTTCAGACCATAATTCCAGTCAAAATATGTCAACTTTAATAATACCAATTGAATATGAAGTTGCATAGAATAAATGATTATTATAAATAACTGCAGATAAAATTATAGATAAATTAAAAAGTTAATAATTCTGTGCAGCTTTACATAAGAATGGCATGAAAAGCAATCAGCGAAAAGTATTAAAATCGCTGATTGCTTTTCAGTTATCAGTTATCAGTTATCTTTGATTCCCAAAAGTAGTGATCGCCCTGAAATAACTAAGCGGGTTTCCCCAGGGAATGTAGGGGCGGGTTTCCCCAGGGACTGTAGGGGCGGGTTTCACCAGGGAATGTAGGGGCGGGTTTCACCAGGGATTTAAGAAAGGTTCATCAACTGAAAAAAACCCGCCCCCTCAGCGGGTTTCACCAGGGATTTAAGAAAAGTTCATCAACTGAAAAAAACCCGCCCCCCCTTTTTCAGTTATCAGTTAACTGTTTTGTCGGCTTTTACACAATCAATACTAACAGATATGATATTCTTAAGGGAAATTACATACTACATAGGAACTATAAACTTTATTCTTAATAACTCAGCCTCTAATTAAATTTCTTCCTAAAAAAATGTCTGATATTACTTTTGAAGTGAGAAATATCGACTAACAATATGATATATTGATAAGTAGGTTTTACAGCATATTTCGGACAAATGAGGTATAGGGTAAATAGTGAAAGTTTTGTAGTGGGCGCATCTTGCCCCCGATTGTATCTCTCATAATAACGGAAAGTGCTGAATCTACAGCACTTTATTTTGTAATATAAACCTCTTTGAACCAAGAGTTTTACATCATAAAAACTAGACCCATCATAAGTAAAATCACATATTATATACATTATTCTTAATCATTTAATCTCTGGCGATCTTTACTTTTGGGAACAATATTCTCTATTACCATTGAAGTAAAAAATATCGGATACATAATCAACTTTATCCTCAGAGAATTTATCCAACTTACTTCAATATCAGGACTTGTGTATTCTCCACACTAATTCCAACTTTTTATCTCTACTTTTTGAGTAACTGATACCTAATAACTAACCGCTGAATCCTGACCACAAAATTAACTTAAAAAATATCTAAAAAAAGCCCCGATTTTTCGGGAACCGTATCTATGCCTCGAAAATATATTTTAGGAATTATTATATTCTTTCTGACTCTAACATTAACCATTTTACAAGGGTCGCCAATCAATAAACATACAAATAATTATCAGCAAATAACTAATACAAAAGAAGTCAAAGAATGGAAAAAATCTCAACTTTCACCAGAAGAATATTTAATTAAATCCACAAATTTATACTATAATCCCCAAACTGTTATTAAAAGAAAAAATAAATCCAAATTTAACAATAATATATTAACCTCAGAATCTGAACTTACATATCAAACAATTGATATTTTGTGGATATTACTTTGCTCTGGATTAGTATTTCTCATGCAGCCTGGATTTATGTGTTTAGAATCCGGACTTACTAGGTCAAAAAATAGTATTAACGTTGCTATTAAAAACTTAACCGATTTTGGTGTTTCAGTTGCCTGTTTTTGGGCTTTTGGGTTTGCCTTTATGTTTGGGGCATCTTATAGTGGATTAATTGGCCATACCAATTTCTTCTTGGGAACTGAACTGCAACCTTTTGATATCGCTTTATTTCTATTCCAAGTCATGTTCTGTGGCACAGCAACAACTATTGTTTCTGGCGCTGTAGCTGAACGAATGAAATTTGCGGCCTATCTATTTATTACCTTCCTAGTTTCCGGTTTTATTTACCCCATATTTGGTCATTGGGTTTGGAATGGAGTTAATGCAGGTATATCAACAGGTTGGTTAGGACAACGTGGTTTTATTGACTTCGCAGGTTCCACAGTTGTTCATAGTATTGGGGGTTGGGTTTCTTTGGCCGCTTTATTCGTTATTGGACCTCGTACTGGTAGATTTCCTCCTGATCGCCCACCGCAAAAAATTCATGGTTCTAATTTGCCTCTATCAGTTTTGGGAGCTATGTTAATTTGGTTTGGTTGGTTTGGGTTTAATGGTGGCAGCACCCTAGTCTTGAATGAACAAGTAGCTGATATTATTGTCAATACAGTTCTTGCTAGTGTAGCAGGAATGATGGTTACTCTTGGGATTAGTTGGTATATTGTTGGCATCCCCACTGCTGAACTACTGATTAATGGAACTTTAGCTGGTCTCGTTGCTATTACAGCTAGTTGTCATGCAGTTACAGCTTTTTCTGCGGTGGTTATTGGTGCTATTGGTAGCATAGTTAGTATTGTGGTCGGGCACGCTTTAGAAAAAATTCAGATTGATGATGCTGTCGGAGCTATTCCAGTTCATCTTGGTGCGGGTATTTGGGGTACTTTAGCAGTAGCTTTATTTGCTAAGAGGGAAGTATTAGATACTGGTCTTAGTTTTAGTCAACAATTAACTGTTCAATTATTAGGAATTTGTACTGCTTTTATATTAGGATTTTGTGTTGTATATCCAATTTTATTAATTACAAATAAGTTTTTTTTATTCCGAGTTTCTAGAGAAGATGAGTATATTGGTTTAAATGTTTCTGAACACAATGCTAAAACCGAAATATTAGATTTTTTTGAAGTAATG
This sequence comes from Okeania sp., assembly GCF_035285525.1. GTDB lineage: Bacteria > Cyanobacteriota > Cyanobacteriia > Cyanobacteriales > Microcoleaceae > Trichodesmium. The sequence goes on along the minus strand of NZ_JAYKGW010000042.1, from coordinate 56,789 downwards.
AATTCTCAAGCTCGTAACCAAGATTTAAGTTTAAGAGTGCCTGTAGAACCTTTTACAGAAGTAGGTCAAATTGCAGAAAGATATAATCAGGTTATGGATGCTTTGGAAGAAGTTACTGCCAGAAATGATGCTATTATTAAGGTTGCTAAAGATGGAATTATAACTTTTAGTAAATCAGGACTAGAAATTATTAGTGCAAATCCTAGCGTTGAGAAAATATTTGGTTATAAGTCTGAAGAATTAGTAGGAATCCCTGTTGTTAAAATACTTGATTTTACTATTAATCCATTAACAATGGAAAAAATCAACGGTCATGATTTATTTCCTTCTGTAAATAAATCAATATTAGAACCATTAAACTTCTGGGTTTATCCAAGTTTTATATTCTCTCCAAATCAAGAAATTGGAGATGTTTATTATAGATTTAATAATGAGGATATTAAACCGGAAAACTGGCAGTCTTATTTTCCAAATTTTCTTCATTTAGCAGAGTCAAATTCAGCAGATATTCAAACAGATTTAGAGGCAGAAAAAAAAAGCAATCAAAAAAAATATTATATAGAATTTTTGATATCTAATATTGCTGAGACAGGAAATCTTTACGAGTTAGTTGGTATTCGCAAAGATGGTTCTTTATTTCCTATGGAAATTGCTATTAGAGAAGCCAAATTAAATCAAATAAAATTTTACACCGGAACTTTTAGAGACATTTCTCAAAGAAAAAAAGCAGAAGTAAAACTTCGAGAAAACGAAAAAAGATTTAGGAGTTTATCTACAGCAACTTTTGAGGCAATTATTATTCACGAACTAGGAGAAATAGTTGATGCAAATAGTGCAGCTTTGCAAATGTTTCAATATGAACTATCAGAAATGATAGGCATGAATGGATTAGAATTAATAGACTCAAAATATCAAGACTTAGTACGGCAAAATTTGAGTTCTGGATATGAGAAACCTTATGAAGTATTTGGACTTAGAAAAGACCGCTCTACTTTTCCCATAGAAATAGAAGCAAAAAAATTTTTTTATCATGGAAATCAACATAAAGTAACTGCCATACGAGACATAACTGAAAGGAAATTAGCACAAGCAGCTTTGCGAGAAAGTGAGGAAAAATTTAGAGCTATTATGGAACAAGCAGCAGATGCTTTTATTATTCACGATTTGCAAGGAAAAATTATTGATGTCAATCAAATTGCTTCTCAAAGTTTAGGATATACTCGTGCAGAATTATTGAATCTTTATATACAAGATATTGAGGTAAATTTATCAGAAGAAATTGAGCAAAAGTGGCAAGAATTAATTCCTGGCTTACCGATAACTATACAAAAAATACACAAATGCCAAAATGGTAAAACTTTTCCAGTAGAAATACGTCGGGGTTTATTACAAGCAGGTAATAGTAATTTAATTTTAGCTCTTTGTCGTGATATAACTGAAAGAAAAAAAACAGAACAAGCTTTACTTTTAGAACAGGAAAAGTCAGAAAAATTACTATTAAATATTTTCCCTAAACCTATTGCTGATAAATTAAAAGAAAATCAAGAAATTATTGCAGAAGACTTTGCCGAAGTTACAGTTTTATTTGCAGACTTAGTAGGCTTTACTGAGTTAGCAAGTTCCGTTCATCCTGAGCAATTAGTTTATTGGTTAAATGAGATTTTTTCCAGGTTTGATTTATTAGCAGAAAAGTATAATTTAGAGAAAATTAAAACTATTGGCGATGCTTATATGGTTGTCGGTGGGTTGCCTCAACCAATGAAAAATCATACCGAAGCGATCGCTTTAATGGCTCTAGATATATTAAAAGAAGTAGAACATTTTACTAATGAGCATCAACGAGATTTTCGGATTCGGATTGGTATTAATACTGGCCCCGTAGTAGCTGGTGTAATTGGACGTAAGAAATTTATCTACGACCTATGGGGTGATACCGTAAATATTGCTAGTCGCATGGAATCTCATGGCATACCAGGATTAATCCAAGTTACAGAGAATACTTATCGGATTTTGCAGCACAAATTTTTATTTACAGAACGAGGATTCATTGATATAAAGGGTAAGGGAAAAATGAAGGCTTATATTTTGCAAGGAAAGGGAGTAGGAAGTAGGGAGTAGGGAGTAGTGATATCAAATCCGTTAGTATTGGTAGAATTTAAGGCTGTAGGGGTTTGGTCTCCAATTTTTCGGGAACTGTACCCTGACAAGCTAGGAATTTTAGCTAATACTGATGGTATAACCTTATCCTCCAAAGCCAGCGGATTTGATATGAAGAGTCAATGAGGAATAAGGAGTTGTAGAAGATGTACACGGTTCCTGATCAATCACGACTTAAGAAGGCCAAAACTTGAGAATGTCAATACTTCTATAATTTAATCAGCAAGCCCTAAATAATCCCTAAAAATAGCAACAAGACTTTTTCACAACTCTATCTAAAAAAAAATTGAGAATAAATACAAAAAATTTTGATTTGTGTGTTATATTAAAATTATGCGGATGTGGCGGAATTGGTAGACGCGCTAGATTTAGGTTCTAGTTTCTTCGGAAGTGGGGGTTCGATTCCCTTCATCCGCATTTTAAAAACCAGAATTCACAAAAAAGTCAGAAATAAGTAATTGGTAAGAGATTTTTGAAAAAATATACTAATTTTTACTCTGACTATCAGGTTTTTAAGATACAGTCAAAGGTATCCCATTATCCTGGGGTTTTAATTTCAACAAAAAAGGAACAGCTCTTTTTACCCAAGACTTAACAGAGGAAAAAGACTTTGCATCCTCTCCAAAACAAATATCCAACATATCAGTATGAATAATTCCTGGATTAAGAGGAATAGCAGCCATTCCTAACGGTAACTCCTGAGCTAAAGCACGAGTTAAACCTTCTATTGCCCACTTAGAAGCACAATATGGTCCAACTTGTGGAGAAGTAGAACGTCCCCACCCAGAACTAAAATTAACAATAATACCACTTCTCCTAGAAATCATAGCTGGGACAAAATGACGTATCACATTTACCACACCTTTAATATTAATATCAATTAATTGGGAAAATTCTTCACTATCAACTTCCCAAATATGTGCTGGTTGATTAATTATACCTGCATTATTGATTAATAAATCTGGCGGTGAATAATTAGTTAATGTTTTACTTGCCCACTCTTGCACAGAATTTTCATCTGCTACATTGACACAACTAAACTGATGTGAATGAGGATATTTATTAGTTAAATTTTCTATAGTAGATTGAGAACGAGCGCAACCTATAACGGTATGACCTAAATTAATAAATTCATCAGTCATTGCTCTACCTAAACCTTTACTTACCCCTGTAATTACTATTAGTTTTTTCATGGAAAATAAATAGGTATTAAATGAGTTTAATTATTCAGCATTTCCTGGGGAATGCTTCCCTATGGGATGCTACGCAAACGCAAACATAAATTTTAATTCTCTTGAGAAGCTAATGCCTTTTTTGGTATTATCATAAGTTAATAAGTGCTTATGCAAAATTAATTTGATAATTTCATAAGCAAAATTAATTACTAAAAAATTAAGGTATAAAGCCCCTCCATTCATGGAGGAAAAAGAAAAAAGAGTTTTGTTAGTCAATCCTCTTCTTTATAAGAAGGGGTAACTATTAATTATTGAAATATTAGATTATAAATATCCAATCTTAGTTGATAAATTATCAATTATTTCTTCCTGTTCCCTTTTCCCTATTTCAACTTCAGTTATCAGTAGATAGTAGAGAGTGAACCTTTGACTAAAGTCGGAGACTTGAAATACTTAGTTAAGTGTTTTTTCATCCCCGAACCAGGGGAGGCTTTATACCTAATTTTTTGGTAATTATTAATTGTTAATTATTAATTATTGAAATATTAGATTATAAATATCGAATCTTAGTTGATAAATTATCAATTATTTCTTCCTGTTCCCCTTTCCCTATTTCTTTCAACTAGGAAATCTATTTTGGAAAACCACTTAATTCAAAGCTGTTAGCTTATAGCTGATGGCTGAATGATTAAAATAGCTGCTTCAATTAATTTTAGATAGTTATTTCTATCATTTATTCCTTTTTGTTCAAAGTTTCTACCTTATACCTTCTACCTTCTACCTTATTCCTTATTCCTTTTACTATTTTTATGTTTAAAAGTTTATCAGAAATTAACGAACAGGAATTAACAAAATGGGTAAAACAAACATTAGCTAAAAGTAAATCAGGTACACTACCTACTTATATCCCTTTACTTGCTGAAGCTAACTCTAATAATTTTGCAGTTGTCTTGCAAAGTATTGATAATCAAATTATATCATTAGGGGATGTGGAAACCAAAGTTCCTTTAATGAGTGTGATTAAACCATTTCTGTTATTCTATTTATTATCTAAATTTGGCAATGAATTTGTATTTAAAAAAGTTGGTCAAGAACCTTCAGAAAAACCTTTTAATTCTTTAGAACAATTAGAAACTGATGAGGGATGGCCGCGAAATCCGATGATTAATAGTGGAGCGATCGCTTTATCATCTTTATTACCAGGAAATACTGCTATAGAAAGATGTGAAAATTTTTGTTGTTGGTTGAATAACTATGGAAATTGTCAATTATTTTTAGATGAAAATATGTTGGCTTCGGTTCGTTCTTTACCTAATCAAAAGAATCAAGCTATAGCTCAAAAATTAGTAGAATCTGGCTGTATAAAAGAAGCAGAAATTAGTTTAGATACTTATAATCAAATCTGTTGTTTATCTGCTAAGATATTCGATGTAGCTAATCTCGGAATGTTATTAGTAAATGCACCTCATCCTGAATGCCAAAAATACTGTTTAACTGTGCAAAAATTAATGACTACTTGTGGTTTATATGAAGCCTCAATTAATTATGCTATAAAAATAAAAATTCCCACCAAATCTAGTGTTAGTGGAATTGTTTTGGGAATAGTTCCTGGAACAGGAGTAATTGTTTCCTATAGTCCTCATCTTAACCAACAAGGAAATTCTGTAGCAGGTTTATTTCTATTAGAAGTAATTTCTCAAAATTTAGGTTTTTAGTATTTTCTAATCAGAAATTTATTGGGGACGACTACTTGCTAAACACTAGGTAAAATCTGAATACGTCCTTCCTGATAAAGAGACTGATCGCTATATTCTTTAATCTCATTTTTATAACCACTAAATCTTGACATTAATGTAATTAACTTATCCTTTTTTACAGGCTTACTAATATAGCCATCAGCACCTTGTTTCATACCCCAATAAATATCAACTTCTGAACATTTACTAGAACAAAAAATTACAGATATATTCTTAGTTTGAGGATGAGATTTGATTTGACGACAAACTTGATATCCATTCATTTCTGGCATAATAATATCTAAAATTACTACATCAGGATGGTATAGTTTTACTTGTTCTATTGCTTCTAAACCATTACTTGCTAATTTAACATTAAATCCCATCTTGATGAGAATACGAGAACATTGTTTTCTGATTATTTCGCAGTCATCTACGATTAAAACTTTCTTTTTAGACATAACAATAAAGTAAAACTATGGATTTAAAATTGTTTAACTTGTCTTGTGCTTCAGTATTAGATGTCTCAACAAAAAGACTCTGAATAACTGATAACTGAAAAACCCAGACCTTCAGAAACCCGGTTTCTTGTAAGGTAAACATTCAGCTATTAGCCATCAGCACTCAGCAAACATTATCTAAAATTACGGAGTTGCTCTAAATGAGTGTAGTCTTCAAAGTCAGTTTTGATAGCCAAACTAAATTGATCTCAATTAATAAAGCTTTCATTTCAAACTAAAATAAATAGCTGATTGCTGACTGTTAAGGGCTGAATGCTTACCTTGTAAGTTGAAACCGGGTTTCTTATAAATTATAGTTATTCTGAATAAGAATGAAACATTTTTTTAGCTGAAACCTTTTAACAGTAAGAAATTATTGTCTCAGTCTAAACCAGAATGACTATAAGAGGAACAACGTTGGTTTAACACTATACCTCATAGATTAGAAAAATGCAATATTAAAATTTTCCCTCCTTAAATAGAGTTTGCTTATGAAAAGTTTTTTTGTTGAGGTAGGGAGGAGGTAGAGACGTCATGCAACATCTGTAGTAGGAACAGAAAATTATAGAAGAGATAAGCATTGCTCATCAGCTTTTATGAAGTACAAAGATGCTCCTACTGAGGAGTACCTCATAATACCATTTCTCAAAAAGTTTTCTAAATTTGATTGAGCAGGGGAGTAGGGGAGCAAGAAAAGAAGTAAACATCAGAAAAATTCACATTAACTTAGCTAAAATTGGCAAAAAATAATTTGGTTTGTGTTAATTATTTGATGACTGAAGTATTCCTCAAGTATAGTAATAATAGATGGGAACTGGTATAGCAAGGGAAAATTCTGTATCTCAAAATACTCACTTTTTGACTTTTTCCCACCGAAAAAAAAGTTAAATAGAGGTCATTTCAGTTATCAGTTATCAGTATCTCTGTCTATTTGCGCAGCATGACCTAGGAAAATCAGAGGCTTGAAATACTGAATCGAATATTTGTTTCATCCCCTTTTTGAGGGAAGCTTTATCCCCAATTTTTTCGGTAAAAATTACATTCTTTCTAAAACAGAAATTCCTAATAAAGACAACCCCAACTTTAAAGTTCGAGCTGTTACATCACACAACAATAACCGAGAAGTACGCACAGGTTCTTCCGACTTCAAAACCGGACAATTTTCAAAGAACTTATTAAACTTTTCACTCAACTCATATAAATACTCACAAAGACGATTAGGCAATAATTCAATAGCCACCATATTTAATACTTCATTCAACTGTAATAAATGTTTTCCTAACACCAACTCTGGCTCATCTTGCAAAATAATTTTGGCATCATTTCTCAACTTTTCAAAATCAATTTCTCCCTTCCGAGCAATACCTTGAACCCGCACATAAGCGTATAATAAATAAGGAGCAGTATTACCCTGCAAAGCCAACATTTTATCGAAACTAAACACATAATTACTATTTCGATTTTGACTCAAATCTGCATATTTAACCGCACTTAAACCAACAACTTGAGCAGCATTTTTAATAAACTCCTCACTCTCAGAACGATTTTCCTCTTTTAACCTTTTTTCCAAATCATTCCTTGCTCTATTTATCGCCTCATCTAATAAATCTTTCAACCTCACTGTTTCTCCAGAACGAGTCTTTAATTTTTTCCCATCTTCTCCCAAAACCAAACCAAAAGGAACATGAACAACCTCTATATTTTCTGGTATCCAATCAGCCTTTTTTGCCACTTGCCAAACTTGAGCAAAATGATTACCTTGACCAGAATCAGTAACATAAATTAATCGGTTTGCCCCCTCTTTTTCTATGCGATGAACTAAAGCAGCTAAATCAGTTGTAGCATAATTATAACCACCATCAGACTTCTGTACAATTAAAGGTAAACGCTCACCTTCCTTATTAGTAAATCCTTCTAAAAATACACATTTAGCACCATCACTTTCCTCCAATAAACCTAACTTATTTAACTCCTCTATAATTCCAGGTAACATAGAATTATAAAAAGACTCTCCTCGCTCATTTAAACTAATATCAAGTAAGTCATAAATAACCTGAAATTCTCGTCGAGATTGATTACATAAAAGTTGCCAAGCAAAACGACTATCCTCAGCACCAGCTTGTAAACTTACTACTTCTTTTCTCGACCTTTCCTTAAAATCTTCATCCTCATCAAACCGTTTTTTTGACTGCTTATAAAAAGTAACTAAATCTCCTATATCTAAAACATCAGCAGTCTTTAAAGCTTCCGGAAAAACCTCCCTTAAATAAGTAATTAACATCCCAAACTGAGTACCCCAGTCTCCCACATGATTTAGTCTTAATACATCATGTCCCTGAAATTCTAATACCCTCGCCAAAGCATCTCCAATAATTGTCGATCTTAAATGCCCAACGTGCATTTCTTTAGCAATATTAGGACTAGAAAAATCTATCACAACTCTTTGTGGATTTTGAGCTAGAGAAATATTCAGTCGTTCATCCTTAATTATTATTTCTAAACAGGTTTGAATATATTCTGGTTTCAGGGTAATATTAATAAAGCCAGGTCCGGCAATTTCTGGAGGTAGACAAAAATCGGTAATGTCAAGATTGTTGATAATTTGAGTAGCGATCGCTCTTGGTTTATCTTTTAATTTTTTAGCTAAAGACATTGCTAAATTGCATTGATAATCTCCAAATTTGGGATTACTTGCAGGAACAAGCAAGGGATTTTTACCTGCTAAATCTTGACCAAAAGCAGTAATTAAAGCTTTGTCAAATTTACTTTTCAGTTTTTCAATAGTAGATTCCATGATGATGTTTAATATTTTCAAATTTTACAAAAAATAGCGTCTTGCTATGAAAAAATAAATTAATATTTGAGACACTGATTCTAAATTTTAAGCAACTAAGGGAGTTGTCAAAAAACAGCAACTATCTTCAAAATGTCCGGATTTTTTTAAGTTAATATAGACTTTGAACTTGGCTTTTATAGTCAAAATCAATTCCTATTTAATTAGGACTTGCTAATTAAATAGGAAAATGTTTATTGAGCAATTTTTTAGTCTTTTTAGGGTGGAAAAAGGTTTGGTTGTTTGAGCTATTCATGCACGGTTCCCGAAAAAATTAAAAAGGAGCGCATTTTCGGCAATAGTTTAGACAAAAAAAATTTACTCCCCATCACCCTATTTTCTTAAAAATACTTTTTCAGCAAGTCTTAATTGATAAAACTTTGCTCTCAAACTCAACGTAAGCATTTAGCTATTAGTTGTCAGCACTTTAGTAATAAAAACCTCAACCTTAAGGAGTATATTTAAACGAATATAAACTTGAAAGCTGAATTTTGTAGTCAGATAAAATTGCTGATTTATCGGGAACCGTATCATAAAGCTTTTATCTTAAAATAAAATATATATCTGACTGCTGACTGCTAACTGCTTACAACCAAACAATAGCTAATAGCTAATGGCTAACTGCTAAATACTTACAGTTACTCAGTATCTCTAACAATAATATTTAGCTGGAAATATCAAACAAATTGCTGATATTTTTCTCCTGTTTGCTCTAGTTTAACTCTGTAGTAACTACTACAACCCAAACTAAATACTGACTGCTGATTTCTAATAGCTGTTTGCTTACAATTAAAGTTATTGAGTTCAAAAGCTAAATACTCACTGCTAAGTGCCAATAGCTGTTTGCTGACAATTAGATTAGTAATAATTATCTTATGGTTTTGTGATTTAGATAACTAAAATCAGATAATGATAATTATATAATCTTAATGGATGTTAAAATTAGCAAGTATACAAAAAATATTATTTGAGGAAACTTATTATGTTATCTCAACCAACTTTCGACGATCATTATCTAAGTGAATCTTTCTATCAAGCACTAATTAATCGCTTCTATGAAACTTTAAATTTTTCCACTCAATCATTATTAAACGAATGTAGTTTTGGCTTTGCCCCAGATTCAGTTGGAGTCAAAACTTTTTTCATTATTACTCCCTCAATATCAGATGCAAATGACTTAGAGCAAGATATTGAAAGTCTCAAAAATCGAATAATTTCATTAATGCCAGGAGTAGGAAAACTTGCTATTTGTGTAAATCCACTTAAAGAGGAAAATGAATCAGAAATATTAATAGATTGTGTTGATGAAAATCAAACATTTTTACCAAGTTATATGATGTGTAAAATTTTTCCTGTAGATTTTTCATAAGTAAGCATTTCCTGGGTAATGCTGCGCAAAAAGCCGTCATATATAAGCTACCTTTCTGGGTCGTAACTGCGCAACTCAGTTATTACTTTTAGTTTTTGATATAGCGTTTCATTATTCAGAATTAAATCTTATCTACAAAAGCCAGTTTTTAAGTCTATATTTCGCTTAAATCTCCTCTTTAAGATTGAGGTTTTTATTGCTGATAGCTGAACACTTACAAATTGAGATTAATCTTTCCATTCAGTTTAGATACTTCTGATATCTAAAATTTTTTAGTTTTTTTGTACTTAACCTACTGACCAGAAAGACTTTTAATTGGAACTTTATTGTTGAAAATTTTCTTATCTTTATGAGCGATCGCTACTAAAGTTCATAGTTAAGAATTAGGGTATAGGTAAGAGGTAGTAATCCAGAATTAACCATTAATAATTAGGCTATAAACAATAGGAAATTTACAAAGGACATGGTTATTCGTTAGCCTGGTTTGGTCTCCAAACCCAAACACCAAGAGATTTGGAAACCAAACCCCTAAAGTTTCTTCTCACAAATTATTCCATATTGTTATAGGTCAATAATTAATAAAGCTTTTATCTAAAATTCAAGGCAATAGCTCATAACTGATAGTTCATAGCTAATAGCTAAATACGGCTTGCGTATGGAAATATGAAAGTATTAACAGATAAAGTTTTTAGCAACTTATTTGTCAGGAAAAAGTACCAGCTTTTAGGTCAAAAAGGTGAAAAAAGTTAGCATGAAAAGGCTTACCCAAGAGTAGAAAAATTAAGAGACAATTCTTACAACTAATTCCTTTTCCTTGATAACTCCCATCCCTCCTAACTTAGGGTTGGGTTTACTCCCTACTCCCTACTCCCTACCAAATGCAAAAAGACTTTTACGGTTCCCGATAAATCAGCAAACCCTAAATAATTACCGAAAAATAAAAGTATAAAGCTTATCCATTCATAAAGAAAAAAACTATTTTTAGCCAACCCTATTCTTTAATAATAAGAGGTAATTTCAGTTATAAGTAGAGAGTGAACCTCCGACTAAACTCGGAAGCTTGAAATACTGAGTTAAATATTTTTTCATGCCCTTAAAAGAGGAGGCTTTATACCTCATTTTTGGCTAATTAATTATTAATTATTAATTATTAATTGTTAATTATTAATTATAAAATGTTTACCTTTCAACCCATTTTTTTGGTAAAATTTAGGACTTAAACCTCAAACAAACCTAACATGGTACAACTAACACCAAATCCCTCTTTTAGTATAGTAATTCGTCTCAAAATTCCTAACCGTGCCGGAATGTTGGCCAGCGTTACCCAAGCCATTGCATCAGAAGAGGGCAGTATAGGCAATATTGACCTACTTGAACAAAATCGTCAAACCACAGTTAGAGAAATTATAGTCAATGCCTATAGTACAGAACATAGTGAAAAAATTGTTCAAGCTGTTAAAGCTTTACCAGAAATACAAGTAGTCGATTTCTATGACCGGACTTTCAATTTACATCATGGTGGTAAAATCACAGTCCAAGGCAAAATCTCCCTCCAATCTCAAGCTGATCTATCAATGGCTTATACTCCAGGAGTAGGCCGAGTTTCTAAAGCTATTGCTGAAGACCCAGAACAGATATATAACCTTACTATAAAACAAAATACAGTAGCCATTGTTACAGACGGTAGTGCAGTTTTAGGGTTAGGAAATCTTGGCCCTGGAGGCGCTCTACCAGTGATGGAAGGTAAAGCTCTCTTATTTAAAGAATTTGCTGGAGTTGATGCTTTTCCTATTTGTCTAGCTACTCAAGATACTGATACTATTGTCGAAACCGTTAAAAATATTGCTCCTGTTTTTGGAGGAGTCAACTTAGAGGATATTGCTGCTCCCCGTTGTTTTGAAATAGAAACCAAACTAAGAGAAATATTAGATATTCCCGTATTTCACGATGACCAACATGGCACAGCAATAGTTAGTTTAGCTGCTTTAATTAATGCTTTAAAATTAGTCAAAAAGTCTCTAGAGAATATTAGGATAGTTATTAATGGTGCTGGTGCTGCGGGAATAGCAGTTGCTCGGTTGTTGCGCCAAGCAGGAACTAATAAAATTTGGTTATGCGATTCTAAGGGTATCGTATCAAAAGGCCGTAGTGGTTTAAATCGAGAAAAACAAGAATTTGCGGTTGAGTCCTCAGGTACTCTAGCAGATGCTTTGGTTGGAGCTGATGTATTTTTAGGTGTTAGTGTACCAGGAGTTCTCACTCCAGAAATGGTACGTTCTATGGCAAAAGATCCGATAGTATTTGCTATGGCTAATCCTATTCCCGAAATACAACCAGAATTAGTCAAAGAAGATGTGGCAGTTATAGCAACTGGTAGAAGTGATTATCCGAATCAAATTAATAATGTTTTAGCATTCCCTGGAATATTTCGGGGCGCTCTAGATTGTCGGGCAACTACCCTCACCTCTACAATGTATTTAGAAGCTGCTAAAGCGATCGCTTCATTAGTAGAAGACTCAGACCTTAACAAAGAGCATATTGTTCCTTCAGTTTTTGATAAAAGGGTAGCTACAGTTGTTGCTAGTGCAGTAGCTAATGCAGCTCGCCAAGAAAGTACCATAGCACTGAAACATCCCGCCGTCAAATAAATTTCACGGCTCAAAGCTGAAGTCCAAGGGATTATTAGAAACCCGGTTTCTTTAGGATTATTAGGACTATTAGAAACCCGGTTTCTTAAAGAAACCGGGTTTCTGGAAGCCTCTGAAATTTAGAAACCGGGTTTCTTGGAAAAACTAAAAACTGTTCCCTGTTCCCTGTTTCCTGTTCCCTAAAATTTAAAAAATGGTAACTACAAGACATATCCGCCGGAAAAATCGCAAAGTACCAATACTGGAAAAAATAATGGCACTTTTAGCCCTAGTAAATTTTACCCTAGTGCTATTTAATATCAGCTATATTACTTTCCGAGATTTCTATTTTGATTATGTCCCTAGTCTCACAAAAATATACGACCCTATCAAAGGAATTAGACCTAATCGAGATACAGAAAAATATCTAAATAGTTTTACAGAATTAAAAACAAAAATTTCTACAGGTTTTGATTCTTTAGAAGTAAAAAAACAACTAGAAGAACTACAAGAACTTTCTATAGACATGATCAATCAAAATCCTTTTGCAGTTGCTAATAAAAGTGGTTCTTTAGAAAAAATAAAAAATCGCATTAGAGATAAAATTCCTAATCCAGAAGATTCTGCAAAAGGATCATTTACAACTTTTTGGAGTGCAGAATACTTAATAGCAAATGGATGGAATAAAGAAAGTGAATGGTTTGAAAAAGAAATTCAACCATTGATTGTCAAAAATTATTATCGAGGGATTGGGGAAAGTGGAGGACTAACTGATTATTTCGGCATAATTGACTTCCCTTTTATTATTATCTTTGGCTTAGAATTTTTAGGTAGAACATTTTTAATTAGTCGCCGTTATCCTAGCGTTAGTTGGCAAGAAGCAATGCTATGGCGTTGGTATGATATTTTTTTACTATTACCATTTCTACAATTATCGCGGATAATTCCTGTTACTATTCGCCTCAATAATGCTCAAATTATAGACCTAGAAACAATCAGGGCACAAGCTAGCCGAGGTTTTCTAGCTTCCATTGCTCAAGAATTAACAGAAGTAGTCATAATACAAATAATTAATCAGCTACAAAAAGATGTAGCAAGTGGTGAATTAGCCAAGCGAATATTTTCCTCTCAACAGCGAACTTATATTGATCTAAATAACATTAATGAAATTGAAGCGATTACCAATAAATTAGTAGAAATAACAGTCTGTAAAGTAATACCAGAAATTAAATCAGAGATAGAAGCTCTAATTCGTTATAACGTAGAAAAAATCATTGAAGAATTACCTGCTTTTCAGACACTTCAGCAAATACCAGGAGTAGAAAATTTAGCCAAGCAATTATCAGAAAGATTAGTCAAAGAATTATCTAATATTGTCACCGAGGGACCCCAAAATGCTTATGAAACAGTTAAAGTTGCTATGGCAGATCCAGAGGGAACAAAATTATCTGAAGAATTAGTTCAACACTTCAGCAAAGAACTAAGTCAAGAATTACAACAAGAAAATACTTTAGATGAACTTCAATCTTTAATATCAGCATTTCTTGAAGAAGTAAAGATTAATTATGTGATGGGGATGAGTGAAGAAGATGTGGAGAAAATTTTAGAAGAAACCAGACAATTACAACTTAAAGCTAATAAATCTAATTAGGGAATAGGGAATAGGGAACACTGAACTGGGAACAGTTTAGAGTATCTACTGCGGCCAAATTTTCTCGCAGTTAGAGTCAAAACTCTACCATTTTGAGAGGTACTGATAACTGATAACCGAAATGACTCCTTACTCCCTAAAAATAGCAAAAAGACTTTTTCCGCAATAAATGCTACAATATATCCAAAGGGAAGTGGGTGAAGCCCACTTTTTTTGTTGCGCCTGTTATGAGTCACCCATTAATACCACAAATCATCCAATTTGCTACTCCTATTGCTGAATCCCTAGGATTAGAATTAGTAGGAGCAGTATTTCATACCAATCAGCATCCACCAGTTCTACGGTTGGACATTCGACACCCTCATCAAGACACAGGTTTAGATGACTGTGAACGAATGAGTCATGCTATAGAAGAACAACTAGATGCAATAAACATAATTCCGGAGCCATATTTATTAGAAATATCCAGTCCTGGTATTTCTAAGTTTTTGGATAATGACCGAGATTTTATTGCTTTTAAAGGCTTTAGTATAACTGTCAATACTTCTGAACCTTATAAAGGTAAAAGTAACTGGACAGGACAACTTGTTCGTCGCGATCAAACAGCAGTTTATATCAACCAAAAGGGAAGACAAACAAGTATTCCACGTTCTCTAATTAATACTGTTGAATTACAAGAAATTAATTAATTAATTAATTAATAATTAATAATGGATAATTACCTCTGGATTTTAACCAGAGGATTTAAAATAAGAAAATATTCTTTTTTTATTCTTAAAAGGAGAGGCATTATACCTTGATTTTCCGCTCATAAATAAAATTTGTGTCAGGTAAAACCCATTTAAAATGTGTTTTAGCAAAGCATAATTCATAATTAAAAAAGGTTTTTTTATGTAATAATTCAACTATTAACATTCAGCTCCACCTCCGGAATGCTGCGCCAACAGCTTTTCCTGGATTATCCTGCACCAAAAAATACATGAAAGTAATAACTTACTAAACTTAGCTGATGATATTTTTCGGATCTGACTTTTAATTCTTCTTGAAGACTAATCCCTCCTTCTAGCTGATGACTGAATGCTTACTTTTTTATTAATTAGACACAGAAAAAATATTGGGTTTAAATGTACAACAGCTTAACTGATAACTGAAATAAATTTCAATATATATGCTCTCAAAAAAAACAAAAATACTGGGCTTGAATACCTAAATTATTAATAATTTAATATGACAAAAATTCAAACCAAGTCGCTTCAATAACTATTATTTGAGTAAGCATTTCCTACTGAATGCTGACTTATTTTATTTATAAAAATTTCAAGGAGAAATAATTATTATGTCAATGGTTAGTTTGCCTGGACTGAGAGGGTTAATTGAAAATATTAGTAAAGAACGTAATTTACCAAAAAACGCAGTTCAAGCTGCTTTACGAGAAGCCTTATTAAAAGGATATGAACGCTACCGACGCACTCAACGTATAGATGGAATTAATTTCACAGATGATTATTTTGATAACTTTGAAGTAGAGTTAGATATTGAAGAAGAAGGTTATCGAATATTAGCCACTAAAACCATTGTTGAAGAAGTAACTAATCCAGATCATCATATAGCTCTGAATGAAGTTCTAGAAGTAGCTTCAGAAGCTCAGTTAAATGATACAGTTTTCTTGGATGTGACACCAGATAAAAATGAATTTGGTCGCATGGCAGCTATACAAACTAAACAAGTATTAGCTCAAAAATTACGAGATCAACAACGAAAAATGATTCAAGAAGAATTTCAAGACTTAGAAGGAGAAGTTCTTCAAGCCAAAGTTTTGAGATTTGAAAAACAGTCAGTTATCCTAGCAGTAAGTAGTGGTTTTGGGAGACCAGAAGTAGAAGCTGAACTGCCAAAAAAAGAACAATTACCTAACGACAATTATCGTGCTAATGCAACTTTCAAAGTTTATCTGAAGCGGGTATGCGAAGGCTCAACTCGTGGGCCTCAGTTACTTGTGTCCAGAGCAGATGCAGCCTTAGTGGTTTATTTATTTGAAAATGAAGTCCCAGAAATTGAAGATGAAATAGTGAGAATTGTGGCAGTTGCCAGAGAGGCCAATCCACCATCCCGACACGTTGGCCCCCGGACTAAAATTGCAGTTGATACTCTAGAAAGAGATGTAGACCCTGTGGGAGCTTGCATTGGTGCTAGGGGTTCCAGAATACAGGTAGTGGTCAATGAATTGAGGGGTGAAAAAATAGATGTAATTCGCTGGTCTCCAGATCCTTCTATATATATTGCTAATTCTCTTAGTCCCGCTAGGGTAGATGAAGTTCGTTTGGTCGATCCAGAGGAAAGGAGGTCTCATATTTTGGTTTCTGAGGACCAACTTAGTTTAGCGATCGGTAAGGAAGGCCAAAATGTGCGTTTGGCAGCTCGTCTGACAGGGTGGAAAATTGATATTAAGGACACGCATAGATATGACCATGCTGAGGAAGATAGCAAAGTTGCAGCTGAAGTATCTCATCGTCAAGCATTAGCAGAACAAGAAGAAAATGAAACTGAGGAACCAGAGTTAGAAATAACAGAAAATATTGAGGAAAATTTTGAGGAGTTAAATGATTCTTTAGAAGTTGATGAAGATGAAAATGAACATCCTCTAGATATCTCTACAAAAGATGAAGTAGAAAGTAATGAATGAGTAGGGAGAAATAATGAAGCAGATTTAAGATTTACAATTTTGACTATTGGTCTCAAAATAATAAAATTTTGACCTTGACTATCAAAAAATTTTGCTGTAACAAATAGTCTAAGCTGTTCCCTGTTCCCAGTTAAGTGTTCCTTAACTCTTTTTCAGCAAACCCTAACTAGGGTCTGCTGAATAAATATAAAATCATTGAAAACTAAAAGTTTGAGCCTTTTTAAGTCCTAAAAAAGTACCTAGTTTTTCGTTGTTGTCGTTTCAAAATGGTAGAGTTTTGTTACTTACAATCAGAAAATTTGTCCGTAGCAGATACTCTAAACTTTTCCCAGTTGAGTGTTCCCTGTTCCCTACCTCCACCATCAGATTTTTTCAGCAAACCCTAACTAAAAAATACATCCGAAATGAAACAAAATTACCGTCGGTGTGTTAGTTGCAAAAAACTCGCTCCTAAAGAAGAATTTTGGCGAGTTGTTCGGAGCCAAAAATCTGACACTATTGAATTAGATCACGGAGAAGGTCGTTCAGCTTACATTTGTCCGCAAGAAGAATGTCTGAAAATTGCTGATCAAAAAAATAAGTTAGGCCGTTCACTTAAAGCTTATGTATCCAAAGGAATATACGATTCACTATGGCAAAGATTGAAAAATTCATCACCCACAGTTACTTAAACTTTTTAATAAAGTGCTTCTGGTATCAATCTTAACGAAGGAAGTTAGGAGTCAGAAGTCAGGAGAAATGAGGGATGAGGTATGAAGCATGAGTGAGAAGCTAGTGGGATATTTTATCCCCTATAAAAAATAAAAAATGTGCTTAAAACGAGTAATTGTCTTTATTTCCTAAAATATTAGGGAGGATATTTTGTAGGCTAATTAATTAACCTCCAAAATATCTCAAATATTTGGACATTGTTCCGTCCCTTCTACATAAAATATGTAAATGAGGAGTCAGAAGTCA
This sequence comes from Okeania sp., assembly GCF_035285525.1. Classification (GTDB taxonomy): domain Bacteria; phylum Cyanobacteriota; class Cyanobacteriia; order Cyanobacteriales; family Microcoleaceae; genus Trichodesmium. The sequence continues at coordinate 39,101 of NZ_JAYKGW010000042.1, read as the reverse complement.
GGAGTCACCTGTTTAACGCCAAACACTCTTAGGTCGGAACTGGCCGCACCCATACGACCTATTGTTACTGATCGGGACGTTTACTTAAAAAAGTGGGCTGGACTAAACATTTAAGCGACTTGATTGGTTTGGTTAAATTTGTGGTTAGTCTTTTAGGATTGCTATAGATTAATTATTCTGCAATACTAACTTCTATATCTAAAATAATGATTAGCTATATAAAATCTTAATACTATGTCAACTTACCAAGCAATTAATCCCAAGGGAAGAAACTTCTTGGTTAAAACTTGAAAAAAAAACTTGGTCAGCAACAAAACTGAACATAAATCTAGTATGATTGTAGTGTAGTCCTTAAATCAAAGATTATGGCAATGTAAAAATAAATATCTTAAAGAGAGGGTAGAGTGGATGAACAATGGAAAAGTAAGAATTTACGAATTATCAAAGGAATTAAATTTGGAAAACAAGGATATATTAGCAGCTTGTCAAAGGCTCAACATATCAGCCAAGAGTCATAGTAGCACTATTACAGAATCAGAAGCAGAACTAATTCGCACCACAGCAGAAAACTTACCCCACTCTCCTAGTAAGTCTGCTGCTCCAGAAAAGAGTAACTCTCACTCATCAGATTTAAGTTCAAAAAATAACGAACAAAAAAAACAAGAAATACTAGAAATACGCAAACCTAAGCGATTATCAGAAAAATCTCAATCAAAAAATTCCAGCAAAATAGATAAAAATTTAGTGGCAACTCCTCCAAATACTTCAGTTTTAGACAAACAACTTGAGTCAGTCAATAGACAAAGGCCAAATTCTGCCCTCAAGTCAGAGCCAGCAAAAGATCAATCTGGATTAGAAACAGACAATAATTCTCAGCTCAAACAACCGAATAAACCATTAAACAAAGATAGTAAAGATAATACTGCTACTCAAAAAGATAGGGAAGTAGGCAATAATTCTCAGCTCAAACAACCGAATAAACCATTAAATAGGGAAAATACTGCGGTTGAAAAAGAAACAGTAGAAGTACCAAAGTTAGTAGCTCCACCAGCTAGACCAGCTCCCCCTAGCTTAAATCGGAGTCCACGAAATACTAACATTGTTAAGCCTAGCCCAAAAAATAAAAAACCAAAGCCAGAAGGTAAAAAAAGAAAAGATAGAGAAGAAAAAACTACTGAAAAACAGCCATTTGTATCTAAAAAAGATAACAAGGATACTCCTCAGAAAGATAGAGAAAATATCAAAGATACTCCTCAGAAAGATAAAGAGAGTCCCAGAAAACCTTCTCCAGTATCTGAAACTTCTCCTCAACTAAAGCCGAAAAATAGAGAGAAACCTACAGTTAAACTAAAGCTAGTACAAGAAAAGAAACCTCAACTTGCACCAAAACCGAAACTAACAACATCTGTTACAGAAGAATCAACAGATATTTTTTTGGATGTGGAACAGAAAGAGCAGGAAGGTAACATTGTAGAAACTGTAAATTTTGATTTAGAAAAACCAAGACGAAAAGCAATAGCTCCAAATAAACCAACTTTACCTAAATCAAAGAAAGGTTCAAAGTGGGAAGAAGAAGAAGAAGACCCATCCGAAATTGTTCAGAAAAATGCTGCTAAATCTACCGCTAAGGCAAAACGTCTTCGTCCCAAACCTGTAATGGAAGATGAAGATGAGGAATTAGAAGAGCTTTTAAATAAGCCTGCGCCAGTCACAATGAGTTTATCTCTAGCTCGGCCAGCCAAACCAAAAAGTTTTGCCGAAAATAAGCCCCAGTCTAATAGTAATACTTCCCTTAAAAAGAGATCTAGTCAATCCCGTGAATCTGTTAAGACCGAAAGTAGTGAACCAGCTCAACCAACTGAACCAAAACCTGTAGAAAAGTTAGTCATTAATGGCTCAATGACAGTCCAGGAATTAGCTTTAGCTTTAGCAGTACCTGATACAGAAGTTGTCAAAAGACTATTTATGAAAGGTATTGCGGTGAATATAACCGAAAGCTTAGATATTCCTACTATAGAAATGGTAGTACAAGAAGAAGGAATACCCATAGAAATTCTAGAAGAGCAGTCAGCAGCTAAGAAAACGGAAATGCTAGAAGATGCAGATATGGAACTTCTGCAACGTCGTCCTCCAGTTGTAACAATTATGGGGCATGTGGATCATGGAAAAACGAGTCTCCTAGATTCAATTCGGGCAACTAAAGTGGCAGCAGGGGAAGCAGGTGGTATTACCCAGCATATAGGAGCTTACCATGTTGATGTGGAACATGAAGGCCAAACCCAACAAGTGGTATTTTTAGATACTCCTGGTCACGAAGCTTTTACGGCCATGCGAGCTAGGGGGGCAAGAGTTACGGATGTGGCTATTTTGGTGGTAGCTGCGGATGATGGGGTACAACCACAAACTATAGAAGCTATTAGTCATGCTAAAGCTGCGGAAGTACCTCTGATAGTAGCAATTAATAAAATTGATAAGGAAGAGGCTAACCCAGACCGTGTGAAACAAGAATTGATGGAACATGGTTTAGTACCTGAAGAATGGGGTGGGGATGCCATTATGGTTCCAGTTAGTGCGATTAAGAAGCAAAATTTGGACACTTTACTGGAAATGATTTTGCTGGTATCAGAGGTAGAAGACTTAAATGCGAATCCAGAACGTTTGGCTAAAGGTACGGTGATTGAAGCTAATTTGGATAAGGCTAGAGGTCCAGTAGCTACTTTATTGGTCCAAAATGGGACTTTGAAAGTAGGGGACATTGTAGTTGCTGGCTCAGTTTATGGAAAGGTACGGGCCATGATTGATGACCGGGGCGCTCGAGTGGAGAAGGCTAGTCCATCTTTTGCGGTGGAGGTTCTGGGTCTGAGAGATGTCCCTCAAGCTGGTGATGAGTTTGAAGTGTTTGAGAGTGAAAAGGAAGCTTCGGCTATTACAGGAGAAAGAGCAGATGCGAAACGAGAATCGCGGATTATGCGTCGCACCAGTTTGGGTGCTGTTTCAGCTCGTGCCCAGGAAGGAGAACTGAAGGAGTTGAACTTGATTCTCAAAGGGGATGTTCAAGGTTCGATAGAGGCTATTGTTGCAGCTTTACGACAGTTACCTCAGAAGGAGGTGCAGTTAAGGTTGCTGTTATCTGGAGCTGGAGAAGTTACGGAAACAGATATTGATTTAGCAGCAGCTAGTGAGGCTGTGATTATTGGTTTTAATACGACTATGGCATCGGGAGCGCGTCAAGCAGCGGATGAAGCTGGAGTAGATGTGAGAGAGTATGATGTGATCTACAAACTTTTGGATGATGTCCAAGGGGCAATGGAAGGTCTGTTAGATCCTGAGCTGATAGAAGAGCCATTAGGTGAGGTGGAAGTTCGAGCTGTGTTTGCCATTGGCCGTGGTGCTGTTGCAGGTTGTTATGTTTTATCTGGTAAGGTGATCCGTAATTGTAAGGTAAGAGTTCGTCGAAATGGAGAGGTTATATATGAAGGTATATTGGACTCTCTCAGACGTATGAAGGATGATGTTAAGGAGGTAAATGCCGGTTATGAATGTGGTATCAGTTTTGACAATTTTAATGATTGGAATGAAGGTGACATAATTGAGGGTTATCAGATGGTAACTAAGCGTCGGAAATTATCTGTTTAAAGTCGTGAGTATTAGGGGGGGTTATATCAAGTTAAAGTAGTGTTTATGATTTCTGAAAGTCAAGATTTGGTGACAAATATAGTCTCATAAGAATGCCTGATTTATGTTTAGTGAGTTATCTTTAAAAAGAGAGCTAAAATATCAGCAACTGCAGCACTAAAAGTTTGTCCTTTGTAAATTAGGTAAATGTTATGAATAATTTTAATGCTACTTCTTGGAATAATAGTTCAGTTCAGGTAATTGCCAAGAATGAACCAGAACTTGAAACTTGGGATAGTTTGAAGCAGGCGATCGCTTTAACTTCAGGTTTTCAGAGATGGCAATTAGAACGTAAAGTTAATAGTAATGAGGAGCAAAATATTCCTTTAGATAAACAAGTTAGTTTGTATTTAAGAGAAACTCTAGAAACACTAGCTTACTAAAAAAACAGTCAAATAAGATACAATTTTCTAGTTTATTTCTGAAATTCTTTTGTTAGGATTAACAATCAAGATATAAAAGAGTAGTAAATGACAAAATGCCTAGTTCTATAAGTTTAGAACTAGGCATTTTGGTGTTGAAAATTGGTTTTTTATTATGTTTAGGGTTTATATATAAGCTAACCCCAATTAAAGTTTAAGGTCTTTATATTAGCTGACCTCAATTGATTTATACATAATATTTGACAATAACTTGATAGGGATCATTGATTTCGTAATATTTTCTTTATTTTTTATATTTTTGTGGCCAAATATATAGACTTGTTGCTAAATGTCAACTTTTATTGCTAGAGAACAGGGAACACTTAACTGGGAACACTTAACTGGGAATAGGTATGGAGGGAATAGGGATTCGTATATTGCAGGGAACAGGGAACACTTAACTGGGAATAGGGAACAGGGAACACTTAACTGGGAATAGGTATAGAGGGATTCGTAGTAAACATGTATCAAACTGGTATAAATCAAAAGTCAAAATGGTAAATTTTTGACATATCTTGTTTTTCGTTTATTGTCCCTCAGAAAACTTGACCGTAGCAGATAGTTTAAACAGTTAAGTGTTCCCTACCTTCGGAAAAAGACTTTTTCAGCCAACCATAAGTAGTGCTATATTTAAAACCCCAGATAGTTATTCTAAACGAAACAACCAAATCATCAAAGCGATAATTCCAAGTTGTAAGGCAAAATTAGGAAGAGCAGAATCAATATTTTGACCAGCAATAATTTTGGCAAAAGAAATAAAAGCTCCAATAAAACCAGAAGCTCCAAAAGTTACATAGATAAATTTTCTAAATCCTCGATAAGGTGCATCTAGTTCAGCTTTGAGACGAGCATATTTTTCTGGATCGAGTTTAGTTTTAGGAGTAGATTTGTTTGAGTTTGGAGTTGCCATTTCAGTTATGAGTTATGAGTTATGAGTTATGAGTTATGAGTTATCAGTGTTTTCAGAAATAAATCTACTACTAATTATAATCTTGTGCCGGGAAAAGAGTAGATAAAATGTCTGAATAACGCTTCTAAATTAAGTTGAATTTTGAATTAATCAGAAACTATAACTATTGCGCAACAGTTTTGAGGTTAGAGATGAAATGTCTAAATAATACTTCTAAATTAAGTTGAATTTTGAATTAACTTAAAGCAGATTCCAAGTATATTGAAGTATAGATTTAATCATTAAATCCTCTCAATGGATGTACCCCACAAAAATAGAATCTGCTGTAATATCAAATCCGATTTCTACGGTTCCCAAGAAATTGGAGAATAAGGTTTACCATCAGGATTGGGCAAACCCCCGGTATGTAGAGGGTACGGTTCCCGAAAAATTGGAGACCAAACCCCTACAGGAAATCAATTCTACCGATACTACCGGATTTGATATAACTATTACGCAACAGTTTTAAAATTTGATCTAAAATCTCTAATCTCTCGATATTGCTTACCTTTCTAAGAATCGAAAAATTCTGTACGCCACCAAATTCTATCAACACAATATTACTTTTGTAAAAACAAAATAACTGTCTGTAACAAACCAACAAAAACACCTAAAACTCCACCCAAATTAACAATAGCTTGCAACTCATTTTTAACAATTACATTAATAGCAACTTCTAAATCCTGAGCAGAAGTAGCTTTAACTCTATTAATAATAACTTGATCAATATTTAAAATAGGAATTGCCATAGCCACAATATTTTCTAAATCTCGCTCCAAATAACGCTCTAAAATCAAAGCTAATTCTTGACTAACTAACTCTAGAGAACTATTCATTATTGAAGAAGCTTGTAAACGATTAATAATTAAATCTGCAATATGTTCCCAATCTATAGATAAACTTAAAGCTTGAATCAAATCAGCACCATGGTCATGTAAATATAAACGCACACTATCCCGCATAGTATTTCTTAATTGACGTACAGTAGAAACAGGTAAATTTTGCATCGAAAGATTATGTAACCATTCTTTAATTCTTTCTCTAACACCCAATGCAGTAATTAGTTCCGTTAAGCGTTTATTCGTTAGCTCTCTCTCATCTAAACAAAAAGTTCTTAACCTAGTTAAAGTGTTACGCAACCCAAATAAATTAGCTACTACCCAATAAGTTCCACTAGCTTTTTCACGAAAACCCTCATCAATAATAGAAATATTTTGATCTGTCAAAAAATCAATTAAAGTCTGTCTCAATACATCTGGTGGTAAAACAACTTTTAATAACCAATCAGATAATTGAGCTGCCTGCATTTCTGTTAGTTGAAACTCTAGCAAAATATGGTCAAAAATTTGATTTAATTGAGGTTCTAAAAAATCTTCTCTCTTTGCCCAAATTTTCAAAAGTCGTGGTAAAGATTGACCTAATAAATCACGGAGAATATTCGCTAAAATCTTGATACTTTTAGTATTTGTATCAACTTTTAATTGCTCTAAAGCCATTTGTAAAAGCCACAGAATAGCAGCTTCCATCCGTTCAGTTTGTAATAAACGACGTGCTAGGTTTTGCAACTCTGAAGGAGTTAACAAAGAACCCATAATTGTATCAGCAACTCGTTTAGCTAAACGTTCTTGGTTAGAAGGAATTAAACCAGGAGTAAAGGGTAGTTTTCGTCTAAAAATATAATAGGGACGATAAGGACGAAATAGCATTTTTATGGCTATATCATTAGTGAAATAGCCAATAATTCCACCTGCAATCGGTGGTACAAAATAAAGCCAGATATTAGACAATTTTGATTACCTAAAAGCAAACTTGAAAGGTCGGCATTCATTTATTAGCTGTTATCTAACAGCAATAAGACTCAGCTTTTATAGTAAGTTTTAATTTGGCGTTAATTAATAAAACTTTTATCTCAAATTAAAAACAATAGCTGACATCTGAATGCTTACGTTAAAAGCTCTATTTATTAGTGAGCTAGAATGAAAATAAGGAAAAATAATAGTTTAAATAAACAATCAGAACATTTCAGAAATTACGGGAGTAGATAATACAGCAGATTGCATATTATTTAGGTACAATTTTGACAGCCTAGAAGGCTGTATTACAAGAGTTTTAACATTAATATTTGTACTTCTTATGTTGAAAATTTGCTGTAAAATCTAGATAAGCATTCAGGCTAAAAGGTCTATGGAAAGTCGGAAGGATATAGATTATTTGTGAACCACACCAACTTAATAGTTGCTTCAATTCTAAATTCTAAATTCTAAATTCTAAATTATTACAAATCTAGAATCAGGAATTGATAAAAAAATTTCTAGGGTATGTCATTAATTAGATGTTAGAAGCTTTATTAACAAAAGTAGTGGACTGACAAAGCTAAAACTGTTCATTACATCATTGGGGGGCGGGTTTATCTAACTCGACTTTTGAAAATCGTTCATTGTACGGACTTTGCATAACAAAAATGCGTTTCATGTCGCGTAGCGAAACGTCCCTACGGAGAAACCCGCCCCTACCGACCGAACAATTTCAGGTATGCTACCCTGTATCTGAACCTACCCAACCGCGAGCGCCATTTTTACTTAACAGAGAATAGCCTTTTTGTCAACTTATTTAATTGATGACACGCCCTAGAAAAATGTATAAAAAAATTTTCTGCTTTTATTATTTTGGCAAAAGGTTAAGAAACTTTCTTACTTACCAAAAAAATTAGGTCTAAAGCCTGCCTTTTTAAGGGGATGGAAAATATTTAACTCAGTATTTCAAGCCTCTGACTTTAGTCTGAGGTTCACTCTCTACTTTCTGGAAATGTCTATTTTGTAATTACTAATATTCCCATCATTCCCCCGAAAATAGGGTAATGTTTACAATTGACAAATCCAGCTTTATGTGCTAAGTCAATTTGCTTTAATCCTGTAGGAAATTTATTTAGACTAGGATTAATATAAGCATATTCCTCAGTTAACCCCAAATTACTAGCTATTGGAACTACAACCGTATCCAAGTACCACTGTTGAAATCCTCTTAGAGCCGAACTACTAGGACGGTGCATATCTAGAATTGCTGCCTTAGCATTAGGTTTAAGGACTCGATGTAACTCTTGTAAACAATAGGGAATATTTGAGACATTACGCAAACCATATCCCATCGTAGCACAATCGAAATAATTATCAGCAAAAGGCAGACTCAAAACATCCGCCTTGATCCAATCAATAGAACTAACCTGATCCCATAAAGGGGGTCGTCGGTTACGAGCGATCGCCAACTGCTCCACAGAAAAATCGACCCCAAAAACCCGGCCTGTACTTCCGACAGACTTAGCCAACATCCAAGCTAAATCTCCACTACCACAACACAAATCTAGAGAAGTATCACCATAACTAGCCTCACTCCAGATTACAGCCATTTGTTTCCAACTTTTATGTATACCCAAACTCAATAAATCATTTAGTTGGTCATAAACTGGAGCAATTTTGTTAAATATGGCCTGGACTTCTGTAGAATTATTAATCATAGAATACGGTCAAAATTTTTAGTCTTCAGTTGTGCTAAAGCTATTCAAAGCTAGTGTCAGTAATTGAACTGATATTTTAATTGTACTAATTTCTTCTGGTTCAAGTTTACTAAGTTTTTGCCATTGCAAGGACATCAAAGCCAGAAGCTTTTCCCGATAGGAAATGGGAATAACCAGATGAGTCTCTATTCCTGAAATTTGATAATGGGAAACATCAGAAAACTTAGTATCCTGAGAAACATTCATCACAAATTGTACATTCCCAGAAGCGATCGCCTCCATTGCCAGAGGGTCATCAGCCAAACAGTTATCAACCTGTTGACCCAGCTTATTACTTATTCCTATAGTAGAACTTAAATTATTATTCTCAATTAACTGTAAAATACATATATCTGTAGAAAAACTTTTACTATAGATATCTACGATTTCTGTAAGAGCTTGTTTTATACTGCTATACTTCTGAGATATATTAACAACTGTATTTAACAAATCCAATTGAGTTTGGAACTTTTCTAAATATTCAGTACGTTGATTCAAAAGTTCATAAGTATGAGCAGCGGTTTTGACAATTCCTTTAAGCTCATTTGGATCCCAAGGCTTAGTAATATATTTGTATACTTGTCCAGAATTTATTGCATCAACCAAATCTTCTATATCAGTAAATCCAGTGAGAATAATTCTGACTGTATTAGGGAACTGGGGCAAAGTTTTACTTAAAAATTCTGTGCCTTTCATTTCTGGCATCCGTTGATCGGATACAATCACAGCCACTTCCCCTTCTGAGGCCAAAATTTCCAAAGCCTTAATTCCACTTTCAGCTTTGAGAACACTAAAATCTCGTCGAAAGGTGCGGTAGAGCAAGTCCAGGTTATCTGGTTCATCATCTACTACCAACATTTTAGGTTTCTTTTTTCTGGTCAGGTTCATCAGTTGAATTTTAATTTTATCTAACTGTTGAGGAATTGCTTCCATTCAAACAAACCCCCTCAATTGTATTTCTAAAGTACCATTAATAGTAATTATGTTTATTAATTAAAAATAAATATTTGGTTTGAAATAATAATTATATAGTAATTACCAGATTTTACTTTACTACTTTACGAAGCTAATTTTTTTATTTTGTCCAGAATATTTATAGTCAGTAAGACACACCCGATTTGATCAAGGCTCTGGTACGGTTATAACAGGTAAGATACCTTGGCTACATGGAAGTTGGGAAAAATTAATGGCATATATAGTTGCGATTAAATCTTCAGAAGTGTATTCTATAGTATTTGCCAATAAAAAAAAGTGCGTTATAAATTATGACTGAAACACCACAAAAATCTTCTAACTCGCAACAAAAATCAACAAACTCAGTAGATGCAGAAAACTTAATTGTTTTACTACGTCGTAAAGAAGGTAATTGGGTAGAATGGGGAAATGCTTGTGCTACTCTACAAAAGGCTGGATATACTTCTCAGCAAATATTTGAGGAAACAGGATTTGAACCAATACATCAAAATCAAGTAATAGTTGGGTCTCAAGTATATACAAGTATTGTTAATGCTAAGACTGAGGGAAATTCTTTACCATCAAGTCAACAAAAAATCATATCACGTTTTGAGAAATCCGGTAGTGATATTCTCTACGAATTAAGAATTTTAACTCAGGAACAAAGAATTATTGCCACAGAGTTTCTAGTTACTCATAATCTAGATGCGGATGATGCTAAAGATGTAGCCAAAGCTATGAAAGATTTTGCTCGGATGAAAGTAATACCAGAAGGATTTTCTGATTCTCCCGGAGATATAGTAGCATATCAATGTTGGAAACAAGCTAGGCAGCAAAATGATTTACAACATAGGTCTCGTCTCATTGCCAAAGGTCTTAAGTTAGCAGATAGTCAAACAGCTAGAAAACAGTTAGAGAAATTATTAACTGATTTTACGGTTGTTTCCCAGAGGCCAGCTCCTCGTTTACCAGTTTATCGACTGGAGCAAGAAGAGGAGTTACCTCGTATTTTACCAGTTATTGGAAAATTACCACTCAATACAGAAGATTTTAAGGCAGTACCTCTGGTGGAAGAGGTAGAACCTTTTAATATAGTTAAGTTTTCTGGTGGAGCAGGTGCTTGGGTAGGGATACCTGGATGGCGAGTTGTGATGCAAGCTGAAGCTCCAGTGGTAATAATTGAAAATAGTGATCGCTTGCCTACTCCGATACCTGGTACTAATGAAGAAGTTTTATTAATTATAGATAGAAGTCAACGTCAATGGCATGAGGATGGATATTTTATTATAGACCAAGAGGGTAAAATAGTAATGCAGTGGTTTGATGAGGAACCTAATGTACCTTTACTTGGGAGAATTTTGTTGGCATTAAGACCTAAAAAGATTTTTGATCGAGAGGTTATTAAAGATTTATGGCAAATTGAAGAATAGACTTTTTTAGACAAGGGGGAGTAGGTAGGGACGTTCATGGAACCTCCCTACACAATAGGAGGAAATAATTGATTTTATTTTTAACTGAACTGTATTGAATATTAAGGAGTTAATTTAACCGATAATGAAGGGGATATTTAATTTTTTAGTTATCAGTTATTAGTGCTGAAGTTGGCTGTTGGAAATACTGATTTTATACCCTTGAATAGGGGATATTTAATTTTTCAGTTATCAGTTAAAAGTTATCAGTTATTAGTGCTGAAGTTAGCTGTTGGAAATACTGATTTTATACCCTTGAATAGGGGATATTTAATTTTTCAGTTATCAGTGCTGAAGTTGATAGTTGGAAATACTGAATCGAAGATTATCGAACATTTTTTTATTGAAGGGGATATTTGATTTTTAAATTAGTTAAAAGTTATCAGTTATCAGTGCTGAAGTTGATAGTTGGAAATACTGAATCGAAGATTTTTTATCCCCTATTGAATATCGAAGGGGATACTTGATATTTTATACCTTATTTGGGGAAATTTAGTTTTATGAATGCTTATAAAAAATATGTAATAATTGATAATCCTCAACAGTTAGTTTGATAATACTTGCCATTTACAGCACCCTATTTCAGTTATCAGTTATCAGTTATTAGTGCTGAAGTTGATAGTTGGAAATACTGAATCGAACATTTTTTATTCCCTATTGAATATTGAAGGGGATACTTGATACCTCATACCTTTTTGTATTACCAGTGCGGGAATCTTACCCGCACAAATTTTAGTCTTATCTGATGTCTATTGAATTATCATTAAGAATTACACAAAGAGTTTAAAAAAAAGGATTTGCTATTAATCCTTCTTCCTTCTTCCTTCTTCCTTCTTCCTTCTTCCTTCTTCCTTCTTCCGTCTTCCTTCTTCCGTCTTCCGTCTTTGTGCTCCCTACTCCCTACTCCCTACTCCCTATTCTTAAAAAATCAGGATTACTATTAGCAAAACTGTGAACTTTTAGATAACCTAAATCCACCATTTTGGAAATAACTTTTTCCTTACTTTCTGTTACTGTTTCTAAGTCAGTATGGCATTCAACATCAGGATTAGATGGTGCTTCATAAGGTAAATCAATACCAGTAAATTATTTAATTTCTCCTGTTCTAGCAAGTTTATAAAGTCCTTTACTATCCCGTGCTTCACAAACTTCTAACGGAGCATTAACATATACTTCAATAAAGTTCCCAATGCGTTTTTTAACCTCAGAACGAACTTCTTGATAAGGAGAAATAGCAGATACTAAAACTATTAAATTATTACGAGTTAAAAGATGAGCTAAAAAACCAATTCTGCGGATATTTTCCTCTCGATCTGCTTGACTAAAACCTAAATTTTTCCCAATATCTTGACGAATAATCATACTATCAAGAATTTCTACATTATAACCAAGCGATCGCAACTCTTCTCCTACAGCTAAACTTAGAGTAGTTTTACCAGCACAACTTAAACCAGTAAACCATACTGTTACGCCAATTTGATGATTATTTTCCATTCACAAAATCCTCTAAAAAATATAAGCATTCAGTTATCAGCTATGAATTATTAATCCATTATTTTGGCAGGAAGAATTATTTTCCAAATCAAAGTTAAAAATTATCATAACCCAGGAAAAGCTTTTCTCATAGCATTCCGGAGTAAGAGCCTATTCCTAATAACTTTTTACTGACAAAAAAACAAATTTTCAATCCTGATAAAACAGAAATTTTAAAGTTCTATTTAAAGTAAGCAAACAGCCGTCAGCTATTAGAAATTAGCTATTAATTTAGGAGAGAGTAAAACCAACTTTATTCTTGATAAAGAATAAAAAGTTACTGTCGAAACTCTCTTCCCAAAGCTCAGAAGTAATGAATAATTACTAATAGATGATAGCTGATAACTGAGTGCTTAATTATAATAATTTATTAACTTAAAATTTTAACCATGATATTATAAAGAATTACTTTGTCATAATTAGATTAATAGATTAATTTTTCACCCTTCCTGTTCCCTATTACTAATCCAGAAATTATCAATTATTCCCTTCCCAGGAACAGTAGTGGTGAGTTCCCTCTCTCATATAACAACAATAATCAAATTACCTGGTCAAAAATTATTCATAATCAATGGAAAGTCTCAAACATCTTCGTACTTGGTTACGCATACTTCATCAACGTCAGTACCGTTGGCTTTGGTTTGTAGCTGCAGCACTTATTTATATCGGCATTCTCTTATTCCCCATGACTGGAGTAGAAAAAGAAGCCAAAGGAGCATTAGCAGTATTTGGAGTTACAGCTTTTCTGTGGGCAACTAATACTCTACCAGTTGCCGTCACAGGTTTAATGGTACTATTTTTAATACCTTTAAGCGGTAGTATGTCTCCCACAGAAACTTATGCTTATTTTGGCAACAAAGCAGTATTCTTTGTATTGGGAGCATTTATTCTCGCCAGTCCTATTCAACGTTCTGGACTTAGCACTCGTCTAGCTTTAGCAGTAGTTTCTCGTTTTGGCAATAGTCAAAATACCTTAATTGCTTCTATATTAATTCTTTCGGCCTTAATGTCCTTTGTGATTAGTTCTTATGCAGTGACGGCCATGTTATTTCCAGTAGTCATAGAAGTTGTGCAAGCAGCAGGAGCAAAACCAGGAGGTCGTTTTGGTCTAGCAGCATTTTTAGCCTTGGGATGGGGTTGCAGTATAGGTGGTATCGCAACTTTACTGGGGGGTGCGAGAGCGCCTCTAGCATTAGGGTTGCTGCGCAGCACCACAAATGGAGAATACGATATTACTTTTGCCGAATGGTTTATTTGGTCTATTCCTTTAGTGATCCTAATGTTAATAGTTGCTTATGTTGTACTACTACAAATAGGTAAAGGTACAGTAGTTTCTTTATCTAATGCCCTAAAATTTTTGAAACTTAGAGCCAACAGTTTAGGAGGAATTTCATCCAGAGAAATTGGTACATTGGTATTAGTAACGGGAATAGTTTTGTTATGGATTTTTAAGGGAAAGGTTTGGGGATTAGATAGTATAGCATTTTTTGGAGTTATGTGTAGCTTTGTATGTGGTTTGGCAACTTGGCAAGAAGTAGAAGAAGATGTTAACTGGGGTATTTTTTTGATGTATGGTAGTGCCATTGCTTTAAGTGCGATTTTAAGAGATACAGGAGCAGCGCAAGTATTGGCAGAAGCTTTGTTGGGGTCATGGGTTAATTCTGGTCTGGTTTGTTTTGTGGCAATGGTTTTGATTGTTGGTTTTTTGACAGAGGGAATGAGTAATGCTGCGGCAGTAGCTATTTTGATGCCTGTGGGACTTGCTTTAGCTGCTCAATATGGAGTAGACCCCAGGGCAATGACCTTGGGTATTACTTTACCATCGGGTATAGCTTTTTTGTTACCAGTGAGTACCCCGGTAATGGCTATTATTATTGGTAGTGGTTATGTATCCCCTTCTGAAGCTTTTAAGCGTGGGTTGTTGTTAAAATTAGTGGGGACTTTAATATTTTTGGCAATGGCGAAATTTTATTGGCCTTTATTTGGGTTGGGAGTGTAATAAATGAGTATCTGGTTGGTGGTGGCAAATCCTTATGCTTATGATAAGGCAATGTGGAAAGCAGTTTCAGAAGCACAACAAAATGAAAATAATTTGAGGGTTGTGTTTTTTATTAATAATAATTCAGTTCACGATGTTATTGGTGAGTTGGGGCAAACTGGTTGGTTGGGTTCTAATCCTTTGCATAAATTACAAGATTCTATGTTGGATGGTTATCGTGCTTTAGCTAATGATGTTTTGAAGCGGGTGAAACGTAAGGCACAAGAAAAGGGTGTGGAATTAGAGATTGAGGAAGTAATAGAAAGACCTAAGATAGAGAAATATTTGTTTGAGCTTGTAGAAGAAGGTGCAATTAAAATTGTGGTTGCTGGTCCCCAGTTACTTACTGCTAAGATTGGCAAATTACCAAATATTGCAGAATATATTGAGGAAAATTAGGAAGAATAGGGAGTAGGGAGTAGGGAGTAGGAACGAGGAAGGAAAAAGGAAGAAGGAAGAAGGAAGAAGGAAAAAGGTTTTTCCTCTTAATGCTTTTTACATTATTAGTTAGATTAAAAACATAATGAAAATGAAATAATATTTATTGATTTCTGGAGCAGTCAATCTGAAGAATAGGGAGTAGAGAGTAGAGAGTAGGGAATAGAAAAAAAGTGATGAATAATATGTTCTGGAGTAGTTAATCTAATGCTAAAATTTAATTATAAATTTCCAACTTTATAGGGAGTAGAGAGTAAGAAAAAAATTGATAAATAAGACTTGCTGATTAAATATAAAAGTATTGACAGAAAAAAGTTTAGGCTTTTTATATCTAGAAAAAGTACGCTCTTTTCTGTCTGTGGAAAAAAATCAAACATTGAGGATTTTGGGGTAAAGTTAGTCAGAAAAATAAAGGCAGCTATGATAAAAATTAACTGTTCTATAAATTCCGATTTTTCCTAATTCTTAACTACTCCCTACTCCCTACTCCCTAATTCAACAATCTGATGCTAAAAATTCATTATAAATTTCAAACTTTATCTTTATAGGGAGTAGAGAGTAAGAAAAAAAAGTGATAAATAATGCTTGCTGATTAAACATACAAAAAAAGTATTGACAGAAAAAAGTTTAGGCTTTTTATATCTAGAAAAAGTACGCTCTTTTCTGTCTGTGGAAGAAAATCAAAAATTGAGGATTTTGGGGTAAAGTTAAGTAGAAAAATCAAGGCAGCTATGATAAAAATTAACTGTTCTATAAATTCCGATTTTTCCTAATTCTTAACTACTCCCTACTCCTTACTCCCTAATTCAACAATCTGATGCTAAAAACTAATTATAAATTTCAAACTTTTGAAGAATATTTATCCTATAATAATAACTCAGAAAAGTTCTATGAATTATTTAATGGAGAATTAATTGAAGTGCCTCCAGAGTCAGGTTTAAATATAGAAATTGCTAATTTTTTATTCCTCCAATTTGCTTTAATTTTAGGTCATCGTCGAGTTCGGGGGCAATGATTAGAATTAGAGGTAAGAGGTGAACCTAAAAATCCCTATCCAGATTTGACTATTATCTGAGAAGAACATATTCAATTATTATCAAAAAGGAATACGATTCGCTTGTCTATATTGCCTCCTTTATTAGTTGTTGAAGTTGTTAGTCCGGGAGATTTACAAAGAGAGAGATTATATTGCTAAAAGAATTCAATATCAAGATTGTGGGATTCCTGAATATTGGATTGTTGACCCAGAAACTCAAAGTATATTAGTCTTAGAATTAAAAGGGAAAACTTATATAGAAGTCGGTAATTTTTCTGGTAATGATTTAATATTATCTCCTGGATTTAAACAGATTAATCTAACAGTTTTGGCAGTATTTGATAGGGAAAATTAATTAGTTCGGTAGTGGAATAGTAAGCATTCAGCATTCAGTAGTCAGCATTCAACTATTGCTCTTAGTTTAACATAAAAGCTTTATCATACGGTTCCCGAAAAATCAGAAATTTTTCTGACTACAAAATTTAGTTTTTAAACTTATATTCCTTTAAATCTCCTCCTTATGATTCAGGTTTTTATTGCTGATAGCTGAATGCTTATGTAGAATATTTCACCTAAAATACTGCAATTTTTTCCTAAAAATTTAATTCTGATATAATACAATAAAAAAATGTTTAGGGTTTCTCTATAGAGATCATTTTAACCCTTCTTCCTTCTGCCCTCTGCCCTCTTCCTTCTGTCTTACCTTGACAGTAAATATGCTTTCTAAACCGCATTTAGTATGACTATATCATCCCTCACTAAAAATTCAGAAAGAACCCAAAATATAGAACAAATTGTCTATTCAATTTTACAAAATTCTGTTGTTCCCGTAGCTAATGAAATTGATACTAACCCAATAGAATTAGAAAAGGCTTTAATGAGTCTAGGAAAATCAGGTTTATTAGGGTTAAAAATTCCGCAAAAGTGGGGAGGTTTAGAATTAGCTCGACAAGATTATTTTAATTATCAATTACTTCTAGCCAGATATTCTGGTGCATTATCTTTTCTCCAAACCCAACATCAAAGTGCAGCAGCAATATTAGCATCAAGTGAAAATTATCAATTACAAGAAGAATATTTACCTCATTTAAGCTACGGAAAAATTTTATTAGGAGTAGGTTTTTCTCAACTTCGACGCGCGGAAGTACCAGTCAAAGCTTTCCCTACTCAAGGTGGATATTATATAGAAGGAATTGTGCCTTGGATAACTGGTTGGGGTATATTTCAAGAGTTTATTATTGCTGCAAAATTACCGGATGGCAGAGCAATTTTTGGGATGATACCTTTTATTGAAAGTAATCAATTAAATGGCAATATTACTTTCTCAAAACCTATGTCTTTGTGTGCTATTAATTCAACTAATACTGTTAGTGCTACAGTTAAAAATTGGTTTTTATCTAATGAACGTTTAGTTTCTATTCAACCTGTAAACTGGGTTCAAGAAAACGACAGAAAAAAAATATTAGGCTTTACTCCCTTTGCTTTAGGATGTGCTTTGGCAGGTATAGATATTATGATTAAAGTTTCAGAAAAGAAATCTCTAGTTTTTATTAATGATGCTATAAATTCCCTAAAAACAGAAGTTACTCAATGTCGAAATTCTATAGAATTAGCTAATAAAAATCCTGATACAGATTTTGCGACAAAACTCCACCTCAGAGCAAAAGCTATTAATTTAGCTCAACTTTGCGCTACTGCTGCTGTAACTGTTTCGAGTGGAGCTGCGAATCACCAAAGTCATGCAGCACAACGAGTTTACCGAGAAGCTCTAGTTTATACAGTCTCAGCGCAAACGACAGATATTATGGAAGCTACTCTCAAAAATTTAGTTCCTATTCTTGAGTAGGGAGTAGGGGGTAGGGGAGAAAGGAGAAAACATCATAGTAGATAAATAAAACTACTTAAGCGATCGCCAAAAAAAGTGTTTTTTAGTATATTTTTCTCCCCAAAAATCCTAACTAAGACTTATCTATAACTTGTCAATAATGCCCAAGTTTTCTGTTAAGTGAAGATGTTTATAAAGTATAGATTTGTACTGATAAGTAAATAGGTGCAAATAAGCACCACTATTTAGGGTTTGCGCTCAAAAGTATTTTGGCAAGGGGAGGAGTCAGAATCGGTGAATCCAGCATCCGTATGGGAATGGGAATTACAGAAGAGGTAGTCAGAAGAACTATCTCTGAATTTTCTGTCACAATTAGCCAAAAATACTAGACCTTTTAGCTTTCAAGACCTAAAAGCTGGTACTTTTTCCGGACTAAAAAAGGCTGAAACCTTTATTGAATAATGCTTTGATATTTAATCAGCTAGCCCTATTTAATGAAATGTTAAAGTAGTAAAAACCCTTGAGATTGTTTCGTTCTACTCCGTTCTAGTCGCTGCGGACGTACTTATAATTTTTTTTACCTACCTACTTAACTAATAAATGATCAACGATAACTGATCGGGTTACGCAAAGCAAAATATTTCTGTCCGATACGAGAGACAGCGAGGATAGCAATCTCAAATGACCGAAACTCGTCTCCAATAGGTAAGTCCTGCTGATAACTGAAATAGGGTGGGAAATTTAAAAAAGCTTAGATTCTTGCAGAGATTATTTTTGAATAGATAAATATAAGGCTGTTAAATTTTCGGAATGCTATATTTGGGTTAGTAAAACTATAATAGCAATTTGTGTATTAAGCAAGTGATAAATGAAATTAAAAAATTTATTAATTCCATTAATTGGCGGCATATTAACTCTAGTAACTCTCACCAGTTGTATAGGGGAAAATAATGCTGTAAGTGAAAGCCAAAAAACTATCGAGGAAGAGATTAAAATAGGTGGTTCTTCTGAAGGTTATCCGATCATGGAAATATTAGCTGATGCTTATGAAAATGACTCTATTGAAGTTACTCTGATGCCTAATAGTCAAAGTAGTGGTGGTATTCGAGGTGTTCAAGATGGAGTAATTAATATTGGAGTTATTAGTCAGGAAATAACAATAACAGAAACACCAGAAAATGTGAAATATATTCCCGTAGTGAAAAATTTTGTGGTTTTGATTACTAATGAAAATGTTCAAGGAGTTTCTAATCTGAATACTGAGCAAATTAAAGGTATTTATAATGGTACTATTACGAATTGGAAAGAGGTAGGAGGACCTGATGCGGAAATTGTTTTATTAGATATAGCTGAAGACGAAACAGAAAAAGAAGTTTTTCGAGAGCATTATATAGGAAAAAATTTTCAAATAACATCAAAAGCTATTATTTTTCAAGATGACGATCTACTTCTGGAAGGGATAAAAACTACTCCTTATAGTATTGGTATTATCTCAAACTGGGAAAATTTAAAAGAGGATAATGTTAATATACTTAGCATTGATAATGTTGCTCCTAACAAAGTTAATATTCAGAATGGTAAATATAAAATGACTCAAACTATTGGGATTGTTTTTTCTCCTCAACCTACTTCTGGAACTCAAGAATTTATTGATTTTCTTCTCAGTCAAAAAGGTAAGGAAGCATTAGAATCAACTGATTATATAGTAGAAAATAATTAAGTCGTTTCAGCTATCAGTTAGCCTCCTGGGTCGGAGGTACCCTAACAGTTATTATACTATAGCAATCCTAAAAAGGTTGTAAGATTTATTGTAGGGGTTTGGTCTCTAAACCCAAGCAAGTACCAAGGGATTTGGAACTCAAACCCCTACAGTTTTTTTCTCACCATAAAACTTAATTTGTATACTTAAATAGGCACATAAAAAATTATGTATTTATCTGAGAAGAATATAGCAATCCGTTCAGAGGTTATGACAAATTAAAAACTAGAAATAAACTCCTAAAGTTTTACCAAAAAAAGAGGTATAAAGCTTCCCCTTGTTTGGGGATGAAAAAATTTTAACACGGTTCCCGATAAATCAGTATTTCAAGCCTCCGAATTTAGTCGGAGGTTCACTCTCTAATAGACATCTCCAAAAATAAAAATTCAAATCAATTCTCTCATACGAAATTATCAATTATTCTTCCCTATTCCCACCTTCTATGTTCCCTGTTCCTTCTTTTCTGGAGATATCTAATGATAACTGATAACTGATAACTAATAACTGAAATGACCTATTGCTCATTACCTCCAAACCTCCATACCAAAAAGTAGCAAGATTTTTGACATGAATAAAATAGAGTTCTTATATTAAAATATTATCAAAACTGAATACAGATTAAATGCTTAAACAAAAGTAAGGGAAAAAGGAAAGTAATGCTGAATAGTAGATAACTGTAATACAATAGAATGTGATATATATTTTTACTTTTAATTAGTTAATAAAAAAATGCGTGGTACTAAAAACCAGACTAATCCTAATAAAGGAAAACTTAATCGAGGTTTATCTTCTTTAATTGGATTAGTAAAAAATGTTCCTTTCAATCCTTATCCCAAACTACCTTTAAGACAAAAAATTAGTATTCCATTTGTTTTAGTTTTCCTCTTAATTTGGATTTCTGGAACTTTTAGTATTAGTTATTTATTTCTTAAATATATTGAAGAAAAAGAAATACAAGAAGTCAAAGGTGTTGCTTCGTTAATTTTAAGAACATTTCACAAAAAAATAAGGCAGATGCAGTTAGATGCTAAATTAATAGTGGAGGGAACAACAGTTAGAAAAGCATTACAATTAAAAGATAAAACAGAAACTTTGCAACAATTATTACCTTTAAAAATCAGTTTATCTCTAGATTTAATGCAGCTCATAGATCAAAATGGCAATCAGTTAATAAATTTACGCAGTCCCAAGTTTAAACAAAAAGAAATTACTAATCCAACCATAGTTTCACAGGTAATTAATGGGGTATATTCTTCTAATATTGTTACTACAGAAAAATCAATACCATCTATATTAATCGGAACTGCGCCCATAAAATCTCAGGAAGGAATTATTGGGGGTATTATTATTGGTAGAGTTATCGATGATAAATTACTAGCAGAAATAACTCAGGGAACAAAAGAAGAACTTATTGCTTTGAAAAAGGGAAAAATAATTGCTTCTAGTTTCCCAAAAGCTTACAGTTTTCCTGATGAAAAAATTCAAGAATTATCTAATCAGGAATTAGAAAAAATTAAAGTTGGCGGTACATTATATACTGTTCAGACTATATCTGTATCAAGATTAGATACTACTAAATTAGAATTAGTTATTCTCTATGATAGAAAAGATTTAGAAGTAACAAAAAGAAATTTTTGGATATTGATTAGTCTATTATGTTTGGTAGGATCGATAATAGCTATTTTCGTCGGTTATTTAGTATCAGGTTTAATTGCAGGTCGAGTTGATACAATGACTAATGCTACAGAAAAGTTAGCAAGTGGTAACTTAAAAATTAGACTTCCTGTTACCTATAATGATGAAGTAGATAAGTTAGCTAAAGGATTTAATTTTATGGCAGAAGAACTTGAAGCAAGAGATAAAAAAATTCAAGAGCAAATGCACAGATTAGAAACAACTTTAGAAAAGCTATTAACTACTGAGGAAATTTTAGCAAAGCTTTCCAATAATCAAACTCAATTAGTTCAAACTGAAAAAATGTCAAGTTTAGGACGAATGGTAGCAGGAATAGCTCACGAACTTAATAATCCTGTAACTTTTATTTATGGGAATGTTGATTATGCCCTTGAATACTTTGATGAGTTATTAGAACTGATTTATGCTTATCAGCAAGAATATCCTCAACCTACAGATTTAATTAACGATATTCTCTCAAAAATAGATATAGAATTTTTGGTGGAAGATACACATAAATTGTTAAATTCAATGAAATATGGAGCTAACAGAATTAGTAATATAGTTAGGAATTTACGAACTTTTTCCCGGTTAGATGAATCAATTAGAAAATCAGTAGATATTAATAAAAATATTGAGTCTAGTCTCTCGATTTTACAGCATCGTTGTTACACTTCTACAAAGCTAGGAAATCAAAGTAATCAGCAAATTAATATTACCAAAGAATATGGAGATTTACCCCTAGTTGTTTGTAATCCTGGTAAATTAAATCAAGTATTTTTCAACATTATTGAAAATGCTATAGATGCTTTAGAAATTTCCATCAGTCGAGGAGAAAAAAATGAGAATCCGCAAATTTTAATTAAGACTGAAGTGACAGATTCTAATTCGGTACAAATCAAAATTTCTGACAATGGTTGTGGAATGACAGAACAAACTCAAGCCAAAATATTTGACCCTTTTATGACTACTAAACCTGTGGGTTCGGGGACTGGTTTAGGATTATCTATTAGTTACTCAATTATAGTAGATGAACATCACGGAAAATTGAGTTGTATTTCTACTTTAGGAGTGGGAACAGAATTTTTTATTGAGATTCCAATAACACAGAATATAGAACAAAAAAAATATATGGCAATCCTCAATAAGTTGTAATAGGGAATAGGAAATAGGTAATAGAAAAAAAGGATTTTTGGAAATTTAGGGAATAGGGAACAAGGAACAGGGAATAGGAAATAGGGAATAAGAAAAAAAGGATTTTTGCAAATTTAGGGAACAGAGAACAAGGAATAGGGAATAGGGAAAAAAGGATTTTTGGAAATTTAAGCAACAGGGAATAGGGAACAGGGAACAAGGAACAGATAATAGAAAAAAGATGATTTTTACAAATAAATATGAGATGCACCCAATTTAACATTCAGCTATTAGTATTTCCTGGGGAATACTGTACCAACAGCTTTTTTAAATTTTCAGGTTAACTAATAGTAATAATTCAACTATTAGCGTTCACCTTGTAGCTGTTTAATCAAGAATAAAAATATATTTTCTTTTGTCAAAGTCAGTTTTTTCCAATACTTTTAATTCTCTGTAAACTTCTCAAGACTAACTATTAGACATCTCCAAAAATGAAAAATTAAATCAATTCTTTCTTCCTATTCCCAGTTCCCAGTTCCCTCTTTTCTGGAGATGTCTATTACTAAAAAGATAATCAATTAGTAACTGTTAGCTGAATGCTGTAGCAATCAGGAATCAGATGTGAGAAAAAGATGTAGGGGTTTGGTCTCCAAACCCAAATACTATGCTAAAGGATTTGCAGACCAAATCCCTACGATAAAATCTTACAACCTATTTTAAGATTCCTATAACTGCTAAATGCTGACAACTCATAAATAATTTTATAAAATAAATCTTAGTGTCATGGAACAAGAAATTTATAATCAAGCCGTCGCTAAATCTCGTGCTGGAAACTATCAAGCAGCAATTGAATATTTTAGCCAAGCTATAGAAATTAATTCTAATTTTGCAGAAGCTTATTATGGTAGAGGTTTAGCAAAATTTGACTTAGGAAATATAGAAATAGCAATTGCAGATTATACTCAAGCTTTGACAATTAATTCTAATTATATAGATGCTTATTTTGCCCGTGGTATTGCCAACTTAGCAATAGGAAATATTCCCGGAACTATTGCAGATGCTAATCAAATAATTACGATTAATAATAACTACGCTCCAGCATATAAATTATTAGGTAATGCTTACCGTAAACAAGATAACCTAGGAGATGCAATTACTAATTTTAAACGTGGAGCAGAATTGTATTTAGAACAGAAAGATGCTATTAACTGTCGGAAATGTTTGGATAATATTAAACAGTTGCAAAACTTAGCTTCTGCTTTTGTTCAAACTGACAGTAATCTTCAGTGGCAAAAAGATGATAGTAAAATATTTTTAAGTCGAATAGTCAGAAAATTTGAAAAAGGTGATCGCCAGGGAGCAATAACAGATTTAAACTGGGCATTACAAGTAGATAGTTCAGATGCTCAAGCTTATTGTTGTCGAGGAATTATTCGTTATAAACAAGGAGATAATTTAGGAGCAATATCAGATTTTAATCAAGCTTTGCAATTTGATAATCAAGATGTTTTAGCTTATCGAAATCGGGGAATGATTCGTAGTCAAATAGGAGACTTTCAAGGAGCGATCGCTGACTTTAATACTGCTTTAAAAATTGAACCTAATAATTCACTTATCTATGTAAATAGAGGTAATGCTTATCGAGATATGAGTGAGTATCAAAAAGCAATAAAAGATTATGAACAAGCATTAAAAATTAATCCTAATGAAGCTAAAGCTTTCTATCATCGAGGCATTATTTATTCCCGATTAGAAGAAATAAAAAAAGCTATAGATGACTATCAAAATGCTGCTCGATTATTTGGAGAAGTAGAAGATTGGAATAACTATAAAAAAACATTAGAAAATTTGAAGAAAATTCGGACATCTGTTTATAGTCAAAATCAGAATATTGATCAAGATGCTAAATATAATCAACTTAAACAACAACTCTTAAGAATGGTTGGTGGATATTGGGAAATGGCAGAACAATTAATTGCAAATATGAAAGAAAGATATCCTGGTAAAGATAGGATTTGGTATTTAGAAAAAATTATATCTGATTGGCAGCAACAGCAGGATAATTAAAGAATGTCGAAGGTGTTGAGAAAAAGTCCGTTTTCATTAATTTAGTTTGTGTATTTTCTAGACCTTGTACTTCCTCATTTCCTGAAAATGTCTTATCATTATTAATGTTTCAGGACTTACGCAGCGATCCTAGATATAGTCCTTAAAACTATTGCAAAATACTTTTTTAACTCTATATATAGTACCTTAACTGTAGGGGTTTGGTCTCCAAATTCCTTGACACTTGGGGAAAGGAAACCAAAACCCTACAATCAAATCTTGCAACTTCATTTAGAATTGCTATCAGGACTTACGCACTTACCATAGATATAGTGCTTAAAACTGTTGTACAATAGTTTTTTGGCTCTATATATAGTACCTTTCTGTAAGTCCTGGCTATATTATTTTCTCAAATTGGTTGGTTTCTTCAATATTGATTGACAAATTAAGCTTGACTATGATATAGACTTTAAAATGCCTCAAATTTCCTGCCTATCACAGGAAGTCTTGATAACTGATAACTGATAACTGATAACTGATAACTGATAACTGAAATGACTCCAGAGCAATATAAACAGAAAATGCAGCGTCGTAAAGAAGTACAAGAACAACGAGTATCTCAAGCTGCTGAAGAAAAAGGCTTAATTATTGTCAATACTGGGAACGGTAAAGGCAAAACTACAGCAGCCTTAGGTATGGTAATGCGTTCTCTAGGACATGGCTTTCGAGTAGCAGTTATCCAATTTATTAAAGGAGCTTGGGAACCCGCAGAAAAAGCAATTTTTAACAAGTGGGGCCAACAAATATCTTTTCATGCTTTAGGTGAAGGGTTTACCTGGGAAACTCAAGACCGGGAGCGCGATATTCAGAAAGTTTATGAAGCTTGGAATTTGGCTTTAACTTTTATCCGTAACCCAGACATTAAATTAGTCTTGCTTGATGAAGTTAATGTAACCCTAAAATTAGGTTATTTAAAGTTAGAAGATTTATTAGCAGGCTTAGAAGAAAAACCATTAAATTCTCATATTATTTTGACAGGTAGAGGCGCACCCCCTGAACTAATTGAAAAAGCTGATTTAGTAACAGAAATGAAAATGATTAAACATCCTTTTAGAGAACAAGGTATCAAAGCCCAACCTGGTATTGAATATTAATTTTAATTCTTAATCACTTAATTAAAAAAGAAGAATATCGCAGGTATTTTGCCAGATAGTTTGTGTACCTGCGTGAAACAAAATTCACACTTATAGCAATCCTACTTTATTCCTGTATAAAATTGCATTGCTTTTAGGGAAAAGGTAACAGGTGAAAATTTCAGTTTTTTTAGTTACTTTATTGATTTTTCACCACCCATTTAAGATTGCTATAGATATTATCTTTACTAAAGCAAAAAAAACAGAAAAACTCTAGATTTTTTTGCTTAATCATACCAATTATCAAAAATTTTGCTATATTTGAAGTTTATATTTATAAATACTATTTATTAATACGATATTAAGTCTTTAATAATATCTATTTTCTAGCTGATTATTTTAGCACTTCACAAATATAGTATTACTTTTGATAATTAAGTATTCAACCAATCATAATATAACATTCAATTACCAAACTAAGTGTTGATAGTTAGTTCGACAAGTCTTTAATACTCGGAAATCATTATCAGTTGCTTCAGTAAGTGAGTAATATTTTGTCAAATCTACTATGTAGTCAGAAGCAGTATCATCATAACTATCTATAACCTTTACCTGTAAACTTTTCTGTTGATGAAAACCATAAAAGCAGTAAAAAGATGAATAAGGTAGGTAAAAAGCACCAATTACCTTACCATTCCTGAACTCAAAGATAAAATACTCATTCTGAACTTGATTTGGTTGCTTAGACTGACCAAAAAGGTAAATTCCATTAGTCTGCAACATATTATTATTATCCATATAAGAAATCTTTGGCCTTTCTTCCCTAAACTTAACAGAAATATATTGATGGTGTATTATTGGCTTATTAAGTACACCATAAGTCAACATAGAGTAGGTTGCGATCGCCACTAACCTAAAAATCACGAATATTGCTTAATTATTATCTACATCATTATCATACCCGTATAAAAGGGCAATGGTATATTTTCATAACAATTTTTGTTGCTTTTTCAACCACAACATTAAAGTTATCTTTCTCAAATAAAATTCCTTGTAGAGGGAATCATTAAAAATAACCACCTCCACAAGGAATAATGTCAATAAACTTTCGACAATCCCTACAAAATTTTCAGTCCCTATTTATTAGGGATATTTCAAAGGGAAGTACAGGAAATCTCTTGATCTCTAAACACATTTACCGAAAAATTAGGGTATAAAGCCTATTCATGTATGTCACCCAGTGTTTCATGTCAGCTCAAGCCCCGAAAACCGCATATCCAATCGACCAAGATCAAGAAAAAAATTCCTTTCAGCCAATCCTCTTATTCATAAGAAAAGGTAATTAATAATTATTAATTGTTAATTATTAATTATTTTAGCTGGCTACATACTCTCTGACCTTAGCTTGGCGACGACGTAAATGGGCTAAAGCTTGATGTTCTAGTTGGCGAACTCGCTCACGACTGAGGTTGAGTCTCTCTCCTACTTTAGCCAAAGACATCTCCTTACCATCCTCAAGGCCAAAACGCAATATTAAGACACGACGTTGTTGTTCAGTCAATTCTCCTAATAAAGTATTTAAGTCTTGACGTAATAACTCACCAGTGATATAGTCATCAGGAGATGATGCCTCATCCTCTAAAAGTTCTTGCAGTTCTGTGTCCTGATTGTCTCCAACTCGTAAATCCAAAGAAATAGGATGACGGGCCATCAAAAGATACTCTCTAATTTGAGCAGGCTCTAGTTCTAAAGCTTGAGCAATTTCAGAAGGAGTAGGACTACGACCTAAACTCTGAATTAGCTCTCTCTGAATCCTTTTGATTTTATTGAGCTTTTCCGTAATATGGATTGGTAAACGAATTGTACGAGCTTGTTGAGCGATCGCTCTAGTGATTGCCTGACGAATCCACCAGTAGGCATAAGTAGAAAATTTGTAGCCTCGTGTAGGGTCAAATTTTTCTACCCCCCGCTCTAATCCCAGAGTACCTTCTTGAATCAAATCCAAAAATTCCATATTTCGTTTTTGGTACTTTTTGGCGATCGCTACTACTAAACGCAGATTAGCCTCAATCATTTTTTGCTTGGCACGTTGACCTTGCTTAATCTGTTTTTGAAGTGTTTCTAAACTTAGCTTTACATATTCTGCCCATTCTAGTTCGGTTGCTGCTCTCTTAATTTTTTCTTCTAATTTTTCTTTCAACTCCAGCAGTTGCATCATTTGCTGCACTTGCTTACCATAAACAATTTCTTCTTCGCGAGTTAGGAGTGGTACACGACCAATTTCACGCAAATAAGTACGAACTGTATCCATTGAGGAGTAAAGACTACCGCTAATTGTAGTTTTAGTTGTCTTCTGAGTTTTAGTTTCTTGATTTAATTTTGACATTCTTGTAGTAAACTCCATTAATAATAAATATTGCAGTAGTTATGGTTTGCTCCTGATAGTGGAGGTATGTATATATAGAGACAACTAGATAAGGATAGGTTCGCCCATCCCCCAAAATTCTATAAAGTAGAAAAAAAACTTTATAGTTGGACTTTTTTATCTTTATTTACATGATTTACATGAAATAATAAGATAAATTTAATTTTTACATAGCATCTATTGATAAATTTTATATTTCAGTTTGTATGCAAGCTGGAGTAAGTATTAGTTTGCTTTTCTTGTTTGTAATACAAGTCTTGACTAAATTCCTCAATTAATTGTTCACCTTTTGTCCGTAGGTAAAAAATTTTAATTTTTCTTTCAGAGTCTTAAGGACTGAGATTAACTCCAACTTATCTTTTTTGGTTTCCGGAAAAATTAGATAAAACTATTGCTTATATGTTTAACTATCTAGATTAATTCCATGATTGCTTAACATAATTTAAGAAGCAACTACAACAACAGAGAGATAACCGAACTATTCCTATATAGTTAACAAAGAAGGCGAAAAATTTGGTTGTTTTTTCATACAATCTCTTAATAAACATTACCCAAAATGGATGTTTTTTAACATCAATTGGGGTATATAATACATTGTAACATATAAATTGATTTTTAGCTCAATTAAATCAACTTAAGTTTGTTAGAGTCGATGGAGGGTATTACCCCTCGCACCTGGAAATCCTTGATTTATGAGTTTTCTGGCTTCCTTTTTGCCTTTGTTTTTATTCTTTAGGAACTTTTTACAGGTTCCATGGCTTAGTCATAGACTAAACCTTGAACCGTCCATCTTGCAGTACCGATGGTAATTTCTCCAACCCTTAATAATGGGACTTAGCTTTTTCGCTTTGGTGGCAGTGGCTAATACAGAGTTGTTGACTATAGCTTTTACCTTCTTGCGGAGTTTTTCGTAGTTTTCCTCTGAGGGAGTGCTACGAGGCTTCCCGTTTTCTTGCACTTTAAAGTGCCATCCCAAGAAGTCAAAGCCTGCCGTTGCCTGTGTTATATTTGTCTTTTCTGCTGATATATTCATCCCACGTTTGTCTAGGAACTGCTGTATTTTCTCTAAAATCTTCTCAGCGTTATCTTTTGGTTTTAAGAAGAACACCATATCCTCCGCATATCTTACGGATGGGTGGATGTCCTCTATACCGTTTAATGCTATGTTGGCTAGTAGTGGTGATACTACACCACCTTGGGGTGTACCTTGTTCTGGGAACTCCGGTGATACCCCTCCCTGCCTTTAAGCATCTCCACAACCCCGTTTTTATTTGTTGGGAGGCAATGACATTAGTCATAATCGCCTTGTGGTTAATTCTACAGAGTTTTTTGATGGGAAGACAAAAATAGGGACATTCTATATAAATAATGTCCCTAGGAGGATTTGTATGAACGACCACCTCTTATATAACTCCTATTTCTCCTTAATCTGTAGGGACATTGCATGCAACGTCTCTACTCCCTACCTCAACAAAAAGGCTTCCAGAAGCCAGCTCTAGGGTGTGTCATCAATTAGACGTTAGAAGCTTGATCGAAAAAAGTGGTGGACTGACAAAGCTAAAACTGTGCATTACATCATTGGGGAGCAGGTTTATCTAACTTGACTTTTGAAAAATTGTTTATTGTACGGACGCACTTATGCAACCTCTCTATGGAGAAACCCACCCCTACCGACCGGACAATTTCAGGTGTGCGCTCGCTGTATCTGAACCTAAAAAATGGTGATCGCCATTTTTGAATAACAGACAACAGCTTTTTTGTCAACTTATTTAATTGATGACACCCCCTAGTTAGTAAAGAGTTTTCTTAAATAGACAAATCAGTTATTGATGTATCTCCTCCAATAACTGGGGAGCCTGCTGGATTTCCGAGAAATACCCTATCCAAACTGATAAAACCATTATCAACACTTGCATTTAAGGTATAACTTGCATTGAAAGGTTGCTCATTATAAGTTAGACGCAACACATAGTCAACATTTGGTGATAAAGTTAACTCCGAAGAAATCCCTAAAGAATCCGATTGTACCCCTGGTCCAATTTTGGCATTGAGACCGCCACCACCATTATCATTGGCGGCAATTGGTATCTGCTGGTCTTGAGGATTTAGTAGAGGATCATTATCATCTTGAGGAAGTTCAAATACTTCAAGAAAAGGATCGCCAGTATTGTTGGCAATCATTTCAATTGTTATGGGAGTGTTAAATGTGGCTTTTAACAAATAGTCGTGTTTTCTGACAACTGTTGTATCTGAGTTATTGGCAAAAAATCTGTCACTACTTCTGACACGTTCATCATTGTTGACTATATCACCCTGAATAGTGATACTTGCTGGTTGAGACGTTGTAATTGTTGTTGTTTCAATAGCATCCCCAGGAAATAAGGTCAGATCATAGTTACTAGAAATTTCAGGAGCTGTTTGATAAACAACGATCGAATATTCACCGGGGGTAGAGAAAGCTGCCTGAAATGCTTCATTGGATGCATCCAGGTTATCGCCACGAGCAATTAAGTTAGCGTTGCTATCTAATACTGCTACATCAATATTACCAGTGAGATTTTGCAAAGCAATTCCTGAAATTAAGGGTTGATCGACTGTGACACGATAGTAGTCTACACCGTCTAAATTATTTATTATTCCCGATACACTTGTAGGTGCAGCTTGTGGAACTAGAGGACCCAAAACAGTTGGTGTATTGATATTATCATTACTGTTGTCAATAGTATTAACATTAACTGGAGCGCTAGGAGGAAATAGACCTAACTGATATTCACTAGCAATACCAGGAACAGTCTGATAAACATTGATCAAATATTCACCGGGGGTAGAGAAAGGTGCTTGAAATGCTTCATTGGATGCACCTAAGTTATCGCCATAAGCAATTAAATTACCATTGTTATCTAATACTGCTACATCAATATCACCAGTGAGATTTTGTAGAGCAATTCCTGAAGTTAAGGGTGTATTAACTGTGACACGATAGAAGTCTACTGGGTCAAAATCATTGATTGTTCCTAAGACAGTTAGAGGTGTTCCTGGAAGTAGAACACCTAAGGGAGTTGGTGAGTTAATGTTATTGTTACTGTTATTAGTAACTTGAAGTGCATTTATATTTCCAGTCATTGTTGATATTTTGTTGAATTACGTTAATAGTAGCTTAAGTTTTTTAGAGCGTTGTTAATTTTTTATAAACATTGCATAATTTTAGGATGATTTTAATAGTTCTGTGGAATGGGAATATTGCCCGTTCTCAGTATTTTCAGGTAGGACCGGATGCCTACTCCACTTCTATATTCATCTCTGGATTTAACAATGCCTCTTGATAAACTTAAGAATCTGCTGTTCTCCGCTAGATAAGACTTGTCTATGACAAAAAAAGTTTCTATCTGTGACAAAATAGGCAATTTTCAGATCGCAAATTTAAAGATAGGTATCAGTAAAAGAGTAATAAATTTAACCAAGATTTGGTAATTCCCTAAGTAGTTTTACTGGACAAATAAAACTGGTTTTCTGATATCAGAAAATTGAAGTAATTTCTGAAAATTGGCAATTTCTATTCTTTACTACGGTCTTTCAAAGCTAGCAGGTTGTGGTAAAAAATGTTGTCAGTTTTCACTATTTTTTTAATTAAAACAGGACTTAATTTTCAATTGGGGAAATGATTTAATGGATACTTTTCAAATATTTCGGCTGAAATATTTTCTCTTGATCAAAAAAAATTATGATAAATCAAAAAAGTTTTTTTACTATCCAGTCATTAAGTTACTACTATGAATTTTATCCTGACTTATGACTTATAAATTATGACTTATGCCTTGATTCGCTGGCCCAAAAATGCCCACATTTTAGAATCAATTCTGTAAAAATGATTAAAATTAAATACCTATATATAGTCTCAAACCCTCTCTAGTTATAGATTTTAATTTTCTCTAGATTAGTAAAAGAATATAATTTAATTCGTGAGTCTCTCCTCATTTCAAAGTTTCCTATAGAATAACTCCTGTGTGGTAAAGCTAATCAGTCTAACCACCTTTCTTTCTTTCTTATGAAAAACTTAAGGAATGCCAATGAATCAACCGACCAACCCCACTGTTGAAAATCAAATTCAGGTAGAAGACGATCGCACAGGTATGAGTATTCCGACTCTGAGACGTGCCTTAGCAGATAACCTGTTTTATTTGCAAGGCACTTATGAGTCTATGGCAAGACAGGATGATTTCTACCGTGCTTTGGCTTATACTATACGCGATCGCTTACTCCAACGCTTTCTTTCTACAATTCGTACCTACAATGAGAAAGATGTTAAAGTAGTATATTACTTATCGGCAGAGTTTCTCATGGGTCGTCACTTAGGTAATAGTTTGATTAACTTAGGCATATATGAACAAGTTCGTCAAGCTGTTAGCGAATCTGGACTGAACTTGGATGAACTACTAGAGCAAGAAGACGATCCAGGTTTAGGAAATGGGGGTTTGGGTAGGTTAGCAGCTTGTTTCTTGGACTCTCTAGCTACCCTAGAAATTCCTGCCATAGGTCACGGGATTCGCTATGAGTTTGGCATATTCACCCAAACTGTACAAGATGGTTGGCAAGCGGAAATTCCGGATAAGTGGTTACGCTTTGGCAACCCCTGGGAAATAGCTCGTCCAGCAGAAAAGGTAGAAGTAAAGTTTGGTGGTACTACAGAAGCATATCACGATAAAAAAGGTAATTATAGGGTAACATGGGTTCCCGCTGAAACTGTTATTGGTATCCCTTATGATACTCCTGTTCCTGGTTACAAGGTGAATACAGTTAATCCGTTACGTCTGTGGCGTGCAGAAGCTAGTGTAGATTTTAAGTTTGAAGAGTTCAACTCTGGAAACTATGATGGTGCAGTAGCAGACAAAATGAGTTCGGAAACTATTTCCAAAGTTCTCTATCCCAATGACAACACTCCCCAAGGTAAGGAACTCCGACTCAAACAACAATATTTCTTCGTTTCCTGTGCTTTGCAAGACATTATCCGCAGGCATTTGAACAACCACCAAAACTTAGACAACTTGAGCGATAAAACAGCAATTCAGTTAAATGATACTCACCCTGCTGTTGCTATTGCTGAAATGATGCGATTGTTCATTGATGAGTATGATATGGACTGGGAGCGTTCTTGGCATATTACTCAAAATACTTTTGCTTATACTAATCATACCTTGTTACCAGAAGCTTTGGAACGTTGGGGAATTAGTTTGTTTGGTAGTTTGCTACCTCGCCACTTAGAGATTATCTATGAAATTAATCAGCGCTTCATAGAGCAAGTGCAAACTTGGTATCCTGATGACAAGGAGTTAATCTCTCGTGTATCTATAATTGAGGAAACTCCAGAAAAGGCTGTGAGAATGGCTAATTTAGCAACTGTAGGGAGTCATGCAGTGAATGGGGTAGCAGCTCTACATAGTGAGTTGTTGAAAAAAGGTGTACTCAAAGATTTCTACAAACTTTTCCCAGAAAAGTTCCTGAATAAAACTAATGGTGTGACTCCCCGTCGTTGGATTTTATTGAGTAACCCTAGACTTTCTGCGTTATTCTCTGAGAAATTAGGAGATACTTGGTTGCGAGATTTAGATCAACTAAGGCAACTAGAACAATATGTTAGCTATCCACAATTTTGTAACCGTTGGCGACAAATTAAGCAGGAGAATAAAGCTGACCTAGCAGAGTACATTTTAAAGCATAATCGGATTGAGGTGGATACTAATTCTCTGTTTGATATTCAAGTCAAACGTATCCATGAGTATAAGCGTCAACATTTGGATTTATTTAACATCATTACTCTTTACAACCGCATTAAGCAAAATCCTGATATTGATATTCAACCTCGCACATTCATTTTTGGTGGTAAGGCAGCTCCTGGTTACTACATGGCGAAGTTAATTATTAAGTTGACTAATGCTGTTGCTGATGTTATTAACAATGACCCTGATGTGCGTGGTCGTCTGAAAGTAGTTTTCTTAGCTAACTTTAATGCTTCATTAGGTCAGTTAATTTATCCTGCTGCTGATTTATCAGAGCAAATTTCTACTGCTGGTAAAGAGGCATCGGGAACTGGTAATATGAAGTTTGCTATGAATGGAGCGATGACTATTGGTACTCTTGATGGAGCTAATATTGAGATTCGGGAAGAGGTGGGAGCAGAGAATTTCTTCCTGTTTGGTCTGACTGCTGAAGAAGTTTTCGATTTGAAGGCTAAGGGTTATAAGCCTTGGGATTACTATAATACAAATCCAGAGTTAAAGTCTGTAATTGATCGGATTGCTAGTGGTCAGTTTAGCAAAGGTAATCCTAATTTATTCAAGCCTTTGATTGATTCTTTATTGTACAATGACCAATATATGTTATTGGCTGACTATCAGTCTTATATTGAATGTCAGGAACAGGTTAGTCAAGCTTTTCAAGACCAAGAAAAATGGACAAGAATGTCTATTTATAATTCTGTGCGTATGGGTAAATTTTCTTCTGATCGGACGATTATGGAGTATGCGAAAGAGATTTGGGGAGCAGTACCTGTAAAAATTAATCAGGAAGCTTATACTCAAGATAATGCTGGCTTGAAGGTAGAGAATTAATTGTTGTAATTTCTAATTTTGATAGCTGACGCTTCAAAATTGATGTGACTTGACTTAATAATCAGGACTTACGCAAAGGTACTATAATATAGAGTCAAAAAACTATTGCGCATGGGGTTTTAAGCACTATATCTAGGGTCGCTGCGTAAGTCCTGATAATATTAAAAAAGAGACGTTTCTAGAAACGTCTCTTTTTTATTGAAATTATGGTAACCCAACAATAAATCAAGGTTATTGTTGGGTTTTTTGACTCCTTTATTAGACGATTGAGGAATCATTAAGAGTAGTTAAACGATTGACTATTTGCTCTGAGGTAATAGATAAATTTTCTAAAGTTACTAAGAGTTGGTTGTTCAAGAAAATTGAACTATTGTTATTAACAGTCTGTACAGTGAAACTTTGTGCATTGATATTTAGTTGGTCATCTAATAGGATGAAGTCCTGATTAATATCAAAGTCAGTAATAACATCCAGTCCTTGGTTGAGATTGAGCATGAAGGTATCGCTACCACTACCTCCTGATAAAGTATCATCACCTTCCTTTCCATACAAGAAGTCATCACCTGCTTCTCCTAAGAGAGAATCGTTTCCTAACCCTCCAAATAGCCTATCATTATCCTCACCTCCTAATAAAGTATCATTACCAACTTCACCAAATAATTGATCTGCACCTTGATTACCAAATATTAGGTCTTCTCCTATACCACCGAAGACAAAGTCTTGCTGACCTTCTGCTCCAACTGATGCTACAAATTCAGGGTTATCACCATACATGGTATCATTGCCTACATAACCACATAAGGTATCATTGCCTTGATCTCCAAACATCAGGTCATTGCCTAAGAAGCCATAAAGCAAGTCATCATTTTTACCACCTCGTGCAGTATCATCCCCTTTACCACTAATGATAACGTCATTAGCATAGTTACCATTGATAAAGTCATTGCCGGAACCACTATGAATGTAGTCTTCTCCTGATACATCACCATCAACAATACTATTGTTGCCACCAAAGATTGTATCATCTCCGTTTTGACCAAAGATTGTATCATCTCCTTTATCCCCAAGGATTAAGTCATTATCCTTACCACCATAGATGAAATCGTTTCCTTTACCTCCATTTACGAGGTCGTTTCCACGACTACCTTGTATAATATCGTTACCGCGACCACCATTAACAGAATCTTCTCCTATTTCCTCTTCTGATGAGTTTGAATTAGGGTCTCCAACAATCTTGTCATCACCTTCTTCTCCCATGAGCATATCGTGACCTTGTTGCCCGAATATGGTATCATCATCTTTACCACCACGGACTTCATCATCACCTTTACCACCCATAAGTATATCATTGTAGCGGTTGCCATTAAGGTAGTCATTACCCCTGCCACCGTTCATTAGATCGCTACCTATAATATCTTTGTCATTACCTCCAGGAGTACCACCCCATAAGATGTCATTACCTTTATCACCTAAGAGCGTATCATTACCGATATCACCATATATGTTATCATCATGCTTACCTCCACGAGCTGTATCATCACCTTTTCCAGCGTTGATATTGTCATTGTCTTCTTTACCATTAACAAAGTCAGATTCACGTTTAGCAAAAATTGAATCATTACCAAAACCACCAAATATGATGTCAAGAATTTCCGAACCTTCGATAAAATCATTGCCGTCTAAGCCATCAATAGCAGTAATAACTTGATTTATGTTACTACTTTTAATCACTTCGTCATTTTCTGTACCGAATAAAAACTCTTCAAATTGATGGGGATCAAGAACTAGAGGGGGTACAGAAGGTAAATCTACAAGTTCTACAGTTGGAGGCGGAGGACAAGAATGATCTTCATCTATTTGAGACCCTTCTAGAGTATCTGTGTCAGGCTCTGGTGTTGGAGTTGGTGCTGGAGTTGGCCTTGGAGTTGGCGCTGGAGTTGGCGCTGGAGTTGGCGCTGGAGTTGGCGCTGGAGTTGGCGCTGGAGTTGGCGCTGGAGTTGAGTCAGAGGTCACATTTACAGAAATCTCAGCAGGCTCTAAAGTGTTACCTTCAGTGTCATTAGCCACATAAGAAATGGATGCCTCTCCTTCAAAACCAGGCTCTGGAGTAAAGGTAACGTTCCCTGCATCATCTACAGTAAATGTACCTTCACCAGGAATGGTGATAGTTTTCTCTATATCATCAGTTTCAGGATTGAGATCAATAGTCGCTGGGTCAACATTCTCATCATTGTCGATGATGTTGAATGTGACTGGGGTGTTGCCAGTAATTGTTGCTGTGTCATCGTTCAAGGAGCGATTAGGAACCACATTTACAGAAATCTTAGCTTCATTGGAAACTGCTCCCAAGTCATCTGCAACTGTATATGTAATAGTAGTCACACCGGTAAAATCAGTTTCAGGAGTAAAGGTAATATTTCCAGCATCATCCACTGTATAAGTTCCTTCTGCCGCTACAGTAACGCTAGTATCTCGTTCCGGTGTAGCTGGGTTGAGGTCTACTGTGGTTAAATCAAGAGTCGTATCCGGGTCATTATCATTATCAGTGATGTTGAAGGTAACTGGCAGCCCCTGTTGAGTTCTGCTCGTGTCATCTTGGGCTACAGGTGGTATGTTAACCACAGTGACTGTAATATTGGCTGGTTCGGAGACGTTATTGTTTTCATCTGCGATGGTGTAGGGAATAGTGACCTCACCAGTAAAATCAAGTGCGGGAGTAAAGGTCAAATCCCCATTTTCATCGACACTAAAACTGCCTTGATTTTCTACTTCTAATGTAGACTGAATACCTGATGCAGTTGGGTCTAAGTCTATAGTATCTGGGTCTACTTCTCCTTCAAAGTCTACATCATTGTTAGCAATATTGAATGTTACAGGTTGATTAACAGAGGTACTGTCATTGTCATCTGTGGCAATGGGAGGGTTATCAATGACTGTAACCGTAATTTGCCCAGAAGGGTCAGTAATGTTGCCAGCTGTATCCTCTACGGTGTAGGGAATGGTTACTTCTCCCATAAATCCATCTGTGGGAGTAAAGGTTACTTCTCCAGTTTCATTGACTGTAAACTGACCCTCTTCTACTATAAGTGTGGTTTCAACTTCAATAGTATCTGGGTCAAGGTCGATGGTTGATGGGTCGATATCCAGACCTTCATCAGCAATATCATTGTCTGTGATATTAAAAGTGACTGGTGTATTTACAGTGGTGGTAATGTTATCATCGCTGGCAGCAGGTAGGTTATTAGTAATGGTGACATTGATATTAGCTGGTTCGGAAGTTTGACCATTGTTGTCAGCGACAGTGTAAGAGATGTTGGTTTCACCAAGGAACTCATCAACTGGGGTAAAGGTGAGGTTGCCGTCATCATCTACAGTAAATGTACCTTCACCAGGAACGGTGATAGTTTTTTGTATATCTGGTGTTTCTGGGTCAAGGTCGATGGTAGTGGGTTCGATGTTGCCATCGTTGTCAATGTCATTATTGACTATGTTAAAGGTGACTGGTTCTCCCACATCAGTGCTAGCGCTGTCGTCAGTAGCTACAGGCGGAATGTTGTTGACCGTAATCGTGATGTTGGCCGGTTCGGATACGCTGCCATCATTATCAGCGATCGTGTAAGGGATGGTTACTTCGCCAATGAACCCGGGTACTGGGGTGAAGGTAAGGTTGCCTTCCGAGTCTACGGTAAATGTGCCTTCTCCAGGAACGGTGATAGTTTTCTGTATACCTTCAGTTTCTAGGTCGAGGTCAATCGTATTGGGATCGATGTTGCCGTCTACATCGTTGTCGTTATCCGTAATGTTGAATGTGACTGGTTGATTACGAAATGTGGTACTGTTGTCATTGTTGGCGATGGGTTGAGAAGTTGGTGTGGGAGTGACTTCTACAGAAATATTAGCAGGTTCTAAAGTGTTACCTTCGGTGTCATCGGCCACATAAGAAATGGATACCTCTCCTGCGAAACCATCTTCTGGAGTAAAGGTAACGTTACCTCCATCATCTACAGTAAATGTACCTTCTCCAGGAACGGTGATAGTTTTCTGTATACCTTCAGTTTCTGGGTCGAGGTCAATCGTAGTCTGGTCAATATTCTCATCATTATCAATGATGTTGAATGTAACTGGAGTGTTGACCCGAGTTGTGGCTGTATCATCGGTTAAGGAAGGTACAGGAGTTACATTTATAGAAATATTAGCTTCGTTGGAAACTGCTCCCAAGTCATCTTGAACTGTATATGTAATCTGAGTGGTTACACCATTGAAACCAGGCTTTGGAGTAAAAGTGACATTTCCACTATCATCTACGGAGTAAGTTCCTTCTCCTTCTACTGTCCGAGTTGTTTGTCGTCCGTCCGTAGATGGGTCTAAGTCTACTGTGGCTAAGTCTAATGTGCCGTCTAGATCTGAGTCATTTCCTGTAATGTTGAAAGTGACTG